>NZ_JAUSZL010000002.1:4270768-4575823 GCF_030817535.1 Streptomyces sp. V3I8 | reverse complement strand
ACCGCTCCTCCCTGTTCGTACCGACCCCCTGTTCGTACCGACTCCCCCAAGGGCCGCTCATGCACCAAGCCAACGCGCTGAACCGGCTGGACAGGCTCCCCGTCTCCCGGTTCCACAAGGTCACCCTGCTCGCCGTCGCCTTCGCGTACTTCTTCGAGTTCGCGGACATCAACAGCTTCGCCACCACCGCGCCGAAACTGATCAAGCTGTGGGGCCTGACCGTCGACCAGGTCGCCTACGTCACCTCGCTCTCCTTCGTCGGCATGTTCATCGGCGCGATCGTCGCCGGGTCCATCGCCGACCGGTGGGGCCGCAAACGGGCCCTGCTGTGGACGACGCTGTTCTTCGGCGTCTCCTCGTTCGCGGCCGTGTTCTCCTGGGACCTCGTGTCGCTCGGCGTGTTCCGCGTCCTGACCTCGGCCGGCCTGTCGGCGATGACCGTCGTGGGGGTCGTCTACGTCAACGAGATGTATCCGTCGGCGATCCGCGGCAAGTACCAGGCGTACGCCATCGCCATCGGTATCTGCGGCACGCCCGTCACCAATCTCGTCGCCAGCGTGGTCGTCCCGCTCAACGACTGGTCGTGGCGGCTGGTCTACCTGTGGGGGTCGCTGGGCATCCTGCTCGTCCTGTTCGCCCGCCACCTCAAGGAGTCGCCGCGCTGGCTGGAGAGCCGGGGCGAGCACGACGCGGCGGACGCCGTGCTGCGGGAGATCGAGGCGAGCGTCGCGGCGGAGAAGGGTCCCCTTCCCGAGCCCGTCCCCCCGGTCGCCGGGACACCCTCGGCGAAGGCGCCGCTGCGGCTGCTCCTGCGGAAGAAGTACCTGCTCCCGACCCTGCTGCTGTCCGTGCTGTGGATGACGCAGACCATCGGCTTCTTCGGCTACTCCAGCTGGGCGCCCACCCTGCTGGCGAAGGAGGGCTTCAGCGTCGAGAAGTCCGTCTTCTACGTGGCCCTCACCACCGTCGGAGCACCGCTCGGCTGCTATCTGGCGTCACTGGTCACCGACCGGTTCGAGCGCAAGTGGTGCCTGGTCGCCTTCGGTACGGTCATCGCGGTGTGCGGTCTGCTGTACGGGCTCACCTTCGACCCCGTGCTCATCATCGTGTTCGGCTTCCTGGTGAACCTCTTCGAGCGCGGCTACACGGCCCTCGCGTACGCCTACTCGCCCGAACTCTTCGACACGCGGAGCCGGTCGCTGGGCACGAGCGTGTCCTACGGGCTGGGTCGGCTGTCCAACGCCGCGGGGCCGCTGATCGTCGCGGCGCTCTACACCGGGCAGGGGTACCGGGCCGTCTTCTTCTTCATCGCCGGGACGTGGCTGGTGGGGGCGGTCGTCCTGGCGGTCTTCGGTGTGCGGACGCGGTCGGCGCGGCCGGCCGGTACGGAGCGGGAAAGGACCGGCGTCCCCGCCTGAGCCGCACGCTCAGGACACCGGGTCCGCGCCCCGGTCCCGGCCCCCGCGCAGTGCACGGGCGCACCAGCCGATGACCATGGCGTTGGCCAGTGCCCCGACGACGACGGAGCCCAGGAGCAGGCCGGCCCCTTCCGGCAGCAGCAGCAACGGCACGAGACAGGCCGGGGCGGTGGCGAACAGCGGTATGACGAGCGCCATGGACCCGTCCGAACCGTCGCCCGCGCTCGCCACCAGCGCCCATCCGAGCAGAGCGGCACAGCCCAGCAGGTAGACGCGGGCGAAGACGTCGGAGAGGGGGCGGGTCAGGAAGCGGATCGGGCGGCGCAGGGACATGCGGCCGAAGCGCCGGCCGAGGCTCTTGCCGGTCACGGGGCGGACTCCTTGGATGCGGGTCGGACGCGGGTCGGATGCGGGTCGGATGCAGGCCGTCAAAGGGTGGCGCCCGGTGGGTTCGGGCGGGCGAGGCCGAGGTCGTACGCCAGGATCGTCGCCTGTACGCGGTCGCGCAGGCCCAGTTTGCGCAGCAGCGCGTTGACGTGGGACTTGACGGTGCCGACGGTGATGCCGAGCTCGCCGGCGATCTCCGCGTTGCTGAGGCCGGACGCGACCAGGGCGAGGACGTTGCGCTGGCTGCCGGTCAGGCTGTCCAGCCCGCCCGGTCCGTCGGCGGCCCGCGTCCCGGCACCCGGCGCCGACGCGTAGTGGCCGATGAGCCGGCGGGTCGCGGACGGGGCGAGCACGCTCTCCCCGCCGGCCACCACCCGTATGCCCTGGAGGAGTTCGGCCACGTGCACGTCCTTGAGCAGGAAGCCGGAGGCGCCCGCCCGCAGCGCGTCGAAGACGTACGCGTCGAGGTCGAAGGTGGTCAGCACCAGGACCCGGGGCGCGTCCTCGCGGCCGGTGATGATCCGGGTCGCGGCGATTCCGTCCAGCACGGGCATCCGTACGTCCATGACGATCACGTCGGGGGCGAGTTCGGCGGCCAGGCGTACCGCGGCCGCTCCGTCGGCGGCCTCGCCGACGACCGTCATGTCCTCCTCGGCGTCGATCACGGCGGCGAACCCCGCCCGTACGATGCCCTGGTCGTCCACGACCAGCACCTTGAGGCTCATCGCTCCCTCTCCTCGTCGTCCTCCCGCGTCCGCGGTTCCGGGGCGAGCGGCAGCCGGAGGCCGACCGTGCCCGGCGGGCCGGTGTCCAGGGTGCCGCCGAGGGCGGCGGCCCGGGCCGCCAGCAGCTCCCGTACGGCGGGGCGGGCGGCGCGGGGCACCCCGGTGGCCGTCAGCGTCAACGTATCTCCGTCGGCGTCGAGTTCGAGCAGGGCGGGCTCGTCCCCGCCGGCCGCGAGGACCGTCTCGGCGGCGTGGTAGGCGGCCAGGTCCACGGCGGTGGGGAGCCGGCGCGGTACGCGGTCCGTCAGCCGTATCTCGACGTCGCGGCCGGCGGCCCGGGACTGGTGGGCCAGCAGGTCGAGGGCCTGGAGGGTGGGCTGCGGCCGCAGTTCGGGATCCGCCCCGCCGTCCCGGACCGTGTCGAGCAGGGCGCGCATCGCGGTGAGGGCCTCGCGGGCGCGCTCGGCGGTCACGTCGAGCCGGCCCGCCTGCGCCTGGGCGACCATGTCGGCGGTGCGCGCCAGCACGGTGGTCTCCAGCCCGGCGGCGATCCGGCGCCGTTCGGCCCAGGCGTCCCGGACCGCCTCCCCGGTCCAGGCGGCGAGGCGCTCGTCCCGCGCACCCCGGGCGGCCCGTTCCCGCCGCCCGCGCAGGCCACCGGCCCACCGGGCCGCGCCGGCCGCCGCGCACGCCCCGGCGGCCGAGCCCGCGACCACCGTCCAGACGGGAACCGGCGTACCCCGCTCCAGGACCGCTCCGGCAGCGGCCACGGCATGCACCGCCGCAGCGGTGACGGCGAGCCCTCGAAGCGCGTGAGGAACCGCGTCCGCGCTCCGGCCCGCACCCCCACCCGTCGTACCCCTGTCCGCGCCCGCCTCCACGCCCGCGCGGGCCGGGTCCGCCGGGTCCGCCGCCGCGCGGTACGCCTGCGCGGCGAGCGCCACGCACGTGGCGAGGAGGCTCAGCGCGGGCGGCAGGAGGACCGGGCCCGTGTAGTCGCCCGCGTCCATCGCCACCGGCCACAGCAGGGCCAGGCCGCACAGGGCGCCCTGTGCGGTGCGGGGCGCCCGCCGCAGCCACAGCAGCGCGACCACCTGGGCCGCGGCCAGCAGGGCGAACAGCATGCCCGCCGACACCCGCGCCCCGTCCGGCACGGTCTGCGACCGGACGACCAGCACCGGGAGCAGCGGCTGCAGGACGAGTCCGACGGCGGCCGTCACCTGTGCCACGCGGTAGCTCCGCGGCACGGCCCGTTCCGCCGGCGCCGCCGTCCGGCCGGGCAGGACCGCGCGCACCTCCCAGCCGCCCTCCGCGGTGGGCCCGCTGGTCAGCGTGCCGCCCGCCTCCCGGGCCCGGGACCGCAGGAAGCTCTGGCCGCGTCCCCCGCCGAGGCCCGCCCCGTGCGCCGTCGCACCGGACGGCGGCGCCGCGCTGGTGACCACGACCTCGGTGCGGGTGCCGCCGTACCGGCACAGCACGCTCGTGTGCGCGCCGGGCGCGTGCCGGGCCACGTTGGTCAGCGCCTCGCGCACGATGCCGTGGGCCGCGTCGGCGACGACGCCGTCCGGCAGCGCGTCGATCTCGCAGTCCACCGGCTGGTCGAGGCGGCGGAAGCCCTCGACCAGCTCCCGCAGCCGTTCCTCCGGCGGGGACAGTTCCTCCCGGGAGGGCGCAGGCGCCCGTACCGCGCCGAGCGCGCGGGTGACCTCGCGGCCGGTACCGACCGCGAACCGCAGTGCCTCCTCGGCCAGTTCCGGCCGGCGCTCACGCAACCCGAGGGCCGCGCCCGCCGTGACCACCACGGCCGTCAGATGGTGCGCGCTGACGTCGTGCAGCTCCCTCTCCATCCGCCGCCGTTCGGCCGCCGGCAGCCGGTGCCGCTCGGCCTCGGCCCGCTTCAGCAGGAGCTCGGCCGTCCGGTGGGCCCGGCGGGTGCGCCGGACGAGGAGGCCGGCGCCGCACGCGGTGGCGTACAGCAGGGCCGTCAGGACGAGGTCGAGTCCGTCGCGGTCGCTGAGCCCGTGCAGGCTGAGGTTCTGCAGGAGCTGCCAGGCGGCGAGTGCCGTGACGCACAGCACGGCGGTGAAGGTGTCCCGTTCGGCCGCCACGGTGAACAGCGCCAGTGCGACACCCGCGGTCCCCAGGACCGCCGTCGCCCCGGTGGGCAGCGGGCCGGCGCCCAGCGCGCAGGCGGCGGCGACCAGGACGAGGGCGGGGACCGGGCGCGTACGCCGCAGGGCGAGCGCGGCCGTCACCGGTCCGGCGACCAGGACCGCCACGAGCAGGGCGGACGCGCCGGGCGCGGACCCGCGCAGGAGCGCCGCCCCGGGCCACACCACGGCCTGGGCGCACAGCAGCAGGAGCGGGAGCAGCCGGTCGTCGGCGCGGCGTACGACGGACTTCACGGCGAGGGCAGATTTCATGACCCGGTAAGGCTATGGCCGCGGGCGGGCGGCCCGGATCCGACCGGAGGCGGACCGCCTCTACCTCTGGTTGCAGGCACCGCTCATCCGGCGGCGCGACGACCGCGCGACGCACCGGACCGTAATCTCGAACACATCGGGAGAACGACCGCGGCGAAAAGCGAACGAATCACACCGCGCTTTCCTGCTTTTCCACGCGGCACTCTCCGATTTCTTTCCGTTCCATTGCGCTCCATTGCGTTCCATCGCGCTCCATTCCGTTGCGTACCGCGGAATCGCGGATGCGGCCACGTATCCAATTTCAGAAAATCAGGGGGCCCACTCATGTCCAAGCGCATTCTCGTCTCGTCGCTCATCGGTGTCGCCGTCGTCGGCGCGGTCGCGGCCGGCGGGCTCGCCATGGCCTCCACCTCCTCCGGGACGGCCCTGGAGAACAGCTCGGCGCGTTACGTCGCTCCGGCCGGCGGCGGCGCGGGTTCGCTGACCTTCACCACGGAGGTGAGTGACGACTCGGGCGTCCGCGGGCTCAAGGTCATCGCGTGGCCCGCGAGTTCGGAGCTGGACCCGACCGAGGCGGAGCTGCGGTCCGTGGACGACGCGAAGTGCCGGAGCGTCTCGGACGGGACGTCCCGCTGCACGTACACGCTGAAGGTCACGAAGGCGGAGGAGGCCGAGCTGGACCGGGGCACCTGGCACATCTCGGCGCTGGCGACGGCCGAGGACGGCGACACGGCGTTCGTGCCCCGCGCCGCCTCCTTCGATGTCCCGGACGACATCACGGGCGACGTCATGGGCGACGTCACGGGCTGATCCGCCACGCCCCCGACAGGCTCCGCGTGACGACCGCGCCGAGGACGCGGACGCCGTGCGTCGAGCCCGGGTCGATGTCCGTGAGCTCGCGCACCCGGCGGAGCCGGTAGTCCAGGGTGCGCGGGTGGACGTTGAGGGCTTCCGCCGCGGGGCCGCGGTTCATGTCGTGGCGGTAGTACGCGTCCAGGGTGAGCAGCAGGTCCGGGCCCGGCCGCAGGCGCCGGGCCACCGTCTGGAGCCAGTCGTCGACGAACGGCACCTCCGCCACGGCGAGTTCGACGAAGACGTCCGCCATCGTGTGCGGCCGCAGTCGCGCGGTCGTCCGCCGCAGCGGGGCCGCCCTGCTGATCCGGCGGGCCCGGTCGAGGGCGCCGGCCAGCCCGGACCGGGGCGCGCCGGCGGTACCGACGGCGCAGAAACGGCCGAGGACCGGGGCGAAGTCCGTCACGAGCGCGTCGACGGCGGGCGGTCGCACGGCCTCCTCGCCTCCGCCTCCGACTCCGCCTCCTCCCTCGTCTCCGGCACCGGCACCGGCACCGGCACCGGCACCGGCGAGAACGGGGGCGGGGGCGTCCGTGCTCCCCGGCACCAGGGCGATGAGCTCACCGCCCCTGCCCTGACCCCTGCGTCCGATCCCCTCCCCGTCTCCGTCTCCGTCCCCTCCCGGGCTCCGGACCGACGGACTCCAGGTCACCGGCACCCGGCGGGCCTTCACCAGCTCCTCGATGCCGTTCTCCAAGGCACGGTCGTCGAGCGGGCAGTCGGGCACCCGGATCACCGTGACCGTGTAGTGCTCGGCGAGTTCCATGCCCGTGACGTGGGCGAGCTCCGCCGCCATGGGGTCCCCGGACAGCAGCGACCGGGCGAGCAGGCCGACCTGGGCGACGTACGGCAACCGGCGGCGCATCGCGGTCACGAAGCCCTGGCGGTAGGCGCCGATGCCGCGCTCGCCCTGCGGGGCGAACCAGCTCATGATCCGCATGAGTTCCTCGACGTCACCGCCGCGCTGGGCCTCGGTCGCCTCGTTGATCTCGCGCAGCATCAGCTCGGTGTGCACACGCAGGACGCGCTGCCGTGAGTCCAGCGACATGCCCGCGCCGGCCCGCGCCCCGCCCATCGACGCGATGTAGCCGAGGTCGCCGTCGGTCAGCCTGCCGTTCTCCGGGGCCAGTTCGACGGTCCGGCGCCTGAACCACACCGCGTACTCGATCGTCTCGGTCCTGGCCCGGGAGTTCGAGTCCAGTGATCCCAGTTCCGGGATCTCGCGCACGTACGTCTCGACCTCGCGGCGGGCGTTGGCCGACGCCTGCCGGGCCAGCTCGGCGAAGAGACTCCCCATAGCCATGAGCATGTCAGCACGGAGCGGGCGCCGACAGACGAAAACCGGTCGGCGATTGTCACCGCGGGTGAATCGGCCGCGGATATCCCGGGACGCATGTGTCACCGTGCGCAAAGTTCCTTGATCCGGGCGTACTTGTGAAGCGATCCGCTTGTGGGGCCGCAGGCGCCTGGGCTTAATGAGGAACAGGGAACGGCACTTTTCCGGCACGCGCGAACGGGAGGGAAATAATGATGAAAGCAGCATGGAGAAAGAGAATCGCGGTGGCGGTGGCGGTCGTGTCCGCGGCGACCGCGCTCACGGTGAGCGCGCCCGGCGCCAGCTCCGCCGCCCCCGCCGCCACCCCCGGCCTGCGGGCGTACGGCCTCGCCGGTGACGGCACCCTGATGTCCACGTTCCTGACGGACAACCCGAAGGTGCTCAACTGGGTGCTGGTGATCGACGGGCTCGCCGGCGACACCAAGCTGGTCGGCATCGACTTCCGGGTGCAGAACGGCCTGCTGTACGGCGTCGGCGACAAGGGCGGCATCTACACGATCAAGATGCCGCCGGCCACCACCGACACGGTGGTCGCCACCAAGGTCTCGCAGCTGCAGACCTCGCTGTACGGCACGGCCTTCGACATCGACTTCAACCCGGCCGCCGACCGGCTGCGGGTGATCAGCAACTACGGCCAGAACCTGCGGCACAACCTGAACGACCACACGACGGCCACGGACAGCGCGCTGAACATCCCGCCGGCCACCACGGCGGCCCAGGGCGTGACCGCGGCCGGCTACACGAACAACGACCTGGTCGGGTCCACCGCGACGACGCTGTTCGACATCGACACGTTCAACGACCAGGTCGTCATCCAGTCGCCGCCGAACGCGGGCAGCCTCGTCACGACCGGCCTCCTGGGCTTCGACGCCGGCTCGGACGCGGGCCTGGACATCTACAGCACCCTGTCGAACGGCAAGACGATCGCGAACGACGCCTTCGCCTCGCTCCTGCCGTACAACGCGACCCGGGCGTTCTTCTACAGCGTCAACGTCCTCACCGGCGAGCCGACGGCCGTCGGCCAGTTCCCCCTGAACGTCACGGACGTGGCCATCAGCCTCACCGGCACCTGATCCCACCGGGCCTGCCGGGATCCGGCGGAGCCCCACCGGAACCCACCGGAGCCCACCGGAGCCCACGGTCTCCCACCGACCCGCCGCGACCCGTACGTCCTGTACGTCCCGTACATCCCGGCCGCGGCGGGTCTCACGGTGCCGTCGGATCCGCCTGCACCAGGCCCGTCTGGTAGGCGATCACCACCAGTTGGGCCCTGTCCCTCGCGCCGAGTTTCGTCATGGCCCGGTGGATGTGGGTGCGTACCGTCAGGGGGCTGACCGTGAGGTCCTCGGCGATCTCGGTGTTGGACTTGCCCTCCGCCGCCAGTGACATGACCTCGCGTTCGCGCGTCGTGAGGTCGGACAGGCGTTCCGGAGGCGCGAGCCGGCCCCCCGGTGCCGGGGACGTCAGGAAGCGGGTGATCAGGGTGCGGGTGGCCCCCGGTGAGAGCAGGGCCTCGCCGGACGCCACGGTTCTCAGACCGGCCAGCAGGGTGTCGGCCGTGACGTCCTTGCCCAGGAAGCCGCTGGCACCCGCGCGCAGCGCCTGGGCGACGTAGTCCTCGGTCTCGAACGTGGTCAGGATGAGGACGCGGGTCGCGGCCAGGTCCGGGTCCGCGCAGATGGCCGACGTGGCGGCCAGACCGTCCGTGCCCGGCATGCGGATGTCCATGAGGACGATGTCGGGGTGGTGGGCGCGGGCCAGGTCCACCGCCTCCGCGCCGTCGGAGGCTTCCCCGACCACGGTCATGTCCTCACAGGAGTCGATCAGAATCCGGAAAGTGGCCCGCAACAGGGCCTGGTCGTCGGCGAGCAGCACCCTGACGACGCTCATGTCTTGTCTCCTTCGGACTTGGCCGCCTTGAGTGCCCTGAAGGCCCGGAAGGCTTCTTGGGGGTCGCAGATCCCTGCCGCGGGGCTGCCCGGGTCGGCCGCCTCCGCCTCCGCCTGCGCGTGCGCCGGCCCCGGTGCCGCGTGCGGTCCCGGGGATTCCGCCGGCTCTGCCTGCTCCGCCCGCCCGGGCCCCTCCGGCCCGGTCTCCTCCGTCACCGACGGCTGCAGCGGCAGCGCCGTGGTGACCTGGAAGCCGCCCTCCGGGCGGGGACCGGCGGAGAGTTCACCGCCGATCGACTGGGCCCGCTCGCGCATGCCCATGACGCCGAAGCCCCGGCTCTGCCCCGGCTCAGCGGCTGCCGGGGCCGCCGAAGCGGGCGGGGCCGCCGGGGCCCGGCGGACCGGCACGGCCGCCGGACCGTCGTTGGTGACCGTGATCAGCAGACGCGAGGCCACGTACGCGAGCCGCACGTGCGCCGTCTCCGCCGCGGCGTGCTTGGTCACGTTCGTCAGCGCCTCCTGCACGATCCGGAACGCCGTCAGGTCCACCCCGGGTGACAGCGGCTGCGGCTCGCCCTCCGTGGCCACCGTGACCGTGACCCCGGCCGACGCGCACGCCGCCACCAGGCCGGGCAGTCCGTCGAGGCCGGGCGACGGCTCCAGCGACGGGGCGGCCGGGTCGTCGCTGCGCCGCAGCAGCCCCAGCGTCGCCTTCAGCTCGCGCAGCGCGGAGGACGTGGTCCCGGTCAGGTCGGTGAGGATCCTCCGCGACTGCTCCGGATCGCTGACCGCGAGGTGGGCCGCGGTGCCGGCCTGCGCGTTGGCCAGGGCCAGATGGTGGGCGACGACGTCGTGCAGCTCGCGGGCGATCCGCATGCGCTCCTCGGTGACGCGCAGCCGCGCCTCCTCCTCCCGGGTGCGCTCGGCGTGCTCGGCACGGGCCTGCACGGCCTTCAGATAGGCGCGCCGCAGCCGCGTCATGTTGCCCGCGGCGATCGGCAGCAGCAGCCAGAAGAAGGGCCCGACCGTCCTGAGCACGATCGAGTGCCCGTCCGACGAGTCGGACAGCACCGAGCCGGCCGTCACCACCGCCATGACGGTGATGCCGTGGAGGCGGGTGGTCCTCTCGTCGCTGAGGACGGCCAGCCAGTACAGCGCCGCCATGACCGGAGCCAGCAGCAGGGGCGTGACCAGGTATCCCAGGTTGATCGCGATCACCGTGCAGACCGTGGTCACGGCGACGGTGGTGCGCGGGTACCCGCGGTACTTCAGCAGGGCCAGGCAGGACACCCCCATGAGGATGGTCCCGGCGCTGTCGTGGTCCGGCGGGTCGGTGCCGGGCAGGGTGAGCGAGCTGCCGAGGGTCGCGGAGCCCATCAGCACCGCGGCCAGGGCCACGTCGATGACGCGCGGGTGGCGGTCCGCGTACCGCTCCAGGCGGTCCGTGTAGCGCTCCAGGCTGCTGGACATCGGGTTCTCCGGTGGGTGGACTGCATCCGTCGGGGACATCGTGGACGCTTCCGGGTGCGAACGGCCGACGGGGCCGCCCGTGTCGCTCGTCACGGGCGGCCCCGTCCCGGGGGGGGGAGGGTGGTCGTCTCAGGTGCGCGCCGGTTCCAGGTCGGCCTCGTCGGAGGGGGCCCGGTCCGTCCCGGGGCGGCGGCTGAGCGCCTCGCCCTCCACGTCGACGCGGGGCAGCAGCCGGTCCAGCCAGCCCGGCAGCCACCAGGCCCGGTGGCCGAGCAGCGCGAGGACGGCGGGCACGATCGCCATGCGGACGACGAAGGCGTCGAAGAGGACGGCGGTGGCCAGTCCGAACCCGATCATCTTGATCATGGGCTCACTCTCACCGATGAACCCGGCGAAGACCGCGATCATGATCAGCGCGGCGGCCACCACGACCCGGGCACTGTGCCGGAACCCGCTGGTCACCGCCTGTTCGGGCGTCTCGCCGTGGACGTACGCCTCGCGCATCCGGGAGACCAGGAAGACCTCGTAGTCCATGGCCAGACCGAAGACGATGCCCACCAGGAAGATCGGCATCAGGCTCATGATCGGCCCGGTCTGCTCCACGCCCATGATGCCCGCGCCGTGGCCCTGCTGGAAGACCAGGACGACCACGCCGAGGGACGCCAGGACGGACAGCAGGAAGCCGAGAGCCGCCTTCAGCGGGACGAGCAGGGACCGGAAGATCACCATGAGGAGGATGATCGCCAGACCGACGACCACGACCAGGTAGGGGACCAGGGCCGACTGGACCTTCTGGGCGATGTCGATGTTCATCGCGGTGGTGCCGGTGACCTCGAAGGTCGCCCCGGTCCCCGACTCGATCCCGGGCCGCTCGTCGCGGATGGTCTGTACGAGGTCCTTGGTCTTCTGGTCGGTCGGCGCGGTGGAGGGCACGACGGAGAAGACCGCCGTGTCGCCGGCCTCGTTGAAGCGCGCCGGGGAGACGGACACGACACCGTCCGTGCCGCCGATCTTCCCGGAGATGGTCTCCACGGCGCCCTTGGCGTCGGAGTCGCCCTTGGCGTCCACGACGAAGGTCAGCGGGCCGTTGAAACCGGGGCCGAAGCCCTCGGCGAGCGCGTCGTAGGCGCGGCGCTCGGTGGTCGCGGTCGACTTCGCCTCGTCGCCGGGCATGCCCAGCTGCAGGTCGGCCACCGGCACGGCGAGCACGCCGAGGCCCACCACACCGAGCAGCAGGACGGGCACGGGGCGGCGCAGGACGAACCGCGCCCAGCGCGTGCCCCCGTTGTCCTTGGTGTTCTCTGTGTTCTCTGTGTTCTGGGTGTTCTGGGTGTTCTGGGCGACCCGGCCGCTCCTGCGGGCCCGCCGGGTGAGCACGGCGTTCGGCCAGAAGCCGAGGAGCGCGGGGACGAACGTCAGCGCGATCAGCACACCGACGACGACCGCGCCGGCCGCGGCCAGACCCATCTTGGTGAGCATCGGGATGCCGACCACCGCGAGTCCGGCGAGGGCGATGACGACGGTGAGCCCCGCGAAGACGACGGCGGAACCGGCGGTGCCGACGGCCAGCCCGGTGGCCTCCTCGGGCGTACGGCCCTTGGCGCGCTCCTCGCGGTAGCGGGAGACCACGAACAGGGCGTAGTCGATGCCGACCGCGAGGCCGAGCATCATCGCGAGGGTGCCGGTCGTGGCGGACAGGCCGAAGGTGCTGGCCAGGGTCAGGATCGTGGCCATGCTGATGCCGACGCCGATGACGGCGGTCAGCAGCGGCAGCCCGGCCGCGGCGAGGGAACCGAAGGTGACCAGCAGGACGACCGCGGCGATCGCGACGCCTATCAGCTCGGCCGCGCCGCCCGGCCCGCCGGTGTCCTCCATGGCGGTGCCGCCGGCCTCCACGGTCAGCCCGGAGTCCCGGGCCCCGACGAGGGCCTCCTCCAGGTGGGACCTGCTCGCGTCGGTCAGGTCCTGGGGCTCGACCTTGTAGGTGACGGTCGCGTACGCCGTCGTGCCGTCCTTGCTGACGGCCCGCGTCTCGAAGGGGTCGGCGGCGCTCGCGACCTGGGTGCCGTCGCCCAGTTCGGTGACGGCCTTCTCGACGGCCCGCTTGTTCCCGGCGGCGGTGACCTTCCTGCCGTCCGGTGCGACGAAGACGACCCGGGCGGTCGCGCCGTCGGCCGACGCCCCGGGGAAGCGCTGCTCCATCAGGTCGAACGCCTTCTGGGACTCGATGCCCGGCATGGCGAACCCCTCGTCCGCGGCAGCCGGGGCCTTCATCGCGCCCAGGCCGACCGCGGCCAGGACGGCCGCCCACACCAGGGCGACGTACCAGCGACGCCGGAAGGCCAGACGGCCCAGTCGATAAAGGAAAGTAGCCACGGCAGAAGGTCTCCTGATCTGGTGCCGAATGTCCTCCAAGGCTGTCCGGTGCAGACCCGTCCTGTCGTCGTGCGGCTGCCGACACATTTCGCTACTCGGTACGCAGTAGAGACGGGCCACCGGGTCCCTCTGCGGTACGAGAGGGCGTACCGCCGTGTCAGCCCCTGGTCTGGTCCACGTCGGCCCCCGCCAAGTTACCGAACCGTAACCTCCCTACTGCTACCACGAGTAACTTACTCGTAGGTAAGTTCCAGGCGAACCACTTCACAGCGGCACGGCCAGACCCGTGGGACGCGTCTGCGACTCCGCGCCGCCGCTCTCGTGCACCTCTCTGCCGGCCGCTCCACAGGAGGTTCGCCATGCCCGCACGCCACAGACTGCTCGCCGCGGCGGTCACCGCCGTCGCCTGCCTCACCGCCCAGGCACTCACGGCCACCGCCGCCACGGCGGCGGACGAGGTCGTGTCCCGGGGCGTCACCATCCCCGCGTTCTACAACCCGCCGACCGCCCTGCCCGCCGCGAACGGCACGCTCGTCCGCAGCGAGCCGCTCCCCCTGGCCCTCAGCCTGCCCAGCCTGCACGGGCCGCTGCCGGGCACCGCGACCAGGCTGATGTACAAGTCCACCGACTCGAACGGGAAACCGGTCGCCGTCACCGGGGCGTACATCGAACCGGCGGCCCGCTGGAAGGGCGGCGGACCGCGCCCCCTGGTCGCGGTGGCGCCCGGCACCCTGGGCCAGGGCGACCAGTGCGCCGCGTCCATGGGCCTGGAACACCCCCTGACCCTCAACGGCGAGACGGTGTCCGTCGGTTACGAGGACCTGGCGATCTACCGGCTCCTCGCCAAGGGCACCGCCGTGGTCGTCACCGACTACGCGGGCCTCGGCGCGACCGACCGGCTGCACACCTACGTCGACCGGGTCGACGAGGCGCACGCGGTCCTGGACGCCGTGCGCGCGGCCCGTTCGGTCACCGGCGGCTCGGTCACCACCGCCTCCCCGGTCGGGCTGTACGGCTACAGCCAGGGCGGCGGGGCGACGGCCGCGGCCGCCGAACTGCAGTCCTCGTACGCCCCCGACGTCACCCTCGCCGGCACCTACGCGGGCGCGCCGCCCGCCGACCTGGCCGCCGTCACCAAGGCCATCGACGGCAGCGAACTGGCCGGTGCGTTGGGCTGGTCGCTCAACGGGTTCCTCCAGTCCGACCCCGAGCTGAGGCCCATCGCCGAGGCACACCTGAACGCCGCCGGGAAGGCGGCCCTCGCCGACCTGTCCACCATGTGCGTCGGCGACGGCCTGCTCGGCTACGGCTACACCAAGAGCACCCGGTGGACGACCGACGGCAGCACCCTCGGCGACATCATCGCCGCCTCGCCCGAACTGAAGAGGTTCCTGGACGGGCAGCGCATCGGCAGGCTCAAGCCGTCCGGGCCCGTCCGGCTGGCGACGGGCACCAGCGACAACCTCGTCCCGCACGGTCAGGCCCGCACCCTCGCCGTCGACTGGTGCGGCAAGGGCGCCGACGTCACCTACAAGCCCGTGGTCCTGCCGAACGTCGGCAGCGCCCTGCTGAATCACTTCGCCCCGCTGCTGGCGGACCAGGGCGACGCGGTCGACTGGCTGGTGGACCGCCTCTCCGGCCGGTCCACCACGTCCAACTGCTGGAGCATGCCGATCCAGCCCTGACACCGGGCGGACCCGGGACACCCAGAAACCATGCGCCCCGGGTCCGCCAATATCTGTGCCAACAAAGTAAGAATTGGCTGCGAAGCGCGATGAATATTACTTACCCGACCGGCCGTGTGATTTAGCAGACCCTGCAAAGACCTGCCCACCGTGCTAGTGTCGATCTCAGTTGCAGTTGTGGTTCCCGAAAATCTTGCAGGTGTCCCCACCAGTTCATTCGGGTGGGGATCCTTTATGGCTCCGGTTATTTCCGGCGGGGTGATCATCACGGCGACACGGAGTACACGCAGTGTGCACTCCGAGCACCGCCCCGAAGGAGAAAAAAATGGCTTCCGGTACCGTGAAGTGGTTCAACGCAGAAAAGGGCTTCGGCTTCATCGAGCAGGACGGCGGCGGCGCCGACGTCTTCGCCCACTACTCGAACATCGCCGCCCAGGGCTTCCGCGAGCTGAACGAGGGCCAGAAGGTCACGTTCGACATCGCGCAGGGTCAGAAGGGCCCGACGGCCGAGAACATCGTTCCCGCCTGATCGTCGGCACGCACTTCGCAGCTGGGGCCCGCACCTTGGGGTGCGGGCCCCAGCTCGCTGCTTTCCGGGGTTCCGCGACCCGCACTCCGCCAGGTCGCACGTCGTCACCCGCGCACCGCCGCCCGCACCACGGGGTTCTCCGTCGAGCTCCGGATGAAAATCCTCCGGACCCGGCTCGCACACGGAAGAACGACCGGCCCCCGGGCCGGCCCCGTCCAGGGAACAGTGCACCGCGCCGGGTGGACCGCCCCGCGAACATTCTCCGCCGATTTCGATTCCCCAACCGATTCGGCTCCTCTTTTCTTCGGCTCGTTCTTGCAATTCTCTGCGCTGCTCGTTCTTCGCGGGAATTCCTTGATACGCGCCATGTCAAGGAAGGTTCCACGTGAACCGCACGCGCACGAATGACCGCTACTCCCGCACCCGCACCTCGAGTCCGGGTCCCGCGAAGAGCGGTTTCCGCTCCGGCGCCCCCCGCCGCAGCGAAGGCTACGGACGCCGGCCGAGCGGCCCCCAGGGCGAGTTCGCCCTGCCGAAGTCGGTCACCCCGGCGCTGGCCGCCGTCGAGGCGTTCTCCGACCTCGACATGCCGGAGCAGCTGCTCGCCGCCCTCGTCCACGAGGGCATGGTCGTCCCGTTCCCGATCCAGGGCGCGACCCTGCCGAACTCGCTCGCGGGCCGCGACGTGCTCGGCCGCGGCCGCACCGGCTCGGGCAAGACCCTCGCCTTCGGCCTCGCGCTCCTCGCCCGTACGGCGGGACTGCGCGCCGAGCCGAGGCAGCCGCTCGCCCTGGTCCTCGTCCCCACCCGCGAGCTGGCCCAGCAGGTCACCGACGCGCTCACCCCGTACGCCCGCTCCCTGCAGCTGCGGCTGACCACGGTCGTCGGCGGTATGTCGATCGGCCGCCAGGCCGGCGCGCTGCGGGCCGGCGCCGAGGTGGTCGTCGCGACCCCCGGCCGCCTCAAGGACCTCATCGACCGTGGCGACTGCCGCCTGGACCAGGTGTCCATCACGGTTCTCGACGAGGCCGACCAGATGACCGACATGGGCTTCATGCCCCAGGTCACCGAGCTGCTCGACCAGGTGCGCCCCGGCGGCCAGCGGATGCTGTTCTCGGCCACACTGGACCGCAACGTCGACCTCCTGGTCCGCCGCTACCTGACCGACCCCGTGGTCCACTCCGTCGACCCGTCCGCGGGCGCCGTGACCACCATGGAGCACCACGTCCTGCACGTGCACGGCGCGGACAAGCAGCGGGCGACCACCGAGATCGCGGCCCGCGACGGCCGGGTCATCATGTTCCTGGACACCAAGCACGCGGTGGACCGGCTCACCGAGCACCTGCTGAACAGCGGTGTCCGGGCGGCGGCCCTGCACGGCGGCAAGTCCCAGCCGCAGCGCACGCGGACGCTGTCCCGCTTCAAGTCCGGACACGTGACGGTGCTGGTGGCGACGAACGTCGCGGCGCGCGGGATCCACGTCGACAACCTCGACCTCGTCGTGAACGTCGACCCGCCCACCGACCACAAGGACTACCTGCACCGCGGCGGCCGCACGGCCCGCGCGGGCGAGTCCGGCAGCGTCGTCACGCTGGTCCTGCCCAACCAGCGCCGGGAGATGAGCCGGCTGATGGTCGCCGCGGGCATCAACCCGCAGACCACGCAAGTGCGTTCGGGCGAGGCCGAGCTGGGCCGCATCACCGGCGCGCAGGCCCCCTCGGGCGTCCCGGTCACCATCACCGCGCCCGCCTCGGAGCGCCCCCGGCGCAGCGCGTCCTCGTCGTCCCCCTCCGCGTCCCGCGGCCGCCGCGGCCGTGGCGGCCGGAGCCGGTCCGTCGGCGACACCGCACGCCGCTCGGCGCCGCGCTCTTCCGCCGTCGACGCGGCAGCGTAGTCCCCACGCCTTCGGTAGCCTGGGTCCCCCCGGTCGGCCCGGCCCTCCTTCTCCCCACTCCTCTGTGACTGTGAGGCATCATGCGCTGTGTCATCGCCCGGTTCCCGTTCGACCTCACCAAGGGCGGGGTGCTGGACTCGATGAAGGGCATCAAGCCCGAGGCCATCACGGGTGAGTCCGTGGTCATCGGCCGCCGCCAGTACCCCGTCAAGCAGGTGGGCGAGGTCATCACCCGGCAGGACCGCCGCGACTTCACCGGCGGCGAGGTCACCCGGGCCATGGCCCGGCTCGGCTTCACCTGCCGCAGCGCCGAGGAGCCCGCGCCCGCCCCGCGTGCCCTCAGCCCGCTGGAGAACGCCTCGGCGATGCTCGGCGACTCCCAGCCGGCGATGCTGGGCGACTCCCAGCCGCCGGCGGTCGTCGCCGGCTGACCCGCCGGACAGCGGCTGTACGGGTCACCGGTACAGCGACGAGGGAGGGCCCTGCCGACACATGTCGGCAGGGCCCTCCCTCGTCTGTCCGTCGGTGGTCAGTGGTCGGAGTAGCTGAAGTCGCCCATGGTCCAGGCGCTGACGTCCTCGATCGCGACGCGGTACATCCCGCCGGTCTCGGGGATCCCGACATTGCCCTGCAGGATGCGGGCGAGATGGAAGTGCAGGTGCGTGGGCGCCTCGTCGCGGCCCTCGCGGTGTTCATGGTCCTCGCGGTGTTCACGGTCCTTGCTCCGGCCGGCGAGGAAGATACCGGCGAACGGGCCGAGGTGCTCCGAGTCCTTCAGCACCTCCGAGACCCGCCCCCGCCACACGTCCTCGGGAGCCAGTCGGCCGGTGATGACGGCACCACCGGTAACCACGGTCAGCGACATCCGGTTGCTCTGCCCGGATTCCACCAGGGCAGCGATGCCGACGAGCAGTTCGTCAGGGTTCGACATGAGAGCCGATTCTATCCAGTGGGCCCCGCACTTACCCCCCGCGGGGACGACGGCAGGATAACTGGAACCCGTGCCAACCAAAATCTACCTTTGCCAGAGTAGACATTGGCCGGGACTGTGGCTAAGGTTTCTCTCGTAGACAAGGTCGAGCAGGGCCCGGCAGACACGAACTGGCGGGCGGAGTACCCGTACGTGCAAGTGAAGTTCGCAGGTCGTGACAGGAAGGACGGAGCAGACGCCATCAGGATCGCCCGGCCGAGAGGATTCGGACCGGGTACCGCAAGACCCCGGATTGGAAGGTGGTCCCCGGTCACGCATCCGCGATCCCCGTACTCCAGGCCCTCTCCCGGGCCGGACTGCGGAAACAGAAGGTCGGCGCGACAGTAGCGCCGGCAGATGGTGTTCAATTTCCTTCGGGGCCCTGGTGCCGTACGGCGCCAGGGCCCCCAGACGCGTTGCAGAACGAGGTGACATGACAGAAGACAGTCCGCTGGGCGATCGACTGGACGACGACGACTATCCCGCGTACACGATGGGACGGGCCGCCGAGATGCTCGGCACCACTCCCGGTTTCCTCCGGGCCATCGGCGAGGCGCGGCTCATCACTCCGCTGCGCTCCGAGGGCGGACACCGGCGTTACTCCCGCTACCAGCTGCGGATCGCGGCCCGCGCGCGTGAGCTGGTGGACCGGGGGACCCCGGTCGACGCGGCCTGCCGCATCGTGATCCTCGAGGACCAGCTCGAAGAAGCACAGCGGATCAACGACGAGTACCGGCGGGCGGCGGGCGCCGGGAAGCGGGGGGACTGACCGGCGTCCCGAAGGAGCCGTCGCCCTGTGACGGGTTCCGCGCAGGAGCGTCACACAGACTGCACACAGTCCCGGGAAGGCCTCGTCACAGCCCCGGTCGCCGTCATCCGTGACACCGTCCGGCCCCGGGTCACCATGACCGCCGGGAGCGCCGCCACGGGCACAGACCTGGATCCGGACCTGAGTACGGACCTGGCCACGGGTCCGGACCCGTACGACGGCTTCGCAGGTGCGCAGGCCGTACCGCAGGGGCGGGCCGCGCGGCGCCGTCAGCTCGCCCGGTGGAGGAAGAACCAGCGCGGGCCGTGGTCGCGACCGCCGTCGCGCTCGTCGGGGGCGGCCTGACGTGCACCGCGCCGGACCGGTACCCGGGCGACCGTGCGGAGGCGGCCTCGGCGCCGGAGGTCGCGGGCTCCGCCGGGGAAGGGGCGTCGCGGGACACCCGGCCGCCGTCGGCGCGGCCGGACGCCCGGCGCCCCGCGGCCGACGCCGTCACACGGTCCCCCGCGGACCCGGGCACCGGTGCCCCCTCGTCGCAGCTCCGCCTGCTCGTGGTGTGCGTCGGCTGACGCCCGCCGCCGGGAACACCCGTGCGGGGCGTCCAGGTGTGTGCGGGCCGCCGCCGGTGTCGTGCTCACCGGCGGCGACCGCACTGCCCTCCGCGTCGCCCCCCGACGACGGTTCAGGGCCGGAGATCCCTCGTCGGATCGCGGCGGCACGCGGGAGTGCACCGCCGGCGGATCCGCAAGGGACTTGTGGTCAGGGGCCCGTGCGCGAGGGGGCGAGAGGTTGTTCCCTCGGTGGTGGCGATCGCATCGTCCTGGCGCCCGGGATCAGGGGGATGATGCACCCGGGGGCCGGGGGCGCGAGGGAAGCCGCGGACACGGCTTCGACACAGTTCACCGTTCACGGTTCAGAACTCGCGGGCTCTGGGCGAGTCCTGTTTGTCATTCTGTCCAGAGAGTAGGCGAGACCGGCGGTCGTGCCCACCCCCCGGGGTGGTCCGCCGCGTATGACGGCCCGTCGACAGGACGCCGAGGCACCGTTTACCCCGGCGGCTCCGGCTGTGATGATGCCGAGTCCGGGGATATCCGTCCCGCGGCCGGGGGGAGGCCCGTATGGCAGAGGTGTACTTGCGCAGACTGTCCCGGTGGCAGGCCGAGCAACAGCGGAACGCCGTCGCGGACGTGTACGTCGGCGCGTACCGGGGTGCGGGTGAGGGCGCGGCGGGGGCCGTACCCCCCGACCGGCAGGGCTTCCTGCACCGGCTGGAGCAGCATGTGCAGCACACCGGCTTCGACATGGTGGTCGCCGACGCGGCCGAGCCGGTCGGCTGCGCGTACGGGTTCCGGGCGCCGTCCGACGCAGAGGGCCGGCCGGACTTCCGGGGGGCGTTGCCGGCCGACGTCGAGGAGCACACCGCCTCGGGCCGTACGTTCCTGCTCGCCGAGCTGATGGTGCTGCCGGGCCACCGCCGCCGCCGCATCGCGACACGCCTGGTCGAACGGCTGCTGGTCCGGCTGGAGACCGAGCTGGTCATGGCGACGACGAACGGCGTGCCGACGGACGGCGCGGCTGCGGAGACCTTCCGTGCCTGGGGATGGACGAGGTACGGCATCCCCGCCACCGAGCCCTGCCCCGGGTCCGGCGCCGGTTCCGGTTCCGGGCCCGGGCCCGGGCCCGGTGCCGGTCCTGGACCCGGTGCCGGCCCGGACGCGGCGTCCCGCGCGGTGTGGGTCCGCCGACCGCTGCGGTGACCGGCCCGGGACCGGCGCCGGTCAGACCCCCGCCGGGGCCGGACCGACCAGTTCCGACAGGACGTCCTCCATCGTGACGAAGCCGAGGACCTTGCCCGCCTCTCCGGTGACCGCCGCGAGGTGGCTGCCCGTGGCCCGCAGGGCGGTGAGCGTGTCGTCGAGCGGGGTGTCGATGCGGACACGGGTCACCGGATGCAGCGCGCTCCGCGGGAACGGGCGGTCGCGGTCGGCGACCCCGAGGGTGTCCTTGATGTGGAGGTAGCCGAGCAGCGTGCCGTCCCCGCCGGTCACGGGGAACCGGGAGAAGCCGGCCTCGGCGGCGGCCCGCTCCAGCCGCGCCGGCGTCACGGTGGCGTCGACGGTACGCATCCGCTGGGCCGGCACGAGGATCTCGCCGACCGGGCGGGTGCCCAGCTCCAGTGCGTCCCGCAGCCGTTCGCCGTCGGCGGCGGTGAGGAGACCGGCCTCACTGGAGTCGACGACCATCCGGGCGAGCTGGTCGTCGGTGAAGGCCGACTCCACTTCGTCCCTGGCCTCGACGCGCAGCAGCTTCAGCAGGGCGTTGGCGAAGGCGTTGATGCCGAAGATCACCGGCTTCAGCGCCCGGGTGAGGGCCACCAGCGCCGGGCCCAGCAGCAGCGCGGCCGGCACCGGCGCGGCGAGGGCCAGGTTCTTGGGGACCATCTCGCCGATCAGCATGTGCAGGTACGTGGCCACGGTGAGGGCGATCACGAAGGCGATCGGGTGCACCAGGCCGTGCGGGACGTGGGCCGCCTCGAAGGCGGGTTCCAGCAGGTGCGCGATGGCCGGTTCGGCGACCGCGCCCAGCACCAGCGACGAGACGGTGATGCCCAGCTGGGCGGTCGCCATCATCGCCGAGATGTGCCGCAGACCCCACAGGGTCATCCGGGCCCGCTTGTTGCCCTCCTGCGCCAGCGGCTCGATCTGGCTGCGGCGTACGGAGATCAGGGCGAACTCCGCCCCGACGAAGAACGCGTTGGTCAGCAGCGTCAGGGCGCCGATGGCCAGCTGGACGGTGGTGGACGTGCTCATCGGGACTCCCGCGCGCTCTGGCCGACGGGCTGTTCCGCCCGCTCGCCGGCCGGTTCGGTGATGCGGACGCGGTCGGCCCGGTGGTGCTCCACGTCCAGGACGTCCAGCCGCCAGCCGTCCAGGTCGAGGACATCGCCCTCGACCGGGATCCGCGCCAGCCGCGTGGCCACCAGACCGGCGACCGTCTCGTACGGACCCTCCGGCGCCCGCAGCCCGATGCCGGCCAGCTCGTCCAGCCGGACACCGCCGTCCGCCTCCCACACCGCGCGGCCGTCCGGCGCGGCGGGGGCGGGCAGCAGGTCGGACACCTCGACGGGATCGTGCTCGTCGCGGACCTCGCCGACGACCTCCTCCACGATGTCCTCCACCGTGGCCACCCCGGCCGTGCCGCCGTACTCGTCGATGACGACGGCCATCGTGCGGGCCGTGCGCATGCGTTCGAGGAGCAGGTCGGCGGGCAGGCTGTCCGGCACCAGCAGCGGGGCCGTGGCCAGCTCGGTGACGGGGGTCACGGCCCGTTCGCCGGGCTCCAGGGCGAGGACGTCACGGATGTGGACCGTGCCGACGACCTCGTCCAGGGTGTCGCGGTAGACGGGGAAGCGGGACAGGCCGGTCGCGTACGTGAGGTTGGCGGCGTCGGTGGCCATGGCGTGGGCCTCCAGGGCCCGCACGTCGACGCGGGGCGTCATCACGTTCTGCGCGGTCAGCTCGCCCAGATGCAGGGTGCGCACGAACAGCTCGGCGGAGTCCCGTTCCAGCGCGCCCTGCTCGGCCGAGTGCTGGGCCAGCGCGACGAGCTCCTCGGGGCCGCGCGCCGAGGCCAGTTCCTCCGCGGGCTCCAGGCCGAAGCGGCGGACGAACCGGTTCGCGGTGTTGTTGAGGTGCCGGATGAACGGGCCGAACGCCGCCGTGAAGACGCGCTGCGGTCCCGCCACCACCTTGGCGACGGCCAGCGGGCGCGAGATCGCCCAGTTCTTCGGCACCAGCTCGCCCACCACCATCAGCACGACGGTGGAGACCACGACCCCCAGGAGGGTGGCCGCCGACGAGGCCGCGCCGCCCAGGCCGACCGCCTTCAGCGGTCCTTCCAGCAGCACGGCCAGCGACGGCTCGGCCAGCATGCCGATCACCAGGGAGGTGACGGTGATGCCGAGCTGGGCGCCGGACAGCTGGAACGTCAGCTTGCGAACCGCTTTCAGCGCCCCGTCCGCGCCCCGCTCACCCGCCTCGGCCGCCCGCTCCAGATCACCCCGCTCGACCGTGGTCAGCGAGAACTCGGCCGCCACGAACAGCGCGCAGGCGAGGGTGAGGGACAGGGCGAGCAGAAGCAGCAGGACCTCGGTCACCGTGCCACCCCCGCTCCCGTACGCATGCGTTCCGGGCCGGGCGTGGCACGGCTGATACTGGGAGGTTCACCCATGGTGGAACCGTCGCTCCTCGGTTGTTGTCACACGTCGTCGTTCGAACACCCACCAGTGTAAAGGAATAGCAAAGTAGGGAGCCCCTTACCCTTCTACAGGTACGTAGAGCGCGACCCCGCACACGAAGGAGTGGACCCCTCGATGGAGTTCGAACGGCTGCCCGGATCGCTCGGTGTGGGTGGTCCCACGGTGGACACCGTCCTGGGCCCGGGGCCCGTCCTGCCGGGCGGCACGCTGTCGGGCGAGGTCCGGCTGGCGGGCGGCGACGCGGACGTCGACATCGAGCGGATCGCACTGGAACTCGTCGCGCGGGTCGGGCCCGGGGCCGGGGCCGGGGCCGGGGAGACAAACGGGGCCGGGGAGGGTGGGCGCCCGGTCGTCTTCGAGCGGTTCACCGTCTGTGGCGGGTTCCGCCTCGGCGCGGGTGCGGAGCGGACCGTTCCGTTCGATGTCGCACTCCCGTGGGAGACACCGGTCACCGAGGTGTACGGGCGGGAGGTGGGCATCACCCTCGGGCTGCGTACGGAGCTGTCGGCGGCGGGCGCGCGGGACGACGAGGACGATCCGGACGGAGGCGGCCCGGACGGGGGCGGCCCGGACGGAGGCGGCCTGGACCGGTTGGTCGTGACGCCGCGGCCCGCGCAGGAGGCGATCCTGGAGGCCTTCGGGCAGCTCGGCTTCGGCTTCCGGTCCGCCGGCCTGGAACCGGGCCGGATCGGCGGCACCGGGCAGCAACTCCCCTTCCGCCAGGAGCTGGAGCTCACCCCCTCGGCCGAGTACGCCCACGCGGTGCGCGAGATCGAGCTGACCTTCCTCGCCGCCCCCGCCGCCATGGAGGTGGTCCTGGAGGCGGACAAGCGCGGCGGCCGCCTCTCCGCGGGCGACGACACGCTCATCCGGTTCACCGTCCCCCACTCCCACGGGCCGGCCGCGCACCACGACTGGAACACCGTGGTCGACGGGTGGGTCCGGGAGCTGGTCGAGCACCGGGAGTCGTACGGGCCCGACGCCGCGTACGGGCACGACCGGTCGGCGCCCGGCATCGGCACGACGGTCGCCCTCGGCACGGCGGGACTCGCCGTGGGCCTCGCGGGCGGGCTGGTGGCCGCCGAGGCCGCCGACGGGGCGGGCGGGGAAGGCCGGGAGGGCCGGGAGGGCGAGAACGCGGGCTGAAGGTCGCCTTCCTTATTTTCTACAGTGCTGTAGATTTTTTTCACGACGTACGTCCGCACCAACAAGGAGATCAGCGTGGGAGTTTCCCTGTCCAAAGGCGGCAATGTCTCGCTCAGCAAGGAGGTGCCGGGCCTGACCGCCGTGCTGGTCGGCCTCGGCTGGGACGTGCGGACGACGACGGGCACCGACTACGACCTCGACGCCTCCGCGCTGCTCGTCGACGCCTCCGGCAAGGTGCTGTCCGACCAGCACTTCGTCTTCTACAACAACCTCAAGAGCCCGGACGGTTCGGTCGAGCACACCGGTGACAACCTCACCGGTGAGGGCGAGGGCGACGACGAGTCGGTCAAGGTCGACCTCGCCGCCGTGCCCGCCGAGGTCGCGAAGATCGTCTTCCCGGTCTCCATCCACGACGCCGAGAGCCGTGGGCAGAGCTTCGGGCAGGTGCGGGGGGCCTTCATACGGGTCGTCAACCAGGCCGGCGGCGCCGAGATCGCCCGCTACGACCTGTCCGAGGACGCGGCCACCGAGACGGCGATGGTCTTCGGCGAGCTGTACCGGCACGGCGCCGAGTGGAAGTTCCGGGCCGTGGGGCAGGGGTATGCGTCCGGTCTGGCGGGCATCGCGTCCGACTTCGGCGTCGGCGTCTGACAGCCGTTCCCGGAAGACGGGAACCGTCTCCCACCGGGCCGGGGGCCTGACCCCTACGGGGATCCGGGTGCGGCCCGGTGGGGGCTGAGCGCGCAGTTCCCCGCGCCCCTGAAAAGCGGGGCTCCGCCCCAGCTTTTCCCCCCGCCCGCCCGCACCCGACGTCCCACAGCACCCCCATCCCACCCAGGGGCGCGGGGAACTGCGCGGGCCACCCCGACCGGGCCGCACCCGGTACGCCACCGCGCCCCCTCCCCCTCCCCGGTACCCCGCGTTACTTCTCCGCGGGGGTGTCCGGAGTGGGGACCAGGTCGCGGCTCAGCTCTCCTCCCGCCTCGCCCTCACCCTCGCCCTCGCCCTCCGCCTCGCCCTCCGCAGGAGCGACCGCCGTGGACCCCCGGGTCAGAAGCATCGCCACCGGCTCCGCGTACCGCGCGGTGAGCGGGCCCACGATCACCAGGATCAGCACGTACGCCGTGGCCAGCGGCCCGAGCCGCGGCTCGATGCCGGACGTGACGGCCAGCCCGGCGATCACGATGGAGAACTCGCCGCGGGCCACCAGCGTGCCCCCGGCCCGCCACCGCCCCTTCACCGAGATCCCCGCCCGCTTGGCGGCCCAGTAACCGGTCGCGATCTTCGTGCCGGTGGTCACGACCGCCAGGGCCAGCGCCGGCAGCAGGACGGGCGGGATGCTCGCCGGGTCCGTGTGCAGCCCGAAGAAGACGAAGAACACCGCGGCGAACAGGTCCCGCAGCGGTGAGAGCAGACCGTGCGCACCCTCGGCCACCTCCCCCGACAGCGCGATGCCGACGAGGAACGCGCCCACGGCCGCCGACACCTGCAGCTGCTGCGCCACACCGGCGACCAGCAGGGTCAGCCCCAGCACCACCAGCAGCAGCTTCTCGGGGTCGTCGCTGGAGACGAACCGGGAGATGTGCCGGCCGTAGCGCACCGCGACGACGAGCACGAGCCCGGCGACACCGAGCGCGATGGCGAGCGTCAGACTGCCCGCCGCGATCCCGGCACCGGCCAGCAGGGCCGTGATGATCGGCAGGTAGACCGCCATGGAGAGGTCCTCCAGGACCAGGATGCTCAGGATCACCGGGGTCTCACGGTTGCCGAGCCGGCCCAGGTCGCCGAGGACCTTGGCGATGACACCGGAGGAGGAGATCCAGGTGACTCCGGCGAGGACGACGGCCGCCACCGGGCCCCAGCCCAGCAGCAGCGCCATCGCCGCGCCGGGCAGGGCGTTCAGGGCGGCGTCCACCAGACCCGCCGGGTACTGCGTCTTGAGGTTGGAGACCAGGTCGGTCGCCGTGTACTCCAGGCCGAGCATGAGCAGCAGCAGGATGACGCCGATCTCGGCGCCGATCGCGACGAACTCCTCACTGGTGCCCAGCGGCAGCAGCCCGCCCTCGCCGAACGCCAGCCCGGCCAGCAGGTAGAGCGGTATCGGGGAGAACTGGAAGCGTCCGGCGAACCGGCCGAGCAGTCCGAGACCGAGGATGATGGCGCCGAACTCGATCAGGAAGACCGCGGATGAGTGCACGTGTCACTCCCTTCCGAGTATGGTCGCGGCCGACTCCACGCCCTCACGGGTGCCGATCACGATCAGGGTGTCCCCGCCCGCCAGCCGGAAGTCCGGCGTCGGCGAGGGGATGGCCTCGGCCCGGCGCAGTACGGCGACGATCGACACACCGGTCTCGGTCCGCATGCGGGTGTCACCCAGCAGCCGTCCGTTCCAGTGCGAGACCGACGACAGCTCGATCCGCTCGGCGACCAGTCCCAGCTCGGTCGTGGAGAGCAGGCTGGGGCTGTGGTGGTCGGGGAGCAGCGCGTCGATCAGCGCGGCGGACTCTCCCGCGGAGAGCCGCACGGAGAGGGCGCAGGCGTCGGGGTCGTCCTTGCGGTACGCGCTCAGCGTGCGGCCGCCGTCCCGGTGCGCGACCACCGAGATGCGGCGTTGCTCGCGGGTCGTCAGGTCGTACCGCACCCCTATTCCCGGCAACGGCGTACTGCTGAGGCGTGGAGTGCCCATGACTGGTCCCTTGTCCGATGTCGATCTGCGTATCGCATTCACCCTACGGCGGGCCGGGAGGACGGACTCGTCCGCGACCGGGCGGGAGCGCAGCCCCGCCTTCGGGGGTGCGGGGAACTGCGCGATCAGCCCCCTCGGGCCTGCGGAAGACGTCCGTCCCGTCAGTCGGTGACTTCGACCTTGCCGTCGGCGGGCGGGGCCGCCGGGGTCTGGGCCGGCGCCGGCGCCTGCGTCGGCGCCGTGATCCTGCGGAGCAGTTCCGGCAGGTCGACCCCCGTCGTGGAGCCGAGCAGCTCCATCCCCTGCGCGACGTTGTCCGCGACGGTGCGGGACAACTGGCCGGCCCCGTCCGTCGAGATCACCGTCATCTTGTCGATCGCGCTGAGCGGCTCGGACGCCTTGGCGACGACCTGCGGCAGCACCTCGACCAGCATCTGCAGCACCGCCGCGTCGCCGTACCGCGCGAACGCGTCGGCCTTCAGCCGCATCGCCTCGGCCTCGGCGGCGCCCTTCGCCCCGATCGCGGCGGCCTCCGCCTCGCCCTCGATGCGTACGGCGTCGGCGAGCGCGGCGCGGTGCGCCTTCTCGCCCTCACCGGTCAGCCGGGACCGCTGCGCGTCCGCCTCGGCCTGCTTGACCAGGGCGACCCGGCGGGCCTCCGCCTCCTGCTCGGCCTGGTAGCGGGCGGCGTCGGCGGGCTTGCGGACCTTGGTGTCCAGCTCGCGGTCGGTCAGCGCGGCCTGCCGCTGGGCGACCTTCTCCTGCTCGGCGAGGACCTCCTGGCTGCGCGCCGCCTGGGCGAGCGGGCCGGCCGCCGCGGCCCGGGCCGCGGCCTCGTCCGTCTCGGCCTTGATCTCGGCGGTCTTGAGCGCGAACGTCCGCTGGGCGATCGCGATCTCCTCCTCGGCCTTCAGCCGGGCCTGCTCGGCGGCGCGCCGGGCCACCGCCTCCGCGATGTCGGCCTCCTGCTTGGCGCGGGCGGCCTCGGGGCGGCCGAGGTCCTCCAGGTACGAGCCCTCGGTGGTGATGTCCTGGATCTGGAAGGCGTCGAGCACCAGGCCCTGCCCGGACAGGCTCGCCTCGGCCTCCTCCGCGACCTGCCCGGCGAACGCGGCACGGTCCCGGATGATGTCCTCCACCGACATCCGGCCCACGATGGAGCGCAGCGCGCCGGAGAGCACTTCCTGGGTGAAGCCGACGATGCCGTTCTGCTGCATCAGGAAGCGCTGGGCGGCGGCGCGGATGGAGTCCTCGGTGCCGCCGACCTTGACGATGGCGACACCTTCGAGGTTCGCCTTGACGCCGCGCAGGGTGACCGCGCCGCGCACCGAGATCGGGATGTGCCGGCTGGACAGGTCGAGGGTGAACTTCTGCTGGACGAACGGCACGACGAAGACACCGCCGCCGACCACGACCTTCTGGCCGCTGTTGTCGGTGACCACCCGGCCGGTGTCCGGGTCGGTGGACTTCTTGCCGCGCCGCCCGGTGACGATGAAGGCCTGGCTGGGCCCGGCCACCTTGTAGCGCGTGACGACGACGAGTGCGAGCAGGACGAGGAGTACGACGACTCCCACGACCGCTGTGAGAACTGGACCCATGACGGATTCCCCCCTGCCGCCCCCAAGGCGGCGGATCGGTGCGTATGTCGGATTGATCCGGCTGCCGGATTGATTCGGTGGCCCGATTGATTCGGTGGCCGGACTACTTCGGTGGCCGGACTGCTTCAGCTCCGGGCCGGGCGGACCGCCACCGACGTCGGTGACAAGGACTCCTCGACCCAGATCTCCGCGCCCCGGGGCACGGCTTCGGTGCTCTTCGCCGCGAGTTTCAGCGGCTGGCCCGCGAGGCGCACCAGCACCTCGCCGTAGCCGTCGGCCGGGATCGCGGTGACCACGGAGCCCGGGCTGCCCACCAGGTCCGTGCCGCGCGGCACGGCGGCGGGGTCGTCGCGCATCAGGGCCCGGCTCAGCCGCCAGGTCAGCCAGCCCGCGCCGGCTCCGGCGCCGGCGCCCACCGCGGTGGCGGGTCCGGCCCCCAGGCCGGTCGTGCCGAGCACGAGCGCCCCGCCGAACCCGAGCATGGACACGAAGCCCGCGACGACCGGCAGCGAGAGCAGTCCGTCGAAGAGCCCGTCGAGGAGGCCCGCCCCGCCGAACAGCCCTTCCAGGACGCCGTCGAAGACCAGCGTCAGGAGCAGCAGCACGATCCCCGCGATGCCGAGACCCAGAAACAGAGTCATCCGGTCCGCCTCCCCGTCCGTGCCGTCACCTCGCCGGAGCCGCATCATGTCAGGTTCATGGACATGTCCTCATTGCCGTGATCCGGCAGTCTTTACGCTCTCTTGATGCCGTGTCGGCACATGGGCCGGAGCGCGTCGTGGATGCCCGGGCGCCGTCCGGCATCGAGAACGCATGAACACTGCCCGGTTCCGGCAGTGCGGCGTGCCGTCCGCGCGCGCCATGATGGCCGGGCAGAAACGGGGGAGCCACGGGGGAGCGACAGGGGCCCCGGTACCGGACACCGTCATCGGACGGCCGGGACCGGGATCCCGCCCCGCCGCCTCCGGGAACCGCCCCCGTGCCGAGGAGCACCCGACGTCCGCCACGCATCTGCCGTACTCCGGCAGCGAGCCCCGTCCCAGCCGTGCCGTCCTTCTCCCGTATGCGCTAGAAAGACGGGGACGGCTCATCGCGGAACCGGCGGCACCAGGGGGACACATGGCGGGGCGGGACATACCCGAGGAGTACCTGGACGGGTACGGGCGCATCCTCGCGGACGCCTCCGCGACCGGCCGCCGACTGACCCGCGACGAGCTCGAGTCCCGGCGGGTGCTGGGCGAACGGGCCGCCGAGGCGGGGTTCGGACTGCGCGCCCTGGTCGGCGCGCACCTCGCCGCCGCCCGCGTGCACTGGCCCGCCGCGGGCGGGATGAGCACCCTCGCCGCCGTCGAGCAGGCCGTCGACGCGTTCGCCGAGGGTTACGAGCGGGCGCAGCTCCTGGCCGTACGGCAGGAGGAGGCCGCGCGCCGGGAGTTCATCGACGACCTGCTGCACGGCCGCAGCGACCTCGGTCTGCTGGCCGAGCGCGCCGAGCGGTTCGGGCTGCGCCTCTCGCACGCGCACGCCGTCGCCGTCGCGCGCGGCAGGACGGGCTACGACGAGGGGGACGCCGTGCCCCGCGAGGTGGAACGCGCGCTGATCGCCAGGTTCGGCGACCGCAGCATCCTGGTGACCACCAAGGACGGGCGCCTGGTGTGCATCGCCCCCGGCGACCAGGACGACGTGCTCTCCTTCTTCGCCAAGCAGGCGTACGCGGCCACCGACGGCGGACAGGTCGCCATCGGACGCTCCCGGCCGGGGCCCGGCGGGGTCGTCCAGTCGTACGAGGAGGCGCTGAACGCCCTCGACCTGGCGCAGCGCATGGAGTTCGACACCCCCGTGCTGCGCTCGGCCGACCTGCTCGTCTACCCCGTGCTCACGCGGGACCGGCAGGCCATGGCCGACCTGGTGGTCAGCGCGCTCGGGCCGCTGCGCGCGGCCCGGGGCGGTGCCGAACCGCTGCTCGACACCCTCACCGCGTACTTCGACTCGGGCTGTGTCGCCGCGGAGGCCGCCCGGCGCCTGTCGCTGAGCGTCCGCGCGCTCACGTACCGGCTGGCACGCATCCACAAGCTGACCGGCGCGAATCCGGCGGACCCGGTCCACCGGTACACGCTGCAGACCGCGGTCATCGGGGCGCGGCTGCTGGACTGGCCGGAGAAGGACCTCTGAGGGAGCCGCCCTCAGTCCTCCGCGTCCCCTTCGTCGTCGCCGCTCCCGTCGTCGCCGGCGTTCTCGTCCGGCCCGCCCCTGCCGTCCTTGTCCTTCCCGGCCTCGTCCCCGCCCTCGGCGGGGTCCGGGGCCGTGACCGGCGGCTCCTGGGAGGCGGAGGGGGAGGCGGTGGGCGCCGTACCGGCGTCGGGCACGGTCCCGTCCTGGCCCGGGTCCTGGCCCGGGTCCTGGTTCTGGTTCTGGTTCTGGTCCTGGTCCGCGGTTCCGGCCACCGGACGGCCGGTGGCTCCGCCGCCCGACGCTCCGCCGGAGGATCCCGCGGCCGGGCCGGCGGAGGAGGACGCGTCCGGCGCCCCCTTCTCCGTGGCGGTGTCGTCCGGCGAGAACATCGACATGCCCGCGATCACGGCCAGTACGAAGAGCACCGCGCCGGCGAGGACGCCGAACACCCGGGGCCGGCGGCGGACCGCGGTCCCGACACCGCCACGCCCGCCACCGGCGGCGGGCCGTGCGCGGCGCGAAGGGGCCGAGTGCGAGGAGGTCTCGGAGCGGGCGGCGCGGGCGGCCGCCCGGCCGCCGGTCTGCGGCAGCCGGTACGTCGTCGGGGCCCCGCCGTCGGCGGTCCCGGGCTGCCCGGGCCGCGGCGGCGCGGCGGCGTACGACACCTGGGTACGCGGCTGCCGCGTGGCCACCGGCAGCGGTTCGGCCCGCCCCTGCCAGGCTCCCCCGGCGAACCAGTCTGCGACCTCGTGGGCCGTGGGCCGGTCCTCGGGCTGCTTGGCGAGCAGGCCGAGGAGGTAGTTCTCGAAGGCGGGCGGCACGTGCACACCGTGCTCGCGCGGCGGCACCGGCGCCATGTCGATGTGCTGGTGCAGGGTGATGGTCGCGCTCTCGCCCTGGAACGGCGGTCTGCCGGTGAGGAGTTGGTAGAGCACGCAGCCCAGCGAGTACACGTCCGAGGAGGCCGACGCCGGCCGGCCCAGGGCGCGTTCGGGGGCGAGGTAGAGGCTGGTTCCGACGATCTGGCCGGCCGTGGTGAGCGCGGACGCCGGGTCGTCGACGAAACGGGCGATGCCGAAGTCACCGATCTTGACGGTGCCCTGGGTGTCGACCATGAGGTTGCCGGGCTTGATGTCCCGGTGCACGATCCCCTCGCGGTGGGCGGCGGCGAGACCGGCGGCGGCCTGCGCGGCGATGGTGGCCACCCGCTCCGCGCCGAGCGTGCCGGACGCGGTCAGCTCCTGCGCGAGGCTCTGGCCCTCGACGAGCTCCATGACCAGGTAGAAGCGGTCGTCCCAGGCGCCGAAGTCGAAGACGGCGACGACGTACGGGTGACTGAGCCTGGCCGCCGTCTGCGCCTCCAGCCGGAACCGCGCGGCGGCCGCGCTGTCCGCGTCGTCCCCCAGCAGCAGCTTGACGGCCACGGCCCGGCCGAGCACCTCGTCGGTGGCCTGCCACACCTCGCCCATCCCGCCCCGGCCGATGGACGTCTGCAACCGATACCGCTCCGCGACGAGCACCAGGGAATCATCCTCAACACAGCAGAAGGCCAACACGACTACTGCGAACGGCACTTCAGCGGTGCGGAAGCGCGCGGACGGGTGACTCGCAGTGCCCCCAGCCTACCGATCCCGCGACCCCCCGAACGCCCTGCGGGCCCCGGGGAGGTCCGGCCGCGGGTCCGGTGGGGGTCGGCCGTGCGGTTCTCCGCGCCCCTGAAAAAGCAGGGGCGCGGAGAACCGCGCGATCAGTGGGGCCCCGTCCGCACCATCACGCAGTCGAACTCCACGACCCGGCCGGTCGCGGGGTCCCGGGTGACGGGGTACATCCCGGTGACCCCGAAGCCCGCCGCCTCGTACGCGGCCACGGCCTCCCCCATCGCCGGACTCCCCTCGTACAGCTGGAGGGCGGCGACCTCGGACTGCATCCCCACGAACTCCGGGATCCGCTCGCCCGCCCCCGCGAACACCTCCATGTCGAAGCCCTGCGTGTCCATCTTCAGATACGGCCGCGGGTCCTCGATCCCCTCCAGCGCCTTCTGCATCACGTCGTCGAGCCGCCGGATCTCGATCTCCTCGGTACGCCCCTTGGCGAACCGCCGGTACCGCTCCTTGCCGTACTCGCTGGGCGGCAGCAGCGAGTTCATGGACTTCCAGTCCACGTGGATCGACCGGACGGCCTCCTCACGCCCGAGCGCGAAGTTGTACACGTGCCAGTCGGGATCGCCCGCAGCGGACTTCCGCAGCTTCGCGAACGTGTCGGAGACCGGCTCGAACGACACGATGCGCCCGGTGTACCCGAACCGCCGCAGCCCCTTCCCGTACTGTCCGGTGTTGGCCCCGACGTCGAACACGCAGTTCACGCGGTTCAGTTCCAGCAGGGCCGCCACATGCTGGGCGCACAGGTAGTGGGAGGCGGCGAGCTGGAACTCCCGCTCCCCGTCCGCCGGTACCGTCCCGTCGAGGAGCAGCCGCGCCCCGGCGCCGCCGAGGGGGACGCTCGTCACGCTCCGCCCCGTGGAGCCGCGGGCCACCACCCAGGTGTCCGCGCCGGCGTCCGTGACCGTGTACCGCTCCTTGCCGCGGGCGACCAGATCGGCCCCGCGTCCCACGGGGACGACGGTCCGTTCGCCCCGCCGGAACACCAGAGCCGTACCGGGACCGAGGTCGACCACCCGCACGCCTATGCGCGGGAGGATGCCGAGCAGTCTTCTGTAAAGGGTCTGCATCGGGTCAGCCTCGCAGAAGTCACCCGGGATGCACCGCCGCTTCACCGAACGGATCACGGAACGGTTCCGCGTGCCGGACCGGTCGCGTGGCCGTCGAGCCCGTAGGCCGCCCGCACGAGCGGGACATGCGTGAACGCCTGCGGGAAGTTGCCCAGTTGGCGCCGGGCGAGGGGGTCGTACTCCTCGGCCAGCAGTCCGACGTCGTTGCGCAGGAGCAGCAGCCGTTCGAACAGGCTCCGGGCCTCGTCCTCGCGGCCGGTCAGCCGCAGGGCGTCCGCGAGCCAGAAGGAGCAGGCCAGGAAGGCGCCCTCGCCGCCGGTCAGCCCGTCGGGGCCGACGGCTCCACCCCCCGCGGCGCGGCCCGTCGAGTAGCGGCGGACGAGGCCGTCACCGTCCGCCAGCTCGCGCTCGACGGCGGCGACCGTGCCGACGATCCGCGGGTCGTCCGGCGGCAGGAAGCCGGTGCGCGGGATGAGCAGCAGCGCGGCGTCCAGGGCGCGCGAGCCGTAGGACTGCGTGAACGTGGAGCGCGCCGGGTCGAAGCCGCGCTCGCAGACCTCCCGGTGGATACGGTCCCGGACGCCGCGCCAGTGCGCGACGGGCCCGGGGCGCCCGTGCTCCTCGGCCAGCCGGACCGCGCGGTCGAAGGCGACCCAGCACATGACCTTGGAGTGGACGTGGTGGCGGGGTTCGCCGCGCGTCTCCCACAGCCCCTGGTCGGGGCGGGACCACACCTTCTCCAGATGGTCGAGCACGGCCCGCTGGAGCGCGACGAGATGCCGCTGGGGACGCAGTCCCGCGCCCAGCGCCAGGGACAGGGTGTCCATCAACTCGCCCGGTACGTCGAGCTGTTGCTGCAGCGCCGCGCCGTTGCCGATGCGTACCGGACGCGACCCCTCGTACCCGGGCAGCCAGTCGGCCGTCCACTCGGTGAGCCGGCGCTCGCCGCCGATGCCGTACATGATCTGGATGTCCTGCGGGCGGCCGGCCACCGCCCGTTCCAGCCAGCCGCGCCAGGCGTCCGCCTCGGCGGTGAAGCCGCTGCGCAGCAGTGCCTCCAGGGTCATGCCGGCGTCCCGCAGCCAGCAGTAGCGGTAGTCCCAGTTGCGTACTCCGCCGGGCTGTTCGGGCAGCGAGGTGGTGGGCGCGGCGACGATGCCGCCGGTCGGCTCGTAGGTGAGGGCCTTGAGGGTGATGAGGGACCGTACGACCGCGTCACGGTAGGTGCCGTCGTACGAGAAGGGCTCCAGCCAGCGGCTCCAGTACTCCTCCGTGCGGCGCAGCGCCTCGAAGGGGTCCACCGGGCCGGGCGCGGGCAGGTGGGAGGGCCCCCAGGTGAGGACGGAGGGGATGCGCTCGCCCGCGGTGACGGTGAAGTCGGCGGTGTGGGCCCGCCCGTGCGCGGCCAGCGGGACCGGGGTGGACAGCCGCACCGACTCGGGGCCGGCGACCCCCGTGAGCTGCCCGTGCTCGCGGTGCATCCAGGGCACCACGCTCCCGTACCCGAAGCGCAGCCGCAGGTCCATGCGCAGGCCGACCGTGCCGGCCACGCCCTCGACGACGCGTACGACACAGGGGGCGCCGTCGCGGCGCGGCATGAAGTCGACGACGGTGGCCCGGCCGGTGTCCGTCTCCCACTCGGTCTCCAGGACGAGGGAGTCCCCGCGGTAGCGGCGCCGGGAGGTCAGGCCGCCGTCGTACGCGGCCACCGGGGCGATCCGCCAGCGGCCGTTGTCCTCGTCGCCCAGCAGCGCGGCGAAGCAGGCGGGGGAGTCGAAGCGGGGCAGGCACAGCCAGTCGAGGCTGCCGTCGCGGCCGATCAGGGCGGCGGTCAGCAGGTCTCCGACGAGGGCGTAGTCCTCGATCCTTCCCGGCACGGTCCCAGTCTGGCCTCGGCGGCGGACGCGGGCATCCCGGACCCGCCGCTCCCTCCCCGGCTCACCCGGTCGGCCCGGTGCGCTGGTGGGGGGCGGCGCGCGGTGGTGCCGTGAGAGGTGGTCCCTGTCGCAGGCAGCCGTAGGAGGCATCCGTGCTGAACCGTCCGCCCCGCCGTGCCCGGCGTACCGCCGCTGTCCTCGTCCCGGTCCTGGCGGTGGCCGCGCTGCTCAGCACGGCCGGGTGCTCGGACGGCCGGGGCGGCGCCGCGGACGACACGGCGGGCTCCGCCTCCCCCGTGGCCGCGCGGGCCGCGTCGCCCTCCCCCTCGGTGACCGTCGCGCCCACGCTCACCGAGGCGCAGGCGAAGTCGGCGCTGGTCACCCCCGCCGACCTGGGCGACGGCTGGACCCGCACCGAGGGCGCGGCGACCTGGCGGGACGCCCTCCTCAAGGGCAAGGCGGACGTCCCCGACTGCCAGCGGCTGCTCGACGGCCTGTACGCGGAGGACCTGCTGGGCGAGCCCGCCGGGGCCCGCGCGGTGACGGGCCTCGACGACGCCGAGGACCAGGCGCAGGTGCGCTACCAGATCGGGGCGTACGACCGGGCGGCGCTGGACGCCTCGCTGGCCTGGCTGAGGACGGTGCCGGACACCTGCGGGCAGTTCACGGCCACGGACGTCCGGGGCGGGCGGTTCACGGTGCAGGCCGCCGCCGCGCCGCTGCCCGGCCTGGGCGAGGCGCGCGAGGGCCTGCGGGTGACCGTGAGCGGTGACGGCGGCGGTCTGCCCGCCGTCCTCACCCTGGACTTCGCCGCCGTACGGGTCGGCGACAGCGCGCTCTCCCTCACCAACGGCGGCCTCGACGAGATCGACGCCGACGACACCCGGGAGGCCGCGGAGGCGGGCACGCGGCGGTTGCGGGACGTCCTCGCCGGCCGGACGCCGGCGGCACGGCCCTCGGAGGCGGCCGGGACCGCCGAGTCCCCGGCGCCTTCCGGAGCGTCCGAGGCCGACGGGAGTGACGGGACCGACGGGAGTGACGAGGCTTCCGACGAGCTGGCCCCGCAGGACGAACAGGAGGCAGGGGCGGGGACAGAAACGGAGACGGAGACGGACACGGAGACGGGAACGGGGACCGACTGGTGATCGGGTAACTGCTCGTGTCGCGGGCGTAGTCGAAGGTTGCTGGGGGTGGTCCTCCAGGTGAAGCGTGCGCGAGGATGAGGTCATGACCGCGGCTCATCGCGCCATGGCTCTCCTGGAGACCTGGCCGAACCTGGTAAGTGGCCCGCCCCGGTGCGGTACCGGGCTCGCATTCGCCTCGGCGGGACACGAGATCGCCCACTTCCACTCCGACGACTCCGTCGACCTCTGCCTGACCCCCACGGCGGTCGAACGACTGCTCCCCCAACTGCTGCACGCCAGTGCCATCAGGGTGCGCCCGGGCGCCTCCTGGATCACCGTCCTCCTCGACTGCGACGCCGACGTCCAGCTCCTGCTGGGTCTGGTGAGCGTCGCGCTGAAGGAACAGGGCGCGGTCCCGCACCGCCGGCCCACGCCGCCCTGCGACTGGGAACGTCCGCCTGCGGTCCCCGGGCCCCGTCCGGGCGCGGCCCGCCGCGTGGTGGACCGGCTCATGCCGCACGCCCACTGAACCGGCCCCGCGGTGGTCCCCGGACCTCACCCCGGACTCCGGGGACTACCGCGACGGCACCGGACCCTCGTCCGCGCCCACGCCGCCGTCCGCGCCGGTGTCGGCACCCACGCCGTTGCCCGGGGCCGCCGTCGGCTCCGGCGGTGACACCTCCGCCGCGTCCTCCGGCGGTGCCGCCCCCGGTGTCGCTTCCTCCGTGCCGGTGTCCGTCGTGCCGGTGTCCGTGGCCGAGCGCGTGGCCGAGCGTGTCGGGACCGGCTGCTCCGGGGCCGGCCCCACCACCTCCACCACCGATCCCGGGTCGAGCACCCCGTACAGCCACATCGCGTCCGCGGTCCGCATCCCGATGGCGCCGCCGGTGCTGTCGTAGCTGCCGGGCGCCTTCTCGTCCCAGCCGAGGGCGAGAAGGTAGTTCGTACGGTCGTCGGGGCCGCGCAGCCGCACCACCCAGGCCGACTTGACCTCGTACTGGTCCCAGCCCGCCACGGTGCCGGGCACCATGGCCACCTTGTACTTGGCGGTGACCGTCATCAGCCCCGTCGGCGTCGGAGACTTGTCCACCCCGGCGGAGACGGGCAGGGTGCGCCCCCCGGCGGTCAGTTCCCGCCGGGCGAGGTCCACCGTGGCGGCGACGGTGACCGGTGAGGGCACGGCGGTGGCCGGCGACGGGGTCCGCACGCCGTGACCGGCCGCGGGCGGCGCCGTGCGGGTGTCCTCACCGCCGGTCAGCACCACGGCCAGGACCAGGGCGAGCGCCCCGAGGCCGGCGGTTCCCGCGGTGGCCAGGGCGGCACCGCGGCGCCGCCGGCGGCGTACCGCGCGACGGCGGATCTCGGCCCCCGGGACGGCGGCCGGAGCCTCGTGGTCCTGCGCCAGCCCGCGCAGCGCGATGGCCAGTTCCGAGCCAACGGAATCGGCGCCGCGCACGTCGTCCCCGGGCCGGTTCCCGTACCCGCTCTCGTACCCGCTCTCGCTCCGGTCCTCGCGCCGGTCCTCGGGCCGGCGGCCGGGTGCGGGCTCATCGGACACGGTCGTCCTCCCTCTCACCCAGTTCGTCGGCCTCGCCGAGCCGCCGTGCCAGTGCCGCCCTGCCACGGGACAGCCGGGCCTTGACCGTCCCCACGGGCGCACCGGTTTCGGAGGCTACCTGTTCGACACTCAAGTCGCACAGATGGTGCAGAACGACAGCCATGCGCTGTGCCTCGGGCAGCTCCCGCAACGCCGCCACGAGGACGGCCCGCTCCGGTCCCGGCCCCGGTGTGTGCTCCGGCGACGGATTGCGGCGCACCAGTTCCAGCCAGCGCCGGGCCCGCCGCCAGCGGCTCACCGCGAGCCGCATCGCGACCGTACGGATCCAGGCCTCGGGTGCCCCGTCGGCGAGGAACTCCCGCCGCCGGTCCCAGGCCCGGACGAACGCCTCCTGGACGACGTCCTGCGCCTCGCCGTGGTCACCGGTGAAGGCGTAGAGCTGCCCGGTCAGCCGGGGGAACGCGGCCGCGTAGAACCCGTCGAACTCGTCCTCCGTCATATCCCCCGCCACACCCCCTGCCGCTGTTCTCGGAAGTCCCGTGCAACCCGGCCGCCTCTGTCGTGCGTACAGGTCCCGTACGTCACACAGGTCGCGTACATCGAAGCACAAGCACCACGCAGGACTGAGCCGGAGGGAGTGGCGCGCATCGTCGCGCTCGACTGACCATGGACGACGACTTCACCGCCCGTGCCGAGGCGTACTGGCCCCGGCTCACGCGTACGGCCCTGCTGCTCACGGGGAACACCGCCGACGCGGACAGACGCGCGAGAACGGCGCTGGCGGAGGTGTACGCCCGGCGCCGGATACCGGGCGACGACGCGGAGTTCTACGTCCGGCGGGCGCTGGTACGGGACTTCCTGCGGCGCCGGCCCCGGCCGCTCGTCCGCTCCGCGCGCGTCCTCGGGGCCCAGGCCACGCCCGCACCGCCGCCGTACGCCCCCGATCCGCTCGACCCGCTCACCGAGGTGCTGGCCGCGCTCCCGCCCCGGCGGCGGGCGGTGGCCGTGCTGCAGCACTGGGACGGGCTGGGCCACCGTGAGGTGGCCGCGCTGCTCGGCTCCTCGCCGGGCGCGGTCAAAGCGCTCCGGCGCCGGGCCGGGAAGGCGCTGCGCGCCCATCCCGCGTACCGCGAGGGCCCGTACGCGGGGAGTCCGGCCCTGCCCGGGCCCGTCCCCCGGCGCGCCGTCGAGGAGGCCGGCCGCACGCGCCGCAGGCAGCGGCGCCGGACCACGGCGGTGCTCACGTCGGCGGGGGCCCTGCTCCTGGTGCCGCTGGTCATGGGAGCCGTCCGCGGCACGGACTCCGGGGGCGGCGGCGAGCGGATATCGGTGCAGGACACGGCGGTCCGGGTCGTCACGCCGGGCGAGCGCGTCACCGCCATGCCCGGTGTGGAGCTGTGGCTGACCAAGGACGGCACGCACTGGTCGGCGCCGGGGCAGCCGAACCTGTTCCACCGCCTGGACGAGGACGGTGGTTCCGGGCTGACCGTCCGGGCGGAGACCGCGTCCGGCGGGCGGCTCCTCCTCTCCGGGGTCCACCGGGGCACCCGCGAGGTGTCGCGCGTCGAACTGCGCACCTCCGAAGGGACGTTCACCGCGCGCGTCCTCACCCTGGCGGGCTCCCCCGGCTGGTCGGCCTGGTACGCGGACACCCGGTTCCCCGACGACGGCGGGAAGTTGCCGAACGACGTCGACGTGAAGGCGTACGACTCCGCGGGCAAGCTCGTCGCACGGACGGACACCCCCTCATGAGCGGCCGCCACGGTGACCGCGGCGGCGCCGGCGGGGGGAATGCCCCCGGCGGCGCCCGCGACCGGCTCCGTGCCGTCGGCGGGCGTCTGCGCCGCGTCCGGCTCCGTCTGCGCCGCACCAGGGGCCGCCGGCTCCGCCGTGTCCTGGCCGCCCTGCTGGCGCTGTTCGTCTCCGCGTGCGCCGCGCTGGTCGTCGCGTACCGGATGACGCCCATTCCCGAGCCGCACCCCGAGACCGTCAGCCAGAGCACGGTCTTCGTGGACTCCGAGGGCGAGTACCTGGGCCGGCGCGGGCCGGTCGACCGCCAGGACATCCCGCTGCGGCAGGTCCCCCGGCACGTCCAGGACGCCGTGATCGCGGCGGAGAACCGCTCCTTCCGTACGGATTCGGGGGTCGCCCCCTCCGCGATCCTGCGGGCCGCGCTCGCCGCCGTGACGGGCGGCGACCGCCAGGGCGGCTCCACCATCACCCAGCAGTACGTGAAGAACGCCCTGCTCACCCCCGAGCAGTCCCTGCAGCGCAAGGCGCACGAGGCGCTGATCGCCGTGAAGCTGGACCGTACCCGGTCCAAGGACGACATCCTGGAGGGCTACCTCAACACCGTGTACTTCGGCCGCGGCGCCGCCGGCATCGAGTCCGCCGCCCGGAACTACTTCGGCGTCGGTGCCGGGGACCTGACGGTCTCCCAGGGCGCGGCCCTCGCGGGGATCCTCAATCTGCCCTCGTACTACGAACGGGCGGGCGCGGACGCGAAGGTGACGGGGACGCTGCGGCGGCGCTGGGCGTGGGTCCTCGACGCGATGGCGGACTCGGGCGCGATCAGTGCCGGCGAGCGGTCGGCCGCCCGCTTCCCGGCCTTCCGCTTCTACCCGCCGGGCAGCACGGACGGGCGGCGCCAGTACCTGATCGACGCGGCGTCCGCCGAGGCCGCCGACCGGCTCGGCATCACCCAGGACCAGCTGGCGCGCGGCGGCTACACGGTGCACACCACCTTCGACCTCGCCCTCCAGGACGAGACGGCGGAGCTGGTGCGCGAGCGGACGGCCACGGCCGCGGACGGCGAGGGCGGCGGCAGCGGCGGCAAGGGCGCGCGGCTGCACACGGCCGTCGTGGCGACCGTTCCCGGCGACGGCGCGGTCCGGGTGCTGTACGGCGGGGCGGACTACGCGCACCAGCCGTTCAACGACGCCGTCGACGGGGCGGTCGAGGCGGGCACCGTCCTGGAACCGTTCGCCAGGACCCTGCGGTCCGGCGGCCCGCTGGCCGGGCTCGCCAAGGAGACGGCTCCGACGCCCCTGCGGCTGAACTCGGCGTACGCCACCGTGGCCGCCGGCGGCACCTACGCGACCCCGTACACCGTCGCGAAGATCACCGAGGCGGGCCGTACGGTGCGCACCACACGGCCGGAGAGGCGTACGGCGATGCACGAGAAGGAAGCGGCGTTCGCCGCCGGCCTGATGAGCGGGCCGTACGCCACGGACCCCCTCTTCGCGCAGGCCAAGGCGCGGCCCCCGACACGGACCGCCGTGCCGGAGCCGGTGCCCGCCCTGCCGGCCGGCCACTCGGCGGGCGCGGGCAGCGGCCCGGGCACACGGACGGTCTGGGAGAGCGTGTACTCACCGGAACTGGCCGTCACCCTGGCCCTGTTCGCCGAACGCGACGGAAAGCCCGTCCGGGTCACGGGCCTCACCGGCACACAGGAGCCCGGCACGTACGCCGCCCAGCAACTGAACGAGGTATGGCAACTCGCCGGCTCCCCCGGAGGCACCCTCCCGCCCCCACCGAAACCGACGACCGCACCACGTCCGTGACGCGAGGGCCGGGGGACGGCGTGACCGTCCCCCGGGCCGGACGCACGACCCGGGCTCAACGACGCGTTGAGGCCGGGCGCCGTTCCAGGTGTGTGACCACGTGGTCGTGGAAACGGTCCACGGCCTCGTCGACGCTGCGGATGAAACCGGATTCGGCGGCGCCGCGCGTGCTGCCCATGTTCCGGAAGAGGGACAGCCGGAAGCCCGCGATCTCGGCAGCGTTCTTGGGAAGGAGGTCACCGGGTTCCGGACGCAGTCGCTCCAGCGTCCCGCGCGGCCCGCCGGCCTGACCCGACAGCAGTGTCTCGACATGCAGGTCGGCAGGGGCCTCGGTGAGCTGACGGACGAGCCGCTTGGCCCAGGTCAGCGGATAGCCCTGTTCCGGGACGGCGATCTCGATGGACGTACGGAGTCTGCCGGTCCGCAGGTCCGCGCAGAGCGCGAGGATGCCCGGGGTGCCCTCGATACGCAGCTCGGAATCCAGTCTGCCCGCCAGACAGAGCTGGTCGGCGAGGTCCGCTCGGCGGGCGCGGGGATCCGTACCGCGCTTCGTCCGCTGCACGGGCAGCACCTTCTGCCCGAGTTCTCCGCCCAGGCGCAGGCACACCTGCCGGACGAGGCGTTCCCAGTTCTCGACGACCTCCACCGCCCGCCGATCGCCCTGGCAGAGGGTCTCGTCGTCGATGCCGTTGCGCACGGGCACCCAGGCCGGTCCCATGTTCTGGAATCCGTGGCATCCGGAGTTGTCGTGCTGAAGGTAGTGCAGGAGTTCCTGGAGCAGCCAGGCGTGTGCCGCGTTGCCGACGCCCTCGTGGCGGATCAGCATCTGGGCCTGGTGGGTGACCTCGGCCCACGACAGGTGCCGCAGCGCCACCTTGTGCTTGCGCCGGCCGTCCGTCTTGACGTCGACGAGCGGGCTGCCGTCCAGTTCCACGTCGTTGGACAGGGTGATGACGGCCTCGTAGCCCCGGCGGGCGGCGATGTCGGCGTACGCCTGCACCTGGTCCGGCTTGAGGGAGTTGCCGTTGGTCTTGGTCTCGACCAGTGCGGTCCAGAGCTTGCCCGCCCGCTCCACGCGGATCACACCGTCCGGCCGGCGCGGGGAGTCGCCGTTCGGCAGCGAGACCTCCGTGAAGGTCTCCATGCGTCCGGCGGGCGCCCCGAACTCCGCGGTGAGCCGCCGGCCGAATTCCGGCACCTGCGCCATCACGGACAGCAGTACGGATGTCGCGCGGGTCTCCCTGTCGCGGTCACTCTTCAGGGCGGAGACCGGGAAGAGCCGGGCGGACCGCCAGGAGTCGTTCTCCGCGAGCGACTTCTTGGCGACCTTGGGCAGCGTGACCTTCTTCTTGGCCGTACGGGGCCGGGGTGCCGGTACCGGTACGGGCGGCGGCACCGAAACCGGCACCGGTACGGCCTCGGCCGTACCGTCCACCGCCGGCTCCGCCGCCGCCTGCTCGGGCACGACGACGAGCGCCGGAACCGCTCCCGCGTCGGCAGCGGGCTCCGCCTCCACGGCAACGGCCTCGGTCGGTACCTCCACCCCGGCCCGCTGCGCCGCCTCGGCCTCTTCCGCCTCTTCCGCGTCGTCGTCGACATCGACGCCGAAGTCCTGGGCCAGACCCGCGAGCCCGGACTCGTACCCCTGCCCGATGGCACGGAACTTCCAGTCGCCCGCGCGCCGGTAGAGCTCGCCGAAGAGGAGTGCGCCGACCGCCCCGGCGTCCTCGATGGAGAACCGCAGCAGCCCTTCGCCTGAGCCGTCGGCCAGTGTCACCCGGACGTCGTCCAGGTCCCCGAACCCTGCTCCGTCGTAACGGCTCGCCGCCACGACGATCTGCTCGACGTCCGCCGGGATCGCGGTCAGGTCGAAGGTGATGCGGTCCTCGTTGCCGTCCGCCGTGGGCGCCTTGCCCAGCAGCTGCACGCAACCGTCGGCCGCCACCGGGTTGTTGTAGAAGTAGAAGTCCGTGTCACTGCGGACCTTGCCGTCCGACGTCAGCAGCAGGACGGACACGTCCGCGTCGCCCTCGCCCGTCGGGCTGCTCCAGCCCAGGCTCACCATGACGGAGCCCACGTCCTCGCTCAATGCCGTCAGTTCGACATTGGCGCCCTTGACCATCTCGTGCACGAGGCCCCCCAGATGCACCGCCGCTCTGGATCACCCGGCGGCTTCTTCGTCGCGATGTGTGACGCGTCCCTCACCCTGCGCGTCAGGAGGGAACTGTAACGCCGGAATCGCGGGTATCGGCCCCGGTTGAACTACTTTTCCAAGTGCCGTCGCCGACGTCACCGCTTCTCGTACGGGTTCGAAGGTGTCGTCGTCGTCTTCACCGATGTCGCGTCCAGGACCGGGCGGGCCTCGTCCGTGCCCGGTGTGCCCGTGGGGTGCCAGGTGCCGGTGACCGTGACCCAGGTGTCGGCGGGCGGGGCCTCCTCGTCGCGGATCCCGACCTTCAGGGCCTGGGCGTCGGCGGCGCAGCAGGTGACGAGGAGCCGGGCCACCGACCAGGTGCCGTCGTCGTCGCGGGTGACGAAGCCCGTCAGGCGGACCGTGCGGCCCGCCAGCGACGCGCCCGTGTCCCACTCCGCCCGGGAGGCGAACGCGCCGAGGGTCAGGTCGACGGGGTCCCCGGCCGGGAGCGCCGGGAAGGTGCCGGCGCCCTGCGCGGCGACCCTCGCCTCCTCGCGTTCCGCGCTGTACGAGCCGAGGGCGGGCGGCGGGAAGAGGAGGAGGGCGAGGGTGGGAGCGGTGAGCAGCCAGGCGACGCGGGGGGTTCGGGCGTGGTCGTGGTCGTGGGGGTTGTCACGGAGCGGGGTCTTCTTCGTGTCGGCGTTCGGGGCGGCGTTCGTGGCGTCCTCGGCGTGGGGGCGGGTCAGCAGGTCCAGGAGGCCCAGGGCGATCAGTGCCGTGCCGGAGGCGATGAGGTACGGGCGCAGGCCCTCCTTCACGTACCGCAGGTACAGCTCGCCGAAGAGGGAGATCCTGAGCAGCGCCGCCCCGCACAGGAGCAGCAGCACGCTCTGCGGGCGCGGGCGCGGGCGCGGACGGGGGCTCACAGCAGCCACCCGCCCACCAGCACGCTGCTCAGCACGGCCACCACCCAGGTCACGGACGAGAACCGCACCGCGAACGCCCGCCCGAAGGTGCCCGCCTGCAGGGCGACGAGCTTCAGGTCGACCATGGGGCCGACGACCATGAAGGCCAGTCGCGCCGTCGGCGAGAACCCGGTCAGCGAGGCCGCCACGAAGGCGTCCGCCTCGGAGCACACGCACAGCACCACCGCGAGGACCGCGAGCAGCGGCACCGACAGCCACGGCGAACCGGTGAACACGCCGAGCAGGGACCGCGGCACCAGGATGTTGAACGTCGCCGCGGCCGCCGCCCCCAGCACCAGGAAGCCCCCGGCGTGCAGGAAGTCGTGCCGCAGCCCGTCCCGGAAGCCCCGCCACCCGCCCGCGGCGGTCGCCGGGCCGGTCCCGCGCCGTACGGACGGCAGCCACTCCTCCTTGCCGAAGCGCACCCACAGCCAGCCCATCACCACGGCGGTGGCGAGCGAGGCGACGAGCCGGGCGCCGACCATGGCCGGCTCCCCCGGGAAGGCGAGGGAGGTGGCGACGAGGACGACCGGGTTGACGGCGGGCGCGGACAGCAGGAAGGCGAGCGCGGCGGCCGGCGCGACCCCGCGCCGCATCAGGCTGTCCGCCACGGGCACGGATGCGCACTCGCACCCCGGCAGTACGGCCCCGGCCGCCCCGGCGACGGGTACGGCGAGCACCGGGTTCCCCGGCAGTACGCGTCTGAGGACCCGCTCGGGAACGAAGGCCCCGATCGCCGCCGACACGACCGTGCCCAGCAGCAGGAAGGGGATGCCCTGTACGGCGACGGCCGTGAACACCGTCCACCAGGCGGCCGTGGCCGGAGTGGCGAGATCGAGCGCGACCGTCGGCCCGAGGACGGACCCCACGGTGACGACGGTGAGCAGCGCCGTCCCGCCGACCACCGCGTACACCAGCGCACGGGCGGCCACCCGCACCCCGTCGCCCACACTCCGCCGTAGATTCTCCATACGGCGGAGCACGCTAACGGCCGTCCCTGTGCACACCCCGGGCAGGAGTTGAGAAACCACTTTCAACCCGGCGGGGCAGCGCCCCGGGGGGGGGAAGCCCTCGGGGACCCTCAGGGGGAGCCGGTGCCTACCGGGGCACCGCGTTCGCCGCACTCACCAGCGCGGCGAAGGCAAGCACGGCAGCGCTCAGCGCCGCGATGAAACGAGCCGGGAGGTAACGCGCGGCAATGCGTCGGAACACGGCGACAACCTCGCATCGTCAACGTAGGCCAGCGTATTAAACGTGCTTCATCGTGCGCTTAATGCGCCGCTTAACCTAGAGCGTGTCCGCCCCCACGGCAAGGGCCGCATTGAGCCGATCGGCGCCCCCGCGGCAAGAGTTAACTGTCCCGTTGCAAGCGGAAGTTGGATAGCGGACAGGTGTAAGTCGGCTTACTGGCATGCTTACGCCATGGCCGAGCGCGACGACCCGGGAATCATCGGGCGCAGAGTGCAGCTGCTGCGTACGGAACGCGGGCTGACACAGAAACAACTGGCGGAACCCGCCTACACCCCCGCGTACGTCTCCACGCTGGAGGCAGGACGCGTACGGCCCTCCGAGGAGGCGCTGCGGCACATCGCCGAGCGGCTCGGGGTCGCGTACGAGGAACTGGCGACCGGGCGGCCCGCCCACCTCGCCACCGGTCTGCGGCTCAGGCTCACCGATGCCCGGCGCACGCTGGCGACCGGCGAGGCGGAGGTCGCCGCCGAGCAGTACACCGCCCTGCTCGCGGAGGCCGAGGCCCACGGCCTCGACGCCGAGTGCGCGGCCGCGCTGCTCGGCCTCGGCGAGTGCGCCCTGGACACCGGGGACCTGGCGACGGCACGGCAGCGCTTCGAGGAGTCGGAGAAGCGGCTCGCGGACGAACCCCTGCCCGTGCGCGTGCCGGCCCTGCGCGGCCGGGCCGTCTCGCACTACCTCGCGGGCGAACTCCGCTACGCCTGCTACCTGCTGGAATCCGCCATCGACGAACTGAACAAGGGCGGGCTGCACGACCCCGACGCCCTGCTGCTGCTCTACGCGGCGGTGATCGCGCCCTACATGGACATGGGTGCGCACGCGCGCGCCGCGCAGGCCGCGGAGTTCGCGCTGGCGCTGGCCCCGCAGGTCGGCGATCCCGCGCTGCTGGCGCGTATGCACCGGTCCGTCGCCCGCACGATGATCGCCGAGGGGCGGATGGCCGAGGCCGACGCGTCCCTGGGCAAGGCGGCCGAGCTGTACCGCCAGCTCCAGATCCGTACCGAGCTGGCCAACTGCCACTGGATGCGCGGATACCTGTCCGTGCAGAACGGCGACCTGGAGCGCGCCGAGAGCGAGTTGCGCGAGGCGCTGTCCATGCACACCGCCCAGCGCGCCACGCTCTACACCAGCCAGGTCGCGGTGGAGCTGGCGGACGTGCTGCACCGGCGCGGCAAGTCGGACGAGGCGGCGGCGCTGCTGCACGGCGTGCTGGGCGACCTGAGTTCGGAGCGCGGGGCCGTCCACTCGGCGGGCGCGCACCGGCTGCTCGGCATCATCGCGGAGGACGGCCGGGACACCGAGACGGCCGAGGAACACTACGTCCGCGCGCTCAGCCTGCTCGAACGGGCCGGCGCGGCGGGCGACCTGGCCGACCTGTGCCGGCTGCTCGGTGACCTGCTGCGGCGTACGGGCCGGATCGACGCGGCCCTGGACGCGTACCGGACGGGACTCGGGCACCGCACCGCCCCCGGCACGACCACCCTGGGCCCGGCCCCGGCCCACCCGCCTCTGTAACCGGCACCCCCGGGCGCGGAGGGCGGGTACGGGGCGGGCGCGGTCCCGGACCGCGGGTTCCGGTGGTCTCAGGTCCAGGTCTCAGGTCCAGGTCTCAGGTCTAGGTCCCAGGTCCAGGTCTCAGGTCTAGGTCTGTGTCTAGGTCTAGGTCTGTGTCTGGAGGCGGCTGAGATTGCGCTGGATGTCGTCCAGCGCGCCCTGCCGCCGTCCCGGCACGCGCCCGCGCAGGACGGCCAGTGCCGGTCCGAGCTCACGCACGCGCGCCGGGTCGCCGATCCGGCCCCACTGGTGGTGCGCCCGGTCGACGGCCGCCTCGACACCGGCCGCGGCCGGGGACTGCCCCGCGGCCAGCCGGGCGTCGGCCACCGCCAGCCAGATCCGGCAGCTGAGCTCGGCGTCGCCGGCGAACATGGCCAGGTCCGCCCGTACCTCCATCCAGTGCACGACCTCGTCGGCCCCGGGCCCGTACGTCCGCAGCGCGGTCCGCTCCCACCACTCGGCCAGGGCGGCCGCCTCGGCGTGCCGGCCGCCCTGGACGGCGGCGGTGATCTCGGCATGCGGGTCGGCGGGAGCGGGTTCGGGGGCGGGAGCAGGTGGCGCGGCCGGCGGGAGCGGAGGCGGAACCACGGAAACAGGAACGGGAACGGGAACAGGAACGGAGACGGGGGCGGGGGCGGAGGTTGGAGCCGCTCCCGGATGTCTGGGCTCGAACGCCAGCACGAGGTCGCGGCCGCCGGAGTCCGGGTCCTCGCCGTGCGACCGGGTCAGGGCCTGCTGGTGGAGGCGGGCCAGCGGCGGGCGGTGGCCGCTGCGCAGGATCGTGGCCAGGGACTTCATGTACGTGGGCACCGCCACCGAGCGGCGCGGCGGAGGCGGGGCCAGCCGGCCGTACAGCGCGACGCCCGGCCCCACGGTGAGGGGCTGGGCGCCCAGGTGCAGCCAGGTCTCCGCATCGGTGTGCAGGTCGACGAGCAGGGCCGTGCTGCCCGGGGTGCGCAGCCGCAGTTCCTCGCGGATCCAGTGCCACGGGAAGCCGGTGTAGCGGACGGTCGCGGGGGTCGTACGGGCCAGCGCGAGGTGCGGAAGCCGCTGGCGGCGGTCGAGTTGGAGCTGCCCGGCGAGGAAGACCGTGAGCGGGCCGGGGGCCGTCGCGGCGGCGCGCAGCCGGGTCAGGACCGCCTGCGGCTGCAGCGGGTCGGCGAGTTCGACCACGTTCGCGGTGTCGGTGCCCGAGAGCACGGAGGGGGCCACCGCGGCGAGGACGGGGAGTACGGACGCGGCGTCCACGAGGCAGCCCTTGCCCGTCGGCGACGCTGCGATCAGCAAGACGGTTCCGGGCATCCCCGTAGTCTCCTCCCCTTCGATCACCACGGCGTCACGGTAACCGGTGCGGGTGCGCAGTGGATCCGTGCGGGGGCGGTACGGGAGGAGAGGTGCCGTTTCGCGCCTGCCCGGCCCGCCCGTCCTGCCCGGCCTGTCGCGTCTGCCCCGACTGCCTCGCCTGCCTCGCCTGCCTCGCCTGGCGTACGGCGAAGATCGTCGTGTCGTCCACCAGGTGTCCGGCGCTGTGGCGGAGGGTGCCTTCGCGGACCAGTTCGACGAGGGTGCGGGGGCGGGCGGCGGCGGGGTCGGTGGAGACGGCCAGGGCGACGCGGGCGTGCAGGGGGAAGAAGGTGCCGTCGGCGTCGCGGGCCTCGGTCACGCCGTCCGTGACGAGGAGCAGGGTCTCGCCGGGGGCGAAGGGCACCCGGCGGACCGGCGGGAGGGCCGCCTCCGGTCCGGTCAGCCCGGCCAGGCCGAGCGGCAGGCCGTCGCCGGGCGGCAGGAGGCGCACGCCGCCCTGTCCGGCGACGAGCGGAGGCTCGTGCCCGAAGTTGACGACCTCGATGTGCCCGGCCGGGGCGCCGGGCGGCGGGAACGCGACGAGGACCGCGGTCGCGAAGCGTTCCACGCCGCGCTCCGGCGCGCCGCCGAGGTCCGTCACGTACCGGCGGTGGCGCCCCATCCGCACCTCCAGCCGTTCGGCGACGACGGCCAGGGACGCCTCGTGGTACGCCGACTCCCGGAACGTGCCGAGCAGGGCGGCGGCCGCGTCGACCGCGGGAAGGCCCTTGCCCTGGACGTCCCCGAGGAGGACGCGGGTGCCGTGGGGGCCCGGCTGGATGTCGTAGAAGTCGCCGCCGACGCGGGCCTCGCTGTCGGCGGCGAGGTAGACGGCCGCGTGTTCCAGGCCCGCCCAGGGAGTGGGCATCGGGCGCAGGACGGTACGGCGGGTCGTGTCGGCGACGTCGCGCATGTGCAGCATCCGCCGCTCCTCGCGGACCCGCACCGCGCAGGCCGTGGTCGCGAGTGCCCCGCCCACGGCGACGAGGATGAAGTCGGGGAGGCCGGTCTGGTCCTGGTGCGGCCAGGCGGTGTCGACCTCGATGTAGGTGACGACGGCGAGGACGCCGAGGGCGGCGGTGCCCTTGACTCCGCAGATGGCCGCGGCGATGCCGGGCACCAGGACGATCCAGGAGATGATCCTGAACTCGCCCGAGGTGTTGCTGTCGATCACGGCGATCGCGATGAGCAGGAGCAGCGGGGGTGCCCAGGCGATGCTGCGTCCGCGGATGCGGAGCAGTTGCTGTCGCTGGGCAGGCGTTCGCCGGTCCGCACCGCTCATCCGCCCAGCGAACCATGCGATCCGGCGGCCCGCACCCGCACGAAACGGGGCTGCGCCCCGGCCCGGTGGCTGGGTGCGGGTGCGTCGTGGCTGAGCGCGCAGTTCCCCGCGCCCCTCAAAAGCGGGGCTACGCCCCGGCTTTTGCGTCCAGGGGCACGGGAAACAACGCGCTCACCCCCCACCGACCCACACCCAAAGAACCGGCCGGGACACAACCCCGCCCTTCAGGGGCGCGGGGAACTGCGCGAACAACCCCCACCGACCCACACCCAAAGAACCGACCCAGGACACAACCCCACCCCCCAGGGGCGCGGGGAACTGCGCGAACGGCCCCCACCGGCCCGCACCCAAAGAACCAGCCGGGACCCAACCCCGCCCCTCAGGGGCGCGGGGAACTGCGCGAACAGCCCCCACCGGGCCGCACCCGGCGAGCGGGCCGGGACCCGCCCGCCCCGCCCCACCGATGAGTTTCCGCACCCCCGGGGGTCTGCATCCCGGAACAAGTCCTCAGAGCTACGCGGATGGGCGGACCGACATGACGAGCAGCAACCGCACCGACCACCGGGCCGGGCCGGCCATCGAGACCGCGGGCCTGGTGAAGACCTTCGGCGACACCCGCGCGGTCGACGGAGTGGACCTGCGCATCGAGGCGGGCACGGTCTACGGCCTGCTCGGCCCGAACGGCGCCGGCAAGACCACGACCGTACGCATGCTGGCGACCCTGCTGCGCCCCGACGGCGGCGAGGCCCACGTCTTCGGCCACGACGTCGTGCGCGAGGCGGACGCGGTACGCGCCAGGGTGAGCCTCACCGGCCAGTACGCCTCGGTGGACGAGGACCTGACCGGCACCGAGAACCTCGTGCTGCTGGCCCGCCTGACCGGCCACGCCAAGAAGGCCTCGTCCGGCCGCGCGGCCCAGCTCCTGGACGCCTTCGGCCTGTCGGAGGCGGCCGGCCGCCAGGTGAAGAACTACTCCGGCGGCATGCGGCGCCGTATCGACATCGCCGCGTCCATCCTCAACACCCCGGACCTGCTGTTCCTGGACGAGCCGACGACGGGCCTCGACCCGCGCAGCCGCAACCAGGTCTGGGAGATCGTGCGGGCGGTCGTCGCCCAGGGCACGACGGTCCTGCTGACGACCCAGTACCTGGACGAGGCCGACCAACTGGCGTCCCGGATCGCCGTCATCGACCAGGGCAGGGTCATCGCCGAGGGCACCAAGGGCGAGCTGAAGGCGTCGGTAGGCGCCGGCGCCGTGCACGTACGGCTGCGGGACGCGGACCGGCGCCCGGACGCCGAGCGGCTGCTCCGGCAGACCCTCGGCGCGGACGTCCAGCTGGAACCGGACCCGGTGGCCCTGACGGCCCGCGTCGGCAACGGCCCGGCGGACGGAAGCGGCCCGGCGGACGGGAGCGGCGGCGCCGAGAAGGCGTCCCGCGCCCTCGCGGAACTCGCCCGCGCGGGCATCGTCGTCGACAACTTCTCCCTGGGCCAGCCCAGCCTGGACGAGGTGTTCCTGGCCCTCACCGGAAAACCCGACCACCCGCGGCCCGCAGCCCGCACCCGGCACGAGAAAGAGGCCACGGCATGAGCACCACAACCCGGTCCACCGGCACCACGGATTCCGCGGACCTCGCGCCGGTCCGCGCCGACAGCCTCGCCGCTCTCCTGGTCTCCGGCGAGCGCCCCCCGCGCCCGAACGCCCTGCGGACGTCCCTCACCTTCGGCTGGCGGGCGGTCCTGAAGATCAAGCACGTACCGGAGCAGCTCTTCGACGTCACGGCGTTCCCGGTCATGCTGGTGCTGATGTACACGTACCTGTTCGGGGGCGCGCTCGCCGGTTCCCCGCGGGAGTACATCCAGTACCTGCTGCCCGGCATCCTCGTGATGTCGGTCGTCATGATCACGATGTACACGGGCGTCTCGGTCAACGTCGACATCGCGAAGGGCGTCTTCGACCGCTTCCGCTCGCTGCCCGTCTGGCGCCCGTCGACGCTGGTCGGCTACCTGCTCGGGGACGCCCTGCGCTACACGATCGCGTCGGTCGTGATGCTGACGGTCGGGCTGATCATGGGCTTCCGCCCGGACGGCGGCGTCCGGGGAGTGGTCGCGGGCGTCCTGCTGCTGATCGTGTTCTCGTTCGCCTTCTCCTGGGTGTGGACGATGTTCGGCCTGCTGCTGCGTACGGAGAAGTCGGTCATGGGCGTGAGCATGATGATCCTGTTCCCGCTGACCTTCCTCAGCGACATCTTCGTCCGCCCCGAGACGATGCCGGGCTGGCTCCAGGCGTTCGTCAACAACAACCCGGTCACCCACCTCGCCTCGGCGGTCCGCGGCCTGATGGACGGCTCCTGGCCGGCCGCCGGGATCGCCTGGTCGCTGGGCTGGGCCGCGGCGCTGGTCCTGGTCTTCGGCCCGGTCACGATGAGGCTCTACAACCGCAGATGACCGGCTCCTCCGCACCGCTTCGAGCCGTCGGAGGCCCCCCGGGGTCCCCCGGAAGAACGCAATCCGCGTCCGGATGCAGCACCCCGGCCGTGCCCCGATGGCGGCGGGCGCGGCCGGGGCCGTTCCTTGAGGGGTGCGCAAAGTCCTCTCGGCGCTGCTGATCGTGCTCGCCTGCCTCCTCGTGCCGCCGGCCGGTCTGTCGGCGTGGGCGAAGTACGAGATCGGCGACACCGGGCGGTACGTCGAGGCGATGGCGCCGCTGGCCGCCGGACCCGATGTGCGGGGCGCCGTCGCGGACACGGTCACCGACGGGATCATGAGCGAGGTCGAGGTGGGACCGCTGGAGGGGGAGGTCCGCGCGTACGTCCACCGGGCGGTGCGGTCCTTCACCGGTACGGAGGCCTTCCGCGCGGCCTGGAACGCCGCGAACCGCGCCGCGCACGACGCCGTCCTGCGGGCCCTGCGCAGCGACCGCGGGGGCGCCGTCACGCTCGACCTGGCCCCGGTCACCGCCCGGTTGAAGACACGGCTGGCCGACGACCGCGTGCCGATGGCGGACCGCATCCCCGTCGAGCACACCGAGGTCACGGTCCTGCGCGCCCAGGAGCTGGGCTCCGTGCGAAAGGGGTTCCACGTGCTGGAGATCGCGGGCTTCTGGTGTCCCCTGGCGGCGGTCGCCCTGGCCGTCGGCGGCATCCTCCTCGCCGTACGCCGCCGCCGTGCCGTCACCGCCACGGCCCTCGGGACGGCCCTGGGCGCCGCCCTGCTGGCCCTGGCCACGGCCGCGGCCCGCGTCCTGACGCTCGAAGGGCTGCCCGGGCACGTCTCCCGCGCGGCGGCGGGCGCGGTCTACGACGCGCTCACCGAGACCCTGCGCACGGCCACCTGGTCCATCCTGGCCCTCGGCCTCACGGTGGCCCTCGCGACCTGGCTCACGGACCGCCGCGCGCGACGTCGCGCAGGGTCCGCAGCGCCCGTCCCAGCACCGGCAGCGGAACCGACGCGAGCCCGAGCCTGACGGCGTCCGGCGCGCCCCGCGGCCCCACGGCGAAGGCGGCCCCGGGGGTGACGGCGATGCCGCGCGCGGCGGCGGCCGCCGTAAAGGTGTCGGCGCGCCAGGGCGCGGGCAGCTCCCACCAGGCGTAGTACGCGTTCGGGTCGGCCCGTACCGTGAATCCGTCGAGCAGTTCCGCGACCACGCGCTGCCGCCGGGAGGCGTCCGCCCGTTTCTGTCCGACGAGCCGCTCGACGGTCCCGTTGCGGATCCACCGCGTGCCCGCCTCCAGCGCGAACCGCCCGGCCGTCCACCCGCCCGACCGCAGCGCCCCGGCCACCGCCTCCACCCGGTCCCCGGGCACGACGAGGAAGCCGACGGTCAGTCCGGGCGCGACCCGCTTCGACAGCCCGTCCACGACATGGACGCGTTCGGGCGCGTACGCGGCGAACGGCACGCCCCCCTCGTGCAGGAAGGACCAGATGCGGTCCTCCACCACGGGCAGGTCCATGTCCCGCACCACGGCGGCCAGTTCCCGCTTGCGGGCGTCACCGGTCGTCACCCCGGTGGGGTTGTGCAGCGTCGGCTGGACGTACAGCGCGGACAGCGGCGCGGCGCGGTGGGCGGCGGCGACGGCGTCGGGCCGCAGCCCCCGCCCGTCCGTCGCGAGCGGGACGAGGGTGCAGCCGATCCGCGCCGCGATCTCCTTGACCAGCGGATACGTCAGTTCCTCCACGCCGACCCGCCCGCCGGGCCGTACCAGCGAGGCGAGGGCGCCCGCGATGGCCTGCCGGGCGTTCCCCGCGAAGAGGAGCTGCCCGGGGTCCGGCCGCCAGCCGGTCGCGGCCAGCAGCCCCGCGACGGCCTCGCGCGCGGCGGCGGTGCCGGTGGCCGGGACGGTGCGGGTGGCCCCGGCCAGCACGTCGGGCCGCAGCAGGGGCGCGAGCCCGCCCGCCAGCAGCTCCGACTGCCCTTCCACGGACGGGTAGTTGAGCTCCAGGTCGACGGTCATCCCGGGGTCGTGGCCGTGCACGGCCTCGGCGAGGGACCGGCCCGACGGTGCCGGGGCGGCCCGCACGTAGGTGCCGCGCCCGACCTCGCCCACGACGAGTCCGCGCCGCACCAGTTCGCCGTACACCCGCCCGGCCGTGGACCCCGCGATATGCCGCCGCCGGGCGAACACCCGTTGCGGGGGCAGCCGTTCGCCGGCCTTCAGCCGTCCCGAGTAGATCTCCTCGGCCAGCAGGTCGGCGATACGCCGGTAGTCCTTCACGGCCGCTCCTTCCTCGATCGCGCGCAGTCCCCGGATTGCACCGAGGGCAAAGATCCTATTGCACCGAGAAGTCGCCGGGCCCTAGGGTCCGTCCCATGGCTCCCTTCCTCGCATACGAGGACGAAGGACCGCATGCCGCCACGGCGTTGCCCCTTGTCCTGATCCACGGCCACCCCTTCGACCGCACGATGTGGGCACCCCAGGTGGCGGCCTTCTCGCCGGAGCGCCGGGTGATCGTTCCGGATCTGCGCGGCTACGGCGCCTCGCCGGTGGTCCCCGGGATCACCCCGCTCTCCGTCTTCGCGCAGGACGTGGCGGACCTCCTCGACGACCTCCGGGTACCCGCATTCGTCCTCGGCGGACTGTCGATGGGCGGCCAGATCGCCATGGAGTTCCTCCGCCTGTTCCCCGGGCGCGTACGGGGGCTGCTCCTGGCGGACACCTTCCCGGCGGCGGAGACGCCGGAGGGGAGGAGGTCCCGGGCAGCGACGGCCGACCGGCTGCTGCGCGAGGGGATGGCCGGGTACGCGGACGAGGTGCTGTACGACATGGTCGCGCCGTACGCCCGGCCGGAGGTGGCGGCGCACGTCCACCGCATGATGACGGGCACGCCGGCCGAGGGGGCCGCGGCGGCCCTGCGGGGCAGGGCCGAGCGGCCCGACTACCGGGACCTGCTGACCCGGGTCCGCGTTCCCGCGCTGGTGGTGGTGGGCGAGGACGACACGTTCACGCCGGTGGCAGACGCGGAGGCGATGCACGCGGCCCTCCCGGACTCGGTCCTGCGCGTCGTACCGGGCGCGGCCCACCTGCCGAACCTGGAACGGCCCGAGGAGTTCGACGAGGCCCTGGCCGGACTGCTGGCCCGTATGTGAGCCGCGCTCCTGAAAAGCGCCCTTCGGGGGCGCGGGGAACTGCGCGACAAGCCCCCGCCGGCCCGCAGCCGACGGCCCCGCCGCGCAACCCCGCACACACGCTCTCCGTCTCTGAGAGAGGATCCCTGCAAAGGGTCGGGGCCGGAGGGACAGGAAAACGTGGGCGTACGCGGTGCGACGGCTGGAACGGGCGAGCGAGCCGCAGGCTACGACGCCCCGGCGGACCGCCGCGCCCGCACGGCGGCGGGCACCTGGTTCGCCGCCCTGCTGCTCCTCACCGTGAGCACCGTCCTCGGCTGCCGCATCGCCGACACCGACGCCGTCACCCCCGTACCCCAGCTGCTCGCGTTCCTGCCCTGGCTCCTCGCCCCCACCGGCCTCGCCCTCGTGTTCGCGGTCCTGTCCCGCTGGCGCTTCGGACTCATCTGGGGCGTGGCCGCGCTCGGGGTGACCGCCTGGTACATGGAGCCGTACGGGAAGACGATGGAACCCGGGGGCCTGCCGGTCGCCGAGGTCCGCGTCCTCACCTCGAACGTCGAGTTCGGTGCGGCGACGGACGGCCTGATCGGGGCGGTCACGAAGCAGCGCCCCGACTTCGTCTTCGTCCAGGAGTGCGACCAGAGCTGCGGGAAGCGGCTGGAGCAGGCCCTCGGCGAGCGGTCGAAGAACGAGAAGGTCGTCTACCCCTACCGGCAGGCCGTCGAAGGCACCGGCTCCGAAGGTTCCGTCATCCTCAGCCGGCATCCCCTCCAGGCCGCGAAGGGCATCCCCGCCACCATGGGCATGCCCGGCGCCGTCGCCGACGTGAACGGCTACGGGATACGCCTCCAGCTGGCCCACCCCATGCCGCCGCTGCCGTCCGGCCTGGGCACCTGGCGCAAGGAGCTGTCCGCCCTGCGCGACTACGCCGCCGCGAACGTCGACCGCCCCACCCTCGTCGCCGGCGACTTCAACGCCACCCAGGACCACGCGGCCTTCCGCCGCATCCTGGACACCGGCTTCATGGACGGCGCCCGGCTCACCGGCGACACCCGTACGCCGACCTGGCCCGCCCTGACGGCGCCGGCCCTCGGCGCCCAGATCGACCACGTGCTCGTCTCCCGCGGCTTCACCGCGCACCGGACCCGGTTCCTGGAGCTCGGCGACACCGACCACCGGGCGCTCGTCGTGGACCTGACTCTCAACAAGAGCCGGTGAGGAACGACCGGTGAGGACGTGCTCGGCACGCAGGACGGCGTGGGCCGCACCCTCTGTGCAGGAGGGACGGCCCACGCCGGTGGGGGGTGGGTGGTACACCCGTGGGGGACCTGGCGGTCCTGGTCGGCCTTGCGGTCCCGAGGGGCCTAGCGGTCCTGGTTGACCTTCGCCAGCGCCTTCGCGAGCCCGTTGGCCCACAGCTGGTTCACCCGCGACCGCTCGGCGCTGTTGGGGTTCGCGTTCGTGCAGGACGTGCCCGGTCCGCCGCCGGACATCAGCTCGCTGCACGGACCGGTGTAGTGGTCGGGCAGGCCGAGCACGTGCCCGGTCTCGTGGGCGGTCACCCGCGTGGAGTTGTACTGCTGGTTCTGCCGGTAGTCGAGGAAGATGTAGCCGCGCCCGTGCCCGTCCGTGGAGGCGTACGAACCGCGCGAGTCGTTGCCCTCGCGGTACGTGAAGTTCGCGCCGCTGCTGCCGGCCTGCAGTCTGACGTTGGTGACGGAGCTGTTCCAGATCTGCGTGCTGCGGGCTATCTGGGAGGCGAAGGTCGGCGCGGCCGAGGCGTTGTAGACGACGGTGACGGCGGCGGCGGACCGCGGGTTCGCGGCACGCTGCTCGGCCACGGACTTCAGCACGGCGTCGAAGAAGGCCTGGTTGGCCTTCGCCTCTTCGCCGGAACCGTTGTAGTCCGTGTAGCCCGCGGAGGCGGCGGCCACCGGTTCGGGCGCCGGGGCCGCGGCGGCCGGGACCGTACCGAGCGCGGCGGCGGTGAGACCGAGACCGACCGCGGCGGAGAGCAGGGGTGTGGAAAGGCGCATCGAGGACTCCTCGGAGTGGGGGTGAAGTCGTCCTCGGTGAGTTTCGGCGCCTGTGAGGCCGCTGTGATGATGCCAAGTGGCGATAGGACGCGGTTATCCGCACGATATCGGCCCGAGGTCCGCCCGGCAGCGATCGTCCAAGTCGCCTGTTTTGAGTGGGGTTTGTGCATCTGGTGAAAGCTGTACTTCCGCCTTAGGCTCCGACGCCATGGACCTCGAGGTGAGGCACCTCCGTGCACTGTGCGCCATAGCCGACACCGGCAGCCTGCACCGGGCCGCCCGGCAGCTCGGCGTGTCCCAGCCCTCGTTGAGCACCCAGCTCAAGCGGATCGAGCAGGAGCTCGGCGGTCCCCTGTTCCTGCGCGAACGTACCGGCTGCCGGCCGACCCCGCTCGGCCTGGTCCTCCTCGGCCGCGCCCGCCCGCTGGTGGCCGAAATGCAGGCGCTGGTCGCGGAGGCGCGGGCCGCCGCGACGGACGCCGACGGGCCCCAGCTCCGTATCGGCTCCACCGCCAGCCGTGCCCTCGCGGGCTGGCTGCGGCGGCTGCGCACCCGGCAGCGCGAGCCGGTCCTGCAGATGGACGTCTCCGCCAACGCGCTGCTGCGCATGCTCGCCGGCGGTCGGCTCGACGTGGCCTTCGTGCATGAGGTGGAGGGCAGTCCGCTGCGGGTGCCGGACGGGCTCGTGCTGCGCGTCCTGGTCGAACGCGAACCGCAGTTCGTCTCCCTGCCGGCCGACCACCCCGCCGCCGCGTACCCCGAGGTGCGCCTCTCCGACCTGGCCGGGGACCGGTGGATGATCGACCCGACCGTCGACGGCGAGTGGGACGCCGTGCACCGCATGCTGCGGGCGGCGGGGCTGCGGCCGCGGGTGCTGCACGGGGACTACCACACGGCCGCCTCGCTGGTCGCGACCGGCGAGGTCGTCACGGTCTGCCAGCCGACGTGCCAGGTGCGGCCGGAGATGGCCGTGCGACGGATCCAGGGGGATCCCCTGGGGGTCCGGCTGTACCTCGCGGCGCGTACGGAGGGGGAGTTGGACCTTGTCTTCCCCGAGCTGTGGGAGGCGTACGCGGAGGTGGCGCGGGAGGCGCCCGGGTACTGGGAGTGGCTTGATCTGGTGGGGGTGTAGGGACGGGCGGACGGGTGGTCATGTCGCGGGGGCGCCCCTGTCACAGGGGCGCCCCCGGTCATGCGTGGCGCGTCAGACGCCGATGTCCTCGCCGTCCTTGCGCCAGACCGCCACCACCGCCGGGCGGACGATCCTGCCCGGTCCGTCGGGCCAGACGCTCGCCGGGTTCTCGACGGTCGCGCCGGTGATCTCGCCCGGGTGCTGCACCGCCACCAGGACGCGGCGGTCCTGGACGAGCGGGCCGCAGGTCTCGGCGCCCTTGGGCACGGTCAGGAACTGCTTCAGCTCACCGCGCCGGTCGCCCTTCGTCGCCACGCCGAACAGGCCGTCGTGCGAGCCGAGCTGGGCGCCGTCGGTGGAGATCCACAGGTTGCCGTGCGGGTCGAAGGCCACGTTGTCCGGGCAGGAGATCTGGCTGACCTTGTCCTTCGGGTAGCCCGCGAAGTACGTCGCCGGGTCCTTCGGGTCGCCCGCGACGAGGAACAGCGACCAGGCGAAGCCGGTGGCGTCGGCGCGGTTGCGGCGCTCGGTCAGCTCCAGGACGTGCCCGTGCTTGTTGGCGTTGCGCGGGTTGGCCTCGTCCGGCTTGGCGTTGGAGCCGACACCGCGGTTGGTGTTGTTCGTCAGGGCGACGTACACCTTGCCGGTGTGCGGGGAGGGCTGGATGTCCTCCGGCCGGTCCATCTTCGTGGCGCCCACCTTGTCACCGGCGAGGCGCGTGAAGACGTACACCTCCTCGGCGGTCATGCTGGGGACGTGCGAGACGGCGCCCTTCGCGGTGGCGGTGGCCAGCGGGATCCACGTACCGCTGCCGTCGAACTCACCGTCGGCCGGGAGCTTGCCGGTGCCGTCGATCTCGATCGCCGGGGAGTCGCCGGTGAGCCTGGCGACGTACAGCGTGCCCTCGTCGAGCAGGGTCAGGTTGTGCTCGCGGGCGGCGCGGCTGCTGCCGTGGCGCATCCGCTTGCTGCCGACGAACTTGTACATGTAGTCGAAGCGCTCGTCGTCACCGGTGTAGGCGACCGGACGGCCGTCGTCCGTGAGGCGGATCGTCGCGCCCTCGTGCTTGAACCGGCCCAGCGCGGTGCGCTTGCGGGGCGTCGAGGTCGGGTCGTACGGGTCCAGCTCGACGATGTAGCCGAAGCGGTGCACCTCGTTCGGCTCCTGGGCGACGTCGAAGCGCTTGTCGAACCGCTCCCACTTGCGCTCGGTGGCCCCGGTGCCGATGCCGTAGCGCGCGTCCGTCGTGCGGCTCGCGTTCGCGAAGTACTGGTTGAAGTTCTCCTCGCCGTGCAGCGTCGTGCCCCAGGGGGTCTGGCCGCCGGCGCAGTTGTTGAGCGTGCCGAGGACCTTCCTGCCGGTCGGGTCGGCGGAGGTCTTCAGGAGGTCCGAGCCGGCCGCGGGACCGGTCACCCGGAACTCGGTGGTCGCGGTCACACGCCGGTTGAGGTGGTGGCGGGGCACGGCGGTGAGCCTGCCGGTCCTGCGCTCCTCCTCGACCACGACGACGCCCAGACCGTGCGCGGCCCAGGCGATCTCGGCCTGCTCACGGGTCGGGTTCGCGGGGTCGTAGCCCTTGAACATCAGGACCTCGTCCGTGTACTCGTGGTTCGCCACGAGCAGCTGGCGGCCGCGCTCGCCCGGCAGCGGGAGCAGGGCGAGGAAGTCGCAGTTGTAGCCGAACTGGCCCGCCTGGGCCTTCGCGGTCTGCTGGTCCGGGTCGAAGGCCGGGGCGCCGCGCAGGATGGGCTCGCCCCAGCGGATGACCACGTTCTGGCCGTAGCCGTCGGGGACGGTCACGGCGTCGGTGGTGTTCGGCGCGACGGGTGTGAAGCGCAGGCCGCGGGCGGCCTTGTCCTTCGAGCCGTGCGAGCCGTGTCCGAAGGTGGCCGCCGCGCCCTCGGCGGACCGGGCGGCGGCGGGCGCCGCGCCGGCGCCGAGCAGCGCGCCGCCGGCCGCCGTGGTCACGGTCACCGCGGCGGCGGCACGCATCATGGAACGCCGGCCGATCGCCCCCGCGATGACGTCGCCGACGTATTCGTTGGCGCTGGTGTTGGGCGCCGGGTGGAAGCAGGCATCACCACAGCGGTACCGACAGGTCATCTCGGAACGACCGCCCGGGTGTGAGCCGGCCGAGCCGATCAGAGGCAGCAGGTTGCGCACGTTCCCTCCCCTATGTCTGTGTTCTGGCGTGACGCTAGGGGCACGCGCGTGCGAGGGCGCAGCCAAGGGGTGAACAGGCGGTGAACCCCCGCGGTCCGCGGGGGTGCCGGGGCAAAGGGAAGGCAAGGCGTGCCTAAGTTGACAGGCATAATCGACCCTGCTCAAGATCCCCGAATCCTGCGGCTAACCTTACGTGTCCGTCCTGGCCAGGGATTGACGGAACCAACTCATGCGAAGGGTTGCGCACATGGGCATTCTCACCCGCCTGCGGAATGCGTTCGGAAAGTCACGCAAGGAAGACGCTGCCGCTGCGGACCCTTCCACGTCCGCCGCCGAGACGACCGAGCCGACCGTGCCGGCCGCCCGGCAGGAGACGGCTCCCGAGCCCACGCCTGCGGCAGCCGAGCCCGAGGCTTCTGTCCCCGCACCGGCCACGGAGCCCGACACGGGGTCCGCGGCCGTGGCCGAGCCCGAGTCCGGCTCCGGCTCCGGCTCCGGCTCCGGCTCCGAGCGCAAGGCCGAGCCGAAGGCGTCCGTGGTGGACGACCTGGTGTCGGCCGCGTTCGACAACGTGACGGTGCCGAAGCAGGCGACGGCACCTGCGGCACCGGCCGACCAGAAGGAGCAGACGAAGCCCACCACCGAGCCCGAGCCGGCGGCGGAGCCGGAAGCCGAGCCCGCCGCGAAGGCGAAGGCCGAGCCCGAGGCGGAGGCCGCCATCGAGGCCGAGCCCGCCGCGAAGGCCGAGGCCGAGCCCGCGAAGACCGAGCCCGTCGTCGAGACCGAGCCCGCCGCGAAGGCCGAGGCAAAGGCCGAGCCCGAGGCGGAGGCCGTCGCGGTCGCCGACCCCGAGCCCGAGCCCGTAGCCGCCGAAGCGGTCCCGGAGCCGAAGCCCGGACCCGCCGCCGAGGTCGGGACCGAGCCGGCGCCGGAGCCGGTGGTGGCCGACGCCACGCCCGTGGTGGTCGAAACCGAGCCCGAGCTGGTCATCCAGCTCGTCCCGGAGCCCGAGACCACGCCGGAACCCGAGCCCGCCGTAGCCTCCGAGGCAGCGGCCGAGGCCGCCGCCGAGAAGGCCTCCGCCGCGGAGGCCGAAGTCGAGGCCGCCGTCGCCGAGGTCACCCCGGAGCCCGCGCCGGCCGCCGCGGAGACGGACGAACCGTCGACAGCCGCCGACGCCGATGCCGACACCGACGAGGCCGCCCGGAAGCCCTCCGAGGCCAAGACCGAGACCGCCGTCGAACCGGAACCCGCACCCGAGGCGGAGAAGGAGACGGAGGCGGACCCCGGCACGGTCGCCGCCACCGAGGACTCCGACTCCACCGGAGCCTCCACGTCCCCCGCGGACGTCGAGTCCCGCGCCCCCGGTCTCCTCTCCGCCTACAAGGCCGCCGCCACCGCCCTGGAGAACCAGGGCCTCACCGGCACCCGCGCCAAGGTCTACCTGGTGCTCGACCGCTCCGCGTCGATGCGCCCGTACTACAAGGACGGCTCCGCGCAGGCGCTCGGCGAGCAGACCCTCGCCCTCGCGGCCCACCTGGCGCCGGAGGCGAACGTCCAGGTCGTCTTCTTCTCCACCGAGCTGGACGGCACCGGCGAACTCACCCTCACCGGGCACGAGAACAAGATCGACGAACTCCACGCGGGCCTCGGCCGCATGGGCCGTACGAGCTATCACGCGGCCGTGGAGGAAGTGATCGCCCTCCACGAGAAGTCGGGCAGGCCCGCGGAGCCCGGCCTCGTCGTCTTCCAGACGGACGGCGCCCCCGACGCCAAGACCCCGGCCACCCAGGCCCTGACGGCGGCGGCGAAGAGCCACCCCGGTCTCTTCTTCTCCTTCGTCGCGTTCGGCGAGCAGGACAACAAGGCCTTCGACTACCTGCGCAAGCTGAAGTCGGACAACACGGCGTTCTTCCTCGCGGGCCCGACGCCCCGCGAGCTCACGGACGCGGAGATCTACGAGGGCGTACTGGCGAACTGGCGTCCGTAGGCCGCCGCCGGACCCCGCCCGGGCCGCCCCCTCCCCACCTTGTAAAAGGGGGAGCGGGCGGCCCACCCATGTCGGCTACGATTCCAAGGTTCGTAAGACGGTCGGAGGTCGAGGCGTCACCCGACCCGCCGTCACCCCACGCAGCGACTCGGGAGCAGCCCGCAATGGCTCGACACCTCATCACCAGCGCCCTTCCGTACATCAACGGGATCAAGCACCTGGGCAACATGGTGGGGTCCATGCTCCCGGCGGACGTGTACGCCAGGTACCTCCGCCAGCGCGGCCACGACGTCCTGTACATCTGCGCGACGGACGAGCACGGCACCCCGGCCGAACTGGCGGCGAAGGAGCAGGGCCTGCCGGTCGCCGAGTTCTGCGCCGGTGCCCATGACGCGCAGAAGGCGATCTACGACGGCTTCCAGCTGGCCTTCGACCACTTCGGCCGCAGCTCCTCCCCGCAGAACGCGGAGCTGACGCAGCACTTCGCGCGCCGCGCTGAACGAGAACGGCTTCATCGAGGAGCGGGCGATCCGGCAGGTGTACTCGCCGGCCGACGGCCGCTTCCTGCCCGACCGTTACGTCGAGGGCACGTGCCCGCACTGCGGTTACGACAAGGCGCGCGGTGACCAGTGCGAGAACTGCACGCGCGTCCTGGACCCGACCGACCTGATCGACCCGCGCTCGGCGATCTCGGGTTCGACGGACCTCGAAGTGCGCGAGACGACACACCTCTTCCTCCTCCAGTCGAAGCTGCAGGGCGAGGTGGAGGCGTGGATCGACGAGGTCGCGGACGAGTGGCCGCAGCTCGCGTCCTCCATCGCCCGCAAGTGGCTGACCGAGGGCCTGCACGACCGCGCGATCACCCGTGACCTGGACTGGGGCGTGCCGGTCCCGGCCGACACGTGGCCGGCGCTGGCCGCCGAGGGCAAGGTCTTCTACGTCTGGTTCGACGCGCCGATCGAGTACATCGGGTCGACGAAGGAGTGGGCGGACGCGGCCCCGCAGGAGAACCGCGACTGGAAGTCGTGGTGGTACGAGCCGGCGGGCGCCTCCGACGTGCGCTACACCGAGTTCATGGCGAAGGACAACGTCCCCTTCCACAGCGTGATGTTCCCCGCGACGGAGATGGGCGTACGGGAGCCGTGGAAGAAGGTCGACCAGCTCAAGGCCTTCAACTGGCTGACGTACTACGGCGGTAAGTTCTCGACGTCGCAGAAGCGCGGGGTCTTCACCGACCAGGCGCTCGACATCCTGCCCGCGGACTACTGGCGCTACTTCCTCATCGCCAACGCCCCCGAGTCGGACGACTCGTCGTTCACGTGGGAGCACTTCACGGCGACGGTGAACAAGGACCTGGCGGACACGCTCGGCAACTTCGTGAACCGCGTCCTGTCCTTCTCGAAGAAGCGCTTCGGCGAGGAGGTCCCGGCGGGCGCGGAGGCGGGCGCGCCGGAGGCGAAGCTCGGCGAGGAGATCGCATCACTTCTCGCCGACTACGAGACCCAGATGGAAGCACTCCAGTTCCGCAAGGCGGCGGCCGCCCTGCGCGCGCTGTGGTCGGCGGGCAACTCCTACCTGGAGGAGAAGGCCCCCTGGCTGGAGATCAAGACGAACCCGGAGGGCGCGGCCCTCACGCTCCGCACGGCGATGAACCTGATCCACCTGTACGCGGTGGTCTCGGAGCCCTTCATCCCGGCCTCGTCCGCCGCCATGCGCGCGGCCTTCGCCCTCCCGGACGACTCGGCGACCTGGGTGACCCGGGAGGAGGCCAGGTCCCTGGACTCCCTCCCCGCGGGCACCCCCTTCACGGTCCCCCCGGTCCTCTTCGCCAAGATCACGGACGAGGACCTGGAAACGTACAAGGAGCGCTTCGGCGGCGCGCCGGAGCAGTGATTCAGTACGAGCGCGACATCAGCTGCGGGGGAGTACGCCCAGGAGCGTCGCGGTCAGGGCCAGCTTCAGGGAGCCGTCCAGCTCCAGGTGGAAGCGGGCCAGGTCGGGTTCGGCCTGGTACGCCGCCTGGAGACTGGGGGGAGGAGTGCCGTACGCCGACAGGGCACCGGCCATGACCATGGTCTGCAGACTGAACAGTGTCGCGTTCTCGCCCAGCTCCGGCAGGTACTTCCGGAGCTGGGCGGTCATGGTTGCCAGGCGCTCCAGGGAGGCGCGCTTGTAGCGTGCCACGACCTCGACGGAGACGTTGCGCTCCAGGACGCTGCCCTGTGCGCCGAAGAGGTCGCACAGCACCACCCGGCCGGCGAGTGAGCGGCTGAGGATCTCGGCCACCGCTTCCGCCCGCTCGGTCATGGGGGCGTCCTCGTCGGCGCCGGCGGCCAGTTCCCCTGCCAGTTCCGTCAGCCATTCCCGCAGGAACCGGTCCAGCAGTTCCAGCAGCACCGCCTCGCGGGATTCGAAGTAGCGCAGCACGTTCGGTTTCGCCAGGCCCACCCGGCGGCTGAGCTCGCTCAGGGTGACCGCGGCCACCGGCATCTCGTCGAGCATCGCCGACGCCGTGTCGAGGATCGCCCGTCGGCGGATCTCCCGCTGCTCCTCGGTCCGCGCCCGCTGGAAAGTCACGATTACCAGCCTAACTTAAGTACCGGCGGTACGTTGACAACGTACCGGAAGTACTTTAGCGTCGTCGGCACAAGATACCTCCGGTACGTTACCTGGCTGGGAGCCCGACATGAGTGAAAAATGGACGACCTCGAACATTCCGGACCAGCATGGGCGGGTGGCCGTGGTGACCGGGGCCAACACCGGACTGGGGTACGAGACCGCCAAGGCACTCGCCGGGCACGGGGCGTCCGTGGTGCTCGCCGTACGCGACGTCCGGAAGGGCGAGCAGGCCGCGGCCCGCATGACCGGGGACGTGAGCGTGCAGGCGCTGGACCTGACCTCGCTCGACTCCGTCCAGGCCGCCGCGGCGGCGCTGCGGTCCCGGTTCGACCGGATCGACCTGCTGATCAACAACGCCGGCGTGATGTACACCCCGAAGCGGACCACCCGGGACGGCTTCGAGCTGCAGTTCGGCACCAACCACCTCGGCCACTTCGCGCTCACCGGACTGCTGCTGGACCTGATGCTGCCGGTGCCCGGCTCACGCGTGGTGACGGTCAGCAGCACCGGCCACCGCATCCGGGCCGCGATCCACTTCGACGACCTGCACGGGGAGCGGTCGTACAGCCGGGTCGCCGCCTACGGCCAGTCCAAGCTGGCCAACCTGATGTTCACCTACGAGCTGCAGCGCCGGCTCGCCGCGCACGGCACCACCGCCGCGCTGGCCGCGCACCCCGGTCTGTCCGGCACCGAGCTCGCCCGCAACACCCCCGCGGCCCTGCGGCTCCCGCTCACCTGGCTCGCGCCGCTGATCACCCAGACCCCGGCGATGGGCGCGCTGCCGACCCTGCGCGCGGCCACCGACCCCGCCGCGCTCGGCGGCCAGTACTACGGCCCCGGCGGACGCCGCGAGGTCATGGGCCACCCCCGGCTGGTCACCTCCAGCCCGCAGTCGTACGAGGCAGCCGTCCAGCAGCGGCTGTGGGCCGTCTCCGAAGACCTCACCGGGGTGAGGTTCCCCGTCGTCCGGTCCGGGCAGAACCCGATTCCCTCCGGACCGGCCGCCGCGATGTAGTGCGCGCCCGGTCGGAGGTCAGCTCCCCGAGGCGTACGCCACGAAGTCCGCCCACGCTCCCTGCGCGAGCGCGAGGCGAGGGCCTCCTATGTTCTTGGAGTCGCGGACGTGCACCATGCCGGGAACGGTGGCGATCTCGATGCAGTCGTTGCCGTCACCACTGCTGCTGTAGCTGCTCTTGAACCAGACCAGTGCGGTGTCCCGGGTGGTGGAGGTGCGGATCATGATTCTCCAAGCGTCTGCTCGATGAAGGCCCGCGACTCTCGGACGTTGAGGGCCTGGGCCCGGATCATGCCATAGCGCAATTCAAGGATTCTGAGCTGCTTCGGATCAGACACAGGGCGCCCGCTGAACGCCCCGTCGGAGCGCCCCACCGCAGTGCCGTCCGGGAATTTCAGTACCTCGATCAGCCCGCCCGTGCCGAAGTGTTCTTCACAGTCGGTCGGCATCACTTGGATCGACACGTTGCGCAACTGCCCCAGCGCCAGAAGGCGTTCGAGCTGCTGACGCCACACCATTCTGCCTCCGACCGGACGGCGGAGCGTCACCTCCTCCTGCACGAAACTGAGAGTCGGCGCAGGTGATCGCTCGAAGATCGAACGCCGGGCCATCCGCGCGGCCACCATCCGCTCCGTCTCCTCGTCCGAGTAGCCGGGAAGCCACACGTCGAAAAGCGCCCGCATGTGCTCCTCGGTCTGCAACAGACCATGGATGTTGTGGTTGCTGTACAGCCCCACCTCAACCGCCTGCGCCTCGGACTTCGCCAGTTCCCGAACCCTCTTCGGATACCGGACCTTCGCCACGTCCTCCTTCATCGCCGAGAGCAGCCCGCCCGCCCCCAGCACCTCGTCCGCCCTGTCCAGATACTCGCCCCGAGGGATCCGCTTGCCGCCCTCGATCTTGTAGACGAGGTCCTCCCCGTATCCCACCGCCGTCCCGAAGTCGGCGGCCCGCATCCCCACCGCCTCCCGCCGCAGCTTCAGCTGCCGCCCCACGGTCGCGACGACCGCCACACCCCAGTCGTCGTCCGGGTCGACCTCCCAGCCCGGTTCCTCCGCCTCGCCGTCGACCGGCATACCGCACCCCTCCGTCGTACCGCTGTGCCGCAACGCCCGTGACGAACTCCGGACGGTCACCCTGCGCAACGGCTTCGTCACTTCCCACGGTAAGCATGCACGGCCACGGTGCCCGGCCGAACCCGGTTCGCGACCGGAGCACAGCAACGTGTGTTCCGGTGCCCCTGGCGCTCTTCCCGAAGAACCACGCGAGGGAAAGGAACCCCACCAAGCCCCACCCCTCCCGCCCACGGCGGGCGCTCACTCGCGCGAGTGAACATCACCAACTCGGCTGGCCATGGGACGGGTTGCCTGCTCTACGCTCAGCGCGACACAACAGCAGACATGCGACGGCCCCCGCCGGGACTGGCATCCCAGTGCGAGGGCCTGACCACCGAGGAAGAAGAAGGCTTCCCGATGGATACGCAGAACCCTAGCGTGCACCCGCACGCCCGGACCCGTCCCACGGGCAAAAACCACCCGCCCCGGAGCGCCCGCGCGAACACGCACCCGAGCGGCATCACCCATGAGGTCTTCCGCCACACCAGCCGCTTCACCGTGGTCGGCAACCACCTCGCCCAGCACCCGGAGCTGTCCGGGCTGGCCATCGGGCTCGGCGTCCACATCCAGTCGCTCCCCACCGGCGCCCGCGTCGACATCAAGACCCTCGCCGCCCGCTTCCCCGAAGGCCCGACCCGTATCGCCGCCGCCCTGCGCGAACTGGAGGCCCACGGCTATCTGCGCCGCATCCGCGAACGCACCGAGAGCGGCCGGATCGTCACTCGCACGGTCTCCTGCAACCAGCCGGGCCGGCACAGGGACCACGGGGACCGGCCCGACGAACCCGGGCCCGCGGCCCGGCGGACCGCCGAGCCGCAGAAGAAGCCCGCACGCCGCGCCCTCCCGGCCGTTCCGAAACCGGCGTACATCTCCCCGGCCCTCCTGCGGACGGCCACCGACGTCCTGGCGGAGCTCCGCCGTGAGGACCCCCGCCTCCTCCTCTCCGCCACCGACGCCGAACACCTCGCCCCCGGCGTCGTCGCCTGGCTGGAGCGCGACCTCACCCCCAGCGCCGTACGCCACGCCCTGACCGGCGACCTGCCGGCCGAGCCCCTGCACCGCCCGGCCGCCCTCCTGGCCCACCGCCTCACGGCACAGCTCCCACCGCCCCCGCCGTACCGCGCCCCGGAACCGGCCCCGTCCGTCAGACACCCGCTCCGCAACTGCGACACCTGCGACCGCGCCTTCCGCAGCCCCGAACCCGGCCTGTGCCGCGACTGCCGCGAGCCCGGGCCACCCGGTGTCCCGCCCGTCTGACGGGGCACTGCGGACTACAGGACCGGTTCGAACAGGGTCGGCGGCATGGGGGGCGTGGCGAGGAGGGCGGCGATCCTCGGAATCTGGTCCGCCACGCTCGCGCTGTGCTCCGTGAACGCCTCGATCGAGGCGAACCTCTGGATGACCAGCAGCGGTCCGTCGCCACCGCCGTGCGGTCGGTGCACCGAGTAGTGCAGGCACCCCGGTTCGGCGCGGATCTGCGGAGCGAGTTCGGCCAGCACCTCCAGGAGGTCCTCACGCCGTCCGTTCCCGGGCTCCATCGTGGAAGCGGCGACGACCTCGCCGGTCCTGGCCGGCCGGTCGCCCTGGAGCACCGCCAGCGCCTCGTCCGCCTCGGCCCGACTGCGCAGCCGGATCTCCAGGCCGTCCACCGCCGCCGAGGCCGAGGCCGCGACGGCGACCGCACCGACCTGCTCGGCACTGACCCAGTCCGGATCGCCGGAGTCGGCCAGGCGGGTCCTGACCGGCCCGAGGACCAGGGCGAAGACCCGCTGCCGTCCTGCCACCTCGGCCTCGACCACCTGCCGCATCATCAGCAGGGCGGCCTGCTCCATGCTGACCAGGCCGCTGCCGGGAACCGGCGTGAACGCGGAAGCCCCGACGATCAACGTGTAGGCGCCGCGGGCGTCCAGCCGGGGCAGGAAGGCCCGCAGGACGGCCACGTGCGCGGCCGCGAGCCCGACGAAGGCGTTCTGCCAGTCACTCTCGTCGATCTCCCAGAGCCGCTTGCCGGCCCACCACCCGCCGATCGGGGCCACCACGTCGTCGACACCACCGAGCCTGCGCTCCATCTCCTCGGCGAGCTGCTCGGCGCCGGCGAACGTCGTGTAGTCGTGAACCACCAGGTGCAGATGGTCGGTCGCCGCGTCACCGAGCACGCGCCGGAACTCCTCCGCCCGCTCCTGGGTGCGGGTCGGGACGACGACGTCCGCACCGGCGGCGAGGTAGCTGCGGACGACACCCTCTCCCACGGCTCCCGTGCCGCCCGGAACGACCACCCTGCGACCGGACAAATCGGGAAGTGCATTGCTGTTGTGCATGAGACGACTCCTCGGGAGCGGGGCGGTCGACCGGCGGTCCTCCACTGACCCCACTCACATGTTGGCCAGGCCAACGTTGGTTGGCCCAACATAACAGGTGCGTGTTGGGGTGGCCAACGGTTAGGGTGGGGACATGGCGGACATGGATCACGCGCTGCAACCCCCGGCCCGACTGCGTGAGCTCGCCAGCTGGCAGGCGGGCAAGGTGTCGACGCTCGGCGCCCGGCTGACCGCGCAACGCATGCCGCTGAGTGCCCGCGCCGATTTCGCCGTCCTGGCGGCGCTGGAGGAGTACGGGTCGCTCAGCCAGGCCGGGATCGGCCGCCGCCTCGGCCTCGACCGCAACGACGTCAGCGGCATCCTCAACCGCCTGGAAGACTGCCGCCGGGTCGACCGGCAGGCCGACCCCGCCAACCGGCGCCGCAACGTCGTCACCCTCACCGCCGCCGGAAGGCAGTACCTCGAGGAACTCCAGCAGCACGCCGACGTCGTCCAGGCCGAACTGCTCGCCGGCCTCGACGCCGCGGAACGACGACAGCTTCACTCCCTGCTCGCCAAGCTGCTCGACAGCCACACGCCGCAACCGGCTTGAGGTGACGTCGACGCGTGCGGCGCGGGCCGCACCCCGTTACGGGACCCCGCTCCTGGCATGAGCACGATTCATCCGTATGGTTTCGTCATGGCAGTCCCCCAGGTCATCCCGATCGCGTACGAGCCGCGCCACCGCACCGATGCCATAGGGCACTACGCGGAGGGGCAGTTCCTGGGGTCGGTCTCCTACGCCTTCCCCGAGGACTACCGCCCCGACGACGGCTGGGAAGAGCACAAACGCCTCTTCACCGTGCTCCACACCTTCGACACCGAGGGGCGTCACCGCGACTCGGAGATCTGGTGCGCCGGCACCTGGGCCGAGCAGCAACGCGCCCCGCACGGGCCGCAGTCCGTCCTCTCCCAGGCCCAGGCCCATCTCGCGAAGCTGCTCCGCAGCCTTCCGCGGCGCCGCTACGCGGACATCGCGGTCCGGCCCTTCCGGCTGACCCGCGACGGCGCGCTGTTCGGTCTGCTCACAGGTGAGGACGAGGGAGAGGCGTGGGCCGAGCTCTATCCGGACCGCCTGGGCTTCGGCCCGCCCTGGGACGGCTCGTACGACACCTGAGCCCGTCCTCCGGCAGCACCGGCCGAGCCGGGGCCGAGGGCCGCGCGGGCCGCGCGGACATGGCGCAGGCCCGCTACGGCGGTCCGGCTGACCTGCGCGTACCGGGCGGGGGTGCAGGCGGCGGCCAGTTCGGCCCCGGCCGTACGCAGACACGCGGCCGCGTCCGTCAAGGAGTGCTCCGCGTTCCGGTCGGCGCTCTTGCGGAGGCGACGAGCGACTACCGCCCCGGCGATCAGCGGCAGTGCGAGCAGCACGGTGCATGCCATGGTCTCCTCCGGTGATCTCGCGAGATCCCTGTGAGTGCCTGTCTCTGATCCCGGACCAGGTGTCAGCGCCGGCCGGTACGGCCGGTGATGCCCTCCCCGCAGCCGGCGGCTCACCTCCGTCAGCACCCTGGAAGTTTGCAGGTTCCGCCCGCTTCTACCGCGTGTGAGGATCACTCTCGCCCCGCCTCAAGGGCACACAACCCCCGCACCTACACCCTCACCACCGGCGGCATCGACCGCATCAGGATCACCCAGCGCTATCACCACTCGACCGGCGATCTGAGCTGCGGAAACCCAACGGACCACCCCGAACCGTGAAGCGCAACCGACGGGGCGACACCGCACCCACCACACTTCGCACCGAGCCCAGGGAGTCGCCCGATGCCACGCCGGACCTTGCTCCTCCTGACCGCCACGGTCCTGGCGGCGACCCTCACAGGGTGCGCGGACGGTACGTCGTCCGCGCCGGACGCCGCCCCGGGCGCCGGTACCGGCCGGCACGTCTCGGACGACCAGGAGCAGACCCTGCACCTCGCCGAGCAGCTCCTGCTCAAGGAGTGCATGGAGAAGCGCGGATACGAGTACTGGGTCGAGGAGCGGCAGGCGCCCGACGGGGCGAGCCGGTTCCCGTACGTCGTCGACGACCCGGCCTGGGCCGCCCGGCACGGATACGGCACCGACCTCTACCGCGAACAGCAGCAGAAGGCCTCACGCGACCCCAACCAGCGGTACTTCCGGTCCACGCCCGCCGACCGCGCACCGGCTCTGCTGAGCGCGGTCAACGGACCGCAGGCGGAAGGACTTTCCGTCCGCCTGCCGAACGGCATCCAGGTCACCCACAGCGACCGGGGCTGCGTCGCGGAGGCGCAGCGGACGCTGTACAAGGACCTGCCGGCCTGGTTCCGGGCCACCCGCATCACCACCAGTCTCGGCGGCATGCGCGTCGCCATGGTGCTCAGCGACAAGCGCTACCTGGCGGCCGTCAAGCCGTGGGCGCACTGCATGAAGGCGAAGGGCTACGCGTATCCGAGCCCCGCCGAGGCCCGCGCGGCGGCCACCCGGCCCGACAAGGTGTGGCTGCACGCCAAGGAGGTGCGGCTGGCATCGGCCGAGGCGGCCTGCGCAGGGTCCGGGTCCACCTCCGGGTCCGGTGACCTGTCGACCGTTGCGAAGTCCCTCGACGCCGAGTACCGGGCCGAGTTGCGGCGCCGCCACCCCGGGCCGACGGCCGATCTCGAACGCCTCAAGCGCGAGGCGCTGCCGCGTGCCCGGGCGATCGTCGCGCGCGGCGACTGACACCGCGCGCTCCCCACGGACCACCACGGCGCCGACCGTGGTCGCACCACCCCGCCACGTCACTCATCACGAACGAAGGAACACCCATGTCGATCAAGCGTGTCCTCACCCTCGCCGCCTCGGCCGCGGCCGTCGCCGTCCTCGTCTCCCCGGTCACCGGCGCCAGCGCCGCGGAGTCCGGCTCGCAGGACACCAGGTCGGCCCGGCTGGCGTCCTCCGACGGCTACCTCCACGTCTACACCCAGCCGTACGGCAGCGGCACCGAGTGCAAGTGGGAGGGCAACTCCAACAACTGGGGCGCCTGCCGCAACCTGACCTCCGACATCTGGAACAACGCCTACCTGGGCGGCAACGACGCCGTCGATCTGTACACGGCCCCCGACGCGGGCGGCGCGCACGCCTGCATCGACGCGGGCGACCGCTGGATCGACACCACCACCAACCAGTACCACTTCACCTACGGCGCCGGCCTGGAGGGTTTCGGGCAGAGCATCAACAACAACATCTCCTCGCACCGCTGGGTCAACTACTGCAGCCAGCACTGACCGGTCGTGGACGTCACGCCGGGCGGGAACCTTTCCCTCGGGACGCCGTGAAAGCCCGCGAAGGAGACTTCCTCGACGACCACCGGGCGCACAGACGGTCGGTGCGGTACGCCGACACGATGACCCGCCGTGGTCGGGGTCGGGGAGCTCCGGCGGGAAGTGCCGCTCCAGGATCTCCGCCCACCGGTGCAGGACGACGAATCCGTTCGTGCCGGCCTGCGCCTGGACCGGTTCGGCCAACGCGTCGACGAACGGCTGCGCGGCCGTGACCGGCGGCATCGCGAGCGGCGAACGGCGAGCGGCGAACAGCGCACCGTGGACCGTGGACCGTGGACCGCGAACGGGCCCGGAACCGTCGTGGTTCCGGGCCCGTTCGCGGCCGTTGCCGGACCGTCGGCTCAGAGGTCGGTGCCCTCGTGCGTCGCGTCCGGGTCCACGCCCATCGTGAGCGTGCCGAGGACGCCCCTCTCGATGGCGGTCTTCTTGTAGGTGAGCTTCAGGAGACCGCCCGCCGTGCCCGACTGGTCGTAGATCGTGTCCTCGGTCAGCGTCGTGCGCTCGGTCGTCGACGTGGAGTACGGCTCGACCTGCGCCGAGGCGAGCACCGACTCCTCGTCGAAGAAGAACTGGCCGGTGTGGCAGGTGGTGCCGCCCTCGTAGCCGGCGTCCGTCCAGGCGCCGCCGACGTGCACCTTGGTGTGGATGTGGACGCACCGGCCCCGGTACCAGCCCGGGAAGACCGTCCGGAAGGTGACGAAGCCCCGCTTGTCCGTCCGCCACGTGCCACGCAGGTAGCGCTCGTCGTCGGTGGGCTCCTGGTGGCCCCCTCCGCCGCCGGGCGGGGGTCCGGTCGGCGTGCCCGTCGGTACGTCGGTGGGCGTCCCGGTGGGTGGCGGCGTACCACCACCGCCGCCTCCGCCCCCGCCTCCGCCGGAGGAGTCCTCGTAACCGGAGTAGAGGCCCAGCGCGTCGCAGTGCCAGATGTCCACGGCGGCGTTCCTGACCGGCTCGCAGGTGTCGTTGTCGATCACCTTGAGGCGGAGGGTCAGCGGGATGCCCTCCCTGTCCTCGGTGATGTCCCTCCGCAGCTTGTCCGCGTCGATGTAGTACGGACCCTCGGTGGTCTCCGAGGTGAGCCGGTAGCAGGTCTCCGCGGAGGTGGCGGAGGTGGCTGAGGTGGCGGAGGAAGTCTGTTGAGCGGCGTTCGCGGTCGCGGCGATCGTGCCGCCCACTCCCACCGCGGCCACCGCCGCACCACCCGCCACGACGACCTTACGACGCGTCATGTTTCGCTTGTCTTGCGGCTCTTGGGCCGCCTGGTCTCTCGTCATGGGCGAGGAAACTAGGCACGAAGGCTGTCAACAGCATGGGTGCGGACTGTGGATCGCGGTATGCGCGGGCAACTTGGCGTGAAACGACCGTGGGGCGGTGCCACCCTGTCGAGGGTGGCACCGCCCCACGGCGACGTCCGGCGCGGGCGCTACTTCGCCGGGTTCACCGGCTTGCGCACCGAGAGGTGCAGCTCACGCAGCCGCGTCTCGTCCAGCTCCGTCGGCGCGCCCATCATCAGGTCCTGCGCGTTGCCGTTCAGCGGGAACGCGATGGTCTCCCGGATGTTCGGCTCGTCGGCCAGGAGCATGACGATGCGGTCGACGCCGGGGGCGATGCCGCCGTGCGGCGGGGCGCCGAAGCGGAACGCGCGCAGCATGCCCGCGAACTGCTCCTCGACGGTCTCCCGGTCGTAGCCCGCGATCTCGAAGGCCTTCAGCATGATCTCCGGCTCGTGGTTCCGGATGGCACCGGAGGACAGCTCGACGCCGTTGCAGACGATGTCGTACTGCCAGCCCAGGATGTCCAGCGGGTCCTGGGTCTCCAGGGCCTCAAGGCCGCCCTGCGGCATCGAGAACGGGTTGTGCGAGAAGTCGATCTTGCCCGTCTCCTCGTCCTTCTCGTACATCGGGAAGTCGACGATCCAGCAGAAGCGGAAGACGCCTTCCTCGAAGTGCCCGGCGCGCTTGGCGGTCTCGACGCGCACCGCGCCCATGATCTTGGAGACCTCGTCGAACTCGCCCGCGCCGAAGAACACCGCGTGGCCGGCCGCCAGCGACAGGCGCTTCGTCAGCTCGGCGACGTTGTCCTCGGTGAGGAACTTGGCGATCGGGCCGGTCAGCGAGCCGTCCTCGGCCACCCGCACCCAGGCGAGGCCCTTCGCGCCCTGCGAGACCGCGTAGTCACCGAGCTGGTCGAAGAACTTCCGGGACTGCGCGGCCACGTCCGGCACCGGCAGCGCCCGTACGTGCTTGCCCGCGAAGGCCTTGAACTCGGAGCCCTCGAAGACGTCGGTGATGTCGACGAGCTCCAGCTGGGCCCGCAGGTCCGGCTTGTCGGAGCCGTACTTGAGCATCGACTCGCGGAACGGGATCCGCGGGAACGGCGAGGTGACGTGCCGGCCGTTGCCGAACTCCTCGAACAGCTCGGTCATGAGCTTCTCGATCGGCTGGAAGATGTCCTCCTGCTCGACGAAGGACATCTCCACGTCGAGCTGGTAGAACTCGCCCGGCGAGCGGTCGGCGCGCGCGTCCTCGTCACGGAAGCACGGCGCGATCTGGAAGTACCGGTCGAAACCCGAGATCATCAGCAGCTGCTTGAACTGCTGCGGGGCCTGCGGCAGGGCGTAGAAACGGCCCGGGTTCAGCCGGGACGGCACCACGAAGTCGCGCGCACCCTCGGGGGAGGTGGCGCTGAGGATCGGGGTCGCCATCTCGTTGAAGCCCAGCGTCGTCATCTTGTGACGGATGGCGGAGATGACCGACGTGCGCAGCAGGATGTTGCGGTGCATGCGCTCGCGGCGCAGGTCCAGGAAGCGGTACTCCAGGCGCCGCTCCTCGTTCACACCGTCCTCGGTGTTGATCGTGAAGGGCAGCGGGGCGGCGGCGCCGAGCAGCTCGACCTCGCTCACCTCGACCTCGACCTCGCCGGTCGGCAGCTCCGGGTTCACGTTCTCCGTGCCACGCGAGACGACCTTGCCGTCGACCCGGACCGTGGACTCCTTGGAGACCTTGTCGAGGGCCTCGTACGCGGGGGTACCGGGGCGGGCGACGAGCTGCGTGATGCCGTAGTGGTCGCGCAGATCGATGAAGAGGATGCCGCCCAGGTCTCGGCGATTGTGCAGCCAGCCGCTCAGCCGGACGTCGCTGCCGACGTCAGAGGCGCGGAGCTCGCCGCAGGTGTGGGACCTGTACCGATGCATCGTCGTTCATCCAGTCTTCGCGGTCGGGGACATGTTTCACGTGAAACACCTGCAAGAGTACCGGCCACCCCATGATCGCCGTCCGCAATAGCCGGGGCCGGACGATCGCCCACCCCGCCCCACCTGCCTCGGTGGCACCCTTCGTTCACCTGTTCATACAGTGGGTCAATGCGCACAGGTGATCCCCTTCCCTCTGTGGGGGACGTCCTCACCACCCTCGCCACCGGCCTGTGGAGGTGGGACGACGGTGCCGGGAAGGTCACTTTCGACGCCGAGGCCTCCCGGCTCCTCGGCCTGCCCGCGGAGCCGACCGTGCTCACGGAGGCGGGGGTGCGGGCCCGTTTCCATCCCGTCGACTGGAACGAGGTCAACGGGGTCGTCCAGCTCGCCGCCGCCGAGGACACGCTCGCCGAGCTGCGGCTGCGCGTCATGGACGACCGGGGCCGCGTGATCCGTATCGTACGCAGCCGTTCCAAGCCGTCGTTCGACCCGGACACCAGGTCGTACCAGCTGATCGGCACCCTCCAGGAGGTCACCGAGCCGTCGCCGGGCGCCGCCGCGCGGACACCCGTCACGGGCGACTGGCGCCGCTCGCGCGAGGCGTTCCTGCTGGACGCGGGACGGGCGCTGGCCGAGGCACGGTCCACGGCGGAGGTGCTGCGGGTCGCGGCCGGCCTGTCGATGCCCGGGTTCTCGCCGGACGGGCTCGCGGTGTTCGGCGCGGAGGCCGACCGGCTGACCGTCATCGGTCACCACGGGCAGCAGCCGGGGGACGAGGATCCGTTCTCCCAGATGCCGCTGGACACGGACTACCCGGCCGCGGAGGTCGTCCGCACCGGCCGGGCCGTCTACCTCTCCTCCCCGGACGACTACCGCAGCCGGTTTCCGGCCGCCTGGCCGCTCGCCCAGGGCTTCGGCCGCCGGTCCTGGGCGTTCCTGCCGCTCACGGTGGCGGGGCGCACGATGGGCGCGTGGATGGCGGCCTTCACGTACCCGGTCACCTTCACGCCCGACGAACGGTCCGTGCTGACGACGGTGGCTCGGATGCTGGCGCAGGCCCTCTCGCGCGCCGGGGTCACCGAGTCCGAGCGCGAGCTCACGGACGGCCTGCAGCGCTCGATGCTGCCGACGCTGGGACCGAAGATCCCCGGGATGAGCGTCGCGGCCCGGTACGTGCCCACGGGCGGCGGGCTCCAGGTGGGCGGCGACTGGTACGACATGATCCCGCTGCCCGGCGGTACCGCGCGGACGAGCCGTGGCGGCCGCTTCGCGCTGGTCATCGGCGACGTCCAGGGCCACGACGTACGCGCCGCGGGACTGATGGGACAGCTCCGGATCGCGCTGCGGGCGTATGCCTCGGAGGGGCACCGCCCGGACGCGGTGCTCTCGCGCGCCTCACGCTTCCTGTACGGGATCACCTCCGACGAGGAGATCGCGGACCTGCGCTTCGCGACCTGTCTGTACGTCGAGGTGGACCCGGAGAGCGGCGTACTGGAGATAGCCCGGGCCGGGCACCCGGACCCGGCGATCCGCATGGCGGACGGGACCGTGCTGAACCGGCCCACGGCGGGCGGGCTGCCGCTGGGCATCGACCCGGACGCCGACTATCCGACGACGCGGCTCGTGCTGGAAGCCGGCGAGACGATGCTGATGTGCACGGACGGACTGATCGAGACCGGCGGGCACGACCTGGACACCGGCTGGATCAGGATCCGCAAGATCCTGGAGAGCCACGACGGCGACATGGAGGCGCTCGCCGACGCGCTGGTGCAGGCCGTGCACGGCCCCTCCTCGCACCACACGACCGGGCCGCTGGCGGACCGCCGTGAGGACGACATAGCGGTACTGCTGCTGTGCCGGGCGGGGGAGGGAGGCTGCGACCCCGACGCCTCGACCACCGAGCGGCCGGCCGTACGGCGCACCGTGCTGACCGTCGCGCAGGCCGAACCGCACAAGGTCGCGCTGGCCCGGCAGCAACTGCGGGAGTTCCTGCACGACTGGACCTGCGCCGACCAGGTCGACTCGGCGGTCCTGCTGCTCTCCGAGATGGTGACGAACGTGCTCGTCCACACGGACGGGGACGCGCTGCTGGCCGCCGAGATGACGGGCGCGGCGCGCGCCCGCCGGATACGGATCCAGGTGGCGGACGGCAGCGACGACCTGCCCCACAGGCGGCACCCCGGCGAACTGGCCTCCTCCGGGCGGGGCCTGGTCCTCACCGAGCTGCTCGCCGACGCCTGGGGGGTCGACCCCCGGGGCGAGGGCAAGAGCATCTGGTTCGAGCTCTACGAGAAGGGGTCCGAGCCCGACGGGGAGGAAGGGCCCGACGGGGAGGAAGAGGCGGACGGGGAGGAAGAGGCCGGACCGGCCGGGGGCGCCTCCGTCCCTCCGCCCGTCTGGGATCCTCCGCCCGCCTCGGACGCGTAACGCCCCCGCAGTTCCGCGATCACGCCGAACGCCGCCGCCGTCAGGGGCACCGCCAGCAGCATGCCGAGGATGCCCGCGACCGAGGCGCCGGCGGTGATGGCCAGCATGACGACGGCCGGATGCATCTGGACGGTCCGGCTCTGGATCACCGGCTGCAGCACATGCCCCTCGAGGACCTGTACGGCCAGGACGACCCCCAGCGCCCACAGGGCGATCACGAACCCCCGGTCGGCGAGCGCCACCAGGACCGCCACCGCGCCGGAGAGGAAGGCGCCGAGGTAGGGGATGTACGCGCCGACGAACACCAGCGCGCCGAGTCCCAGCGCTCCGGGCACCCCCAGCACGAACAGCCCCACGGTGATGCAGGTGGCGTCGATGAGCGCGATCAGCGTCGTCCCGCGCATGAATCCCTCGACGGCCTCGTACGCCCGTCGCGCCATCGCCTCGACCGTGTCGCCCGACCGCCGGGGCACCAGCGAACGCAGGGTCCCGACGGCCCGGTGCGAGTCGCGCAGGAAGAAGAAGACGAGCAGCAGCGCGAGGACGGCCATGGCGACGAGCTCGCCCACGACGCTGATCCCGCTGATCACCCCGGACGCCGCCGTCCCGCCGAACTTGCCCATCAGCTCCTTGGCGTGGGAGGTGAGGTCGTCGAGGGAGGTGCCGGACGTCCCGAAGTGGTCGGACAGCCACCGGGCCGACTCCTTGAGGGAGGCGGCGATCTCGTCGCCGGTGTCGATCAGCGCGGCGACGACGATGTACGCGGCCCCGCCGACGACGGCGACCACCGCGGCGCAGGTCACGCCCGCCGCGACGGACCGGTTGACCTTCGCCTTCACCAGCCGCCGGTACAGCGGTCCGAGCAGGGCCGTGCCGAGGAGCGCGAGCAGCACGGGCACCACGGCGGTCCTGAGCTCCTCGCACAGCCGTACCCCGACCAGTACGACACCGGTGACCAGCAGCACGACGAGGCACCAGGCGCCCACGCGGCGCACGGGTTCGGGCAGGAGCGGGCCGGATCCGGGAGGGCTCCCGGCGGACCCGGCGGGCTCGGCGGGCTCGGCGGGAGGGGGCTGCACGTTCTCACCCGATCACGCGCCGGGCGGGACGGCACTCCCGGAAGACCGAACGGAGGCCGGAACGCACGGGGCCGGAACGGGGCGGGCCCCCGTCCGGTTCGGACGGGGGCCCACCTGGTGAGCGACGGGGCCTAGAGCCCGCCCTCCGACATGCCGTGCACGGCCGGGACCGTACCGAGGCGCCCCTTCTGGAAGTCCTCGAAGGCCTGCTGCAGCTCGTCGCGGGTGTTCATCACGAACGGGCCGTAGTGCGCCATCGGCTCACGGATCGGCTGTCCGCCCAGGATGACGACCTCGAGGTCCGGGGTGTTCGCGTCCTGCTTCTCGTCCGCGCGGACGGTCAGCGAGGAGCCCGCGCCGAAGACGGTCGTCTGGCCGGTGTGGACCGGACGGCGCTCCGCGCCGACCGAGCCCTTGCCCGCCATCACGTACGCGAGGGCGTTGAAGTCCTCGCGCCACGGGAGCGTGAGCTCGGCGCCGGGCGCCACGGTCGCGTGGACCATGGTGATCGGCGTGTGCGTGATGCCGGGGCCCTCGTGACCGTCCAGCTCGCCGGCGATGACCCGCAGGAGCGCGCCGCCGTCGGGGGTGGAGAGCAGCTGGACCGAACCGCCGCGGATGTCCTGGTAGCGCGGGGCCATCATCTTGTCCTTGGCCGGCAGGTTCACCCACAGCTGGAGCCCGTGGAAGAGACCGCCCGACATGACGAGCGACTCCGGCGGGGCCTCGATGTGCAGCAGGCCCGAGCCCGCCGTCATCCACTGGGTGTCGCCGTTGGTGATGGTGCCGCCGCCGCCGTTGGAGTCCTTGTGGTCGAAGACGCCGTCGATGATGTAGGTCACGGTCTCGAAGCCGCGGTGCGGGTGCCAGGGGGTGCCCTTGGGCTCGCCCGGCGCGTACTCCACCTCACCCATCTGGTCCATCATGATGAACGGGTCGAGGTGGCGGTAGTTGATCCCGGCGAAGGCGCGGCGGACCGGGAAGCCCTCGCCCTCGAAGCCGCTCGGCGCGGTGGTCACCGTGAGCACGGGGCGGGCCACGGACTCGGCCGACGCCGCCACACGGGGCAGGCTCAGCGGGTTCTCGACGGTCACTGCAGGCATGTCGGTACCTCCTTGTGCTTCGAGTTTAGTTGAATGTAGAACTTTCTGCCACCCGGAACACGGAACGCCCGGAGGGAATTCCCTCCGGGCGTCATGGGTGGGGGCGGGGCGGGGTTGTCGTGCGGCTGCGGCCTGGTCATGGCCCGTCGCGCAGTGCCCCGCGCCCCTCGGGCGCGGGCACGTGGCGTGGGGCGGTCTTTCGGGGGCGCGGGAAACTGCGCGACCGGCCCCCGCCGGCCCGCGGCGCACCACGCACCCGGGCCGCCCGGGCCGCCCCGCTCGGGGGGACCCGTCGGGACGGACCTCAGCCGTACATGCGGCGCATCGCGAAGTCCACCATCTGCTCGACCGCCTTCGCGTCGAAGACGATGCGGTGCTCACCCTCCATGTCGAGGACGAAGCCGTAACCGGTGGGCAGCAGGTCGATCACCTCGGCCCCGGTGATCACGAAGTACTTGGACTCCTTGCCGGCGTACCGGCGCAGCTCCTTGAGCGAGGTGAACATCGGGATCACGGGCTGCTGGGTGTTGTGCAGCGCCAGGAACCCCGGGTTGTCGCCGCGCGGGCAGTAGACCTTGGACGTGGCGAAGACCTGCTGGAAGTCCTCGGGGGTCAGCGACCCCGTGGTGAACGCGCGCACCGCGTCCGCGAGCGACGGCGGCGACGGCTCGGGGTAGAGCGGCGCCTGCTGCCCGTACCCGCCGACCCCGCCGGGCATCTGCTGCTGCGGCGGTGGCTGGGGCTGCGCGTACTGCTGCTGCCCCGGTCCCACGTTCTGGTCGTAGCCGTACATGCGGCAAGACTACCGAGGGCACGGGGGCCCAGGGCCGTCCATGCCCGTTTTCCTCGAACAGGTGGCGGACCCGTCGTCTCGCGCCCGAAGGTGGAGCCTGCTCACACTTGGGCAAACAGGGGTTGCTTCTTATTACCGACGGGTAGCATCATCGTAGCTACTAGTTGGTACATAAACCAGGTACGAGGAACCACCACCTCCCCGATCCCTTAACGGAGCCGTCGCCATGGGGCACTACAAGTCGAATCTCCGCGACATCGAGTTCAACCTCTTCGAGGTGCTCGGGCGCGACAAGCTGTACGGCACCGGCCCGTTCGCGGAGATGGACACCGAGACCGCCAGGAGCATCCTCGAAGAGCTGACCCGCCTCTCGGAGAACGAGCTGGCGGAGTCCTTCGCGGAGGCCGACCGCACCCCCCCGGTCTTCGACCCGGAGACGAACACCGCGCCCGTGCCGGCGTCCTTCAAGAAGTCCTACCAGGCCTTCATGGACTCCGAGTACTGGCGGCTGGGCCTGCCCGAGGAGATCGGCGGCACCACCGCGCCCCGCTCCCTGATCTGGGCGTACGCGGAGCTGGTGCTCGGCGCGAACCCGGCGGTCTGGATGTACTCCTCGGGCCCCGCGTTCGCGGGCATCCTCTTCGACGAGGGCAACGAGGTCCAGAAGCACATCGCGAAGATCGCCGTCGACCGGCAGTGGGGCTCCACCATGGTGCTCACCGAGCCGGACGCCGGCTCGGACGTCGGCGCCGGCCGCACCAAGGCGGTCCAGCAGGAGGACGGCTCCTGGCACATCGAGGGCGTGAAGCGGTTCATCACGTCCGGTGAGCACGACATGTCGGAGAACATCCTCCACTACGTGCTCGCCCGCCCCGAGGGCGCAGGACCCGGCACCAAGGGCCTGTCCCTCTTCCTCGTCCCGAAGTTCGAGTTCGACTTCGAGACCGGCGAGCTGGGCGAGCGCAACGGCGTGTACGCCACGAACGTCGAGCACAAGATGGGCATCAAGGCGTCCAACACCTGCGAGATGACGTTCGGCGACCGCCACCCCGCCAGGGGCTGGCTCATCGGCGACAAGCACGACGGCATCCGCCAGATGTTCCGCATCATCGAGTTCGCCCGCATGATGGTCGGCACGAAGGCGATCTCCACGCTCTCGACGGGCTACCTGAACGCGCTGGAGTACGCCAAGGAGCGCGTCCAGGGCCCCGACCTCGCGCAGTTCATGGACAAGACCGCGCCCAAGGTCACCATCACGCACCACCCGGACGTACGCCGCTCGCTGATGACGCAGAAGGCGTACGCGGAGGGCATGCGCGCGCTGGTGCTGCACACCGCCGCGATCCAGGACGAGATCCAGGTCAAGGAGGCCGAGGGCGCGGACGCCTCCGCCCTGGAGGCCATGAACGACCTGCTCCTGCCGATCGTGAAGGGCTACGGCTCCGAGAAGGGCTACGAGCAGCTCGCCCAGTCGCTGCAGACGTACGGCGGCTCCGGGTTCCTCCAGGAGTACCCGGTCGAGCAGTACATCCGGGACGCGAAGATCGACACCCTGTACGAGGGCACGACCGCGATCCAGGGCCAGGACTTCTTCTTCCGGAAGATCGTCCGCAACCAGGGCGCGGCGCTGAACTCGCTCGCCGAGGACATCAAGAAGTTCCTGGCGCTCGGCACGGGCGGCGAGGAGCTGTCCGGCGCCCGTGACCACCTCGCCAAGGCGGCCGTCGAGCTGGAGGCCATCGTCGGCCTGATGCTCACCGACCTCGCGGCGACCGAGCAGGACGTGAAGAACATCTACAAGGTCGGGCTGAACACCACCCGCCTGCTGATGGCCTCCGGTGACGTCGTCGTCGGCTACCTGCTCCTGAAGGGCGCGGCCGTGGCCGCCGAGAAACTGGAGACGGCGTCCGCCAAGGACAGGGCCTTCTACACCGGCAAGATCGCGGCGGCCCGGTTCTTCGCCGCCAACGTCCTGCCGGGCGTCACCGGCGCCCGCAAGCTCGCCGAGTCCGTGGAGCTGGACCTGATGGAGCTGGACGAAGCGGCGTTCTGACCGGATGCCCACCCTCCGGGGGTCCCGGACAGGCTGAAGAAGAAAGGCGGGGCGCAGCCCCCGCCCTTCCTCAGGGGCGCGGGGAACCGCGCGACCGGCCACGCGCGACCCGCACCCGGGAACGCGGGCCCGCCGGGCAGGGCCGCATCCCCGCCCCTCCCCGGCGGAGCCGTCTGTACAGACCCCTCACCAGGGCCCGTTCCCATCCCCGGGAGCGGGCCCTCGTACGTCGTTAAGGTGAACCCATGCGCACACCCCCACGCTTCGACCGCGGCCACACCGACGACCTCATGTCCTTCCTGGCGGCGAGTCCGTCCCCGTACCACGCGGTGGCGAACGCCGCCGAGCGGCTGGAGAAGGCCGGTTTCCGCCAGGTCGCGGAGACCGACGCATGGGACGGGACCACCGGCGGGAAGTACGTGCTGCGCGGCGGCGCGATCGTGGCCTGGTACGTGCCGGAGGGCACCGAACCGCACACCGCCTTCCGCATCGTCGGGGCGCACACCGACTCCCCCAACCTGCGGGTGAAGCCGCGCCCCGACAGCGGCGGCCACGGCTTCAGACAGGTCGCCGTCGAGATCTACGGCGGCCCGCTGCTCAACTCCTGGCTGGACCGGGACCTGGGCCTGGCCGGCCGGCTGTCGCTGCGGGACGGCTCGACGCGGCTCGTGAACATCGACCGCGCGCTGCTGCGGGTGCCGCAGCTCGCCATCCACCTGGACCGCTCCGTCACCGCCGAGGGCCTCAAGCTCGACAAGCAGCGGCACCTGCAGCCCGTCTGGGGCCTGGGCGACGACGTGCGCGACGGCGATCTGATCCGCTTCGTCGAGCAGGAGGCCGGCATCGCCGAGGGCGAGACCACCGGCTGGGACCTGATGGTCCACCCCATCGAACCGCCCTCCTACCTGGGCCGCGACAAGGACCTGGTCGCGGGCCCGCGGATGGACAACCTGCTGTCCGTGCACGCCGGTACGGCGGCCCTGGCCGCCGTGGCGACCGCCGAGGAACCCCTGCCGTACATCCCGGTCCTCGCGGCGTTCGACCACGAGGAGAACGGTTCGCAGTCCGACACGGGGGCGGACGGCCCGCTGCTCGGCAGCGTGCTGGAACGTTCGGTCTATGCCCGCGGAGGGTCGTTCGAGGACCGGGCGCGCGCTTTCGCCGGCACGGTCTGCCTCTCCTCGGACACCGGTCACGCCGTGCACCCCAACTACGCGGAGCGGCACGACCCGACGCACCACCCGCGCGCCGGCCAGGGCCCGATCCTGAAGGTCAACGTCAACAACCGCTACGCCACCGACGGTTCGGGCCGCGCGGTCTTCGCCGCGGCCTGCGAGAAGGCCGGCGTGCCCTTCCAGACGTTCGTCTCCAACAACTCCATGCCGTGCGGCACCACCATCGGGCCCATCACCGCGGCCCGCCACGGCATCAGGACGGTCGACATCGGCGTGGCCATCCTGTCGATGCACAGCGTCCGCGAACTGTGCGGCGCGGACGACCCGTTCCTCCTGGCGAACTCTCTGGTGGCGTTCCTGGAGGGCTAGTTGGCCCGGCGTCCTCCTGATCCACCGTCCGCCCCGGTAGGGCGCGGACGGATCCGCCGCTGCATGGAGGACCGGGTTCCGGGTACTCGTGACGCACCCGGGGGCATACGGTCCCCGGGCCCGGCACGACACCGTGCGCAACAGGAGGCGACACCCATGGGTCTGGGCGGGTGCATCATTCTGATCGCCGTAGGGGCGATCCTCACGTTCGCGACCGACTGGGACATGCAGGGGGTCAACCTCGACCTGGTCGGCGTCATCTTCATGGTCGTCGGACTGATCGGCGTGGCGACGTTCAGCAGCATCGCCAGGCGGCGCAGGGTCGTGGTGCCGCAGCAGAGCACGCAGGTGGTCGACGACACGCGGCACCCCAACTCCACCGGTTACAACGACGGCTACGGCGCCTGACGGGCACACGTACCGGGGACCGCCGGCCGTCAGGTGAGCGGGTGCCCCGTGGTGACGTCCACGTGGTCCGGAACCTCTTCGTGCCGGTCGCCGACGGACAGCGTCCCGGTGGGTTCGAAGACCAGGATCGCCGCGCCCGACGGGGCGGACGGCCTGTGCTCGACACCGCGCGGCACCGTGAAGAGCGACCCCCGGGCGAGTGTGACCGTGCGCTCACCGGCCGGCTCGCGCAGGGCGATGAGCAGCTCGCCCTCCACGACCAGGAAGAACTCGTCGGTGTGGTCATGGGTGTGCCAGACGTGCTCACCTCGCACCTTGGCGAGCCGGACGTCGTAGTCGTTGACGGACGCGACGATACGAGGACTCCACAGCTCGGTGAAGGAGTCGAGGGCGTCGGCGAGGACGACGGGCCGGTCGGCGGCCGGTCGGTCTGCGGTGGGCCGGTCTGCGGTGGGCCTTTGCTTGGTCATGGACTCATCGTGGGGCGTGACGGACGCGTGGACGAGTGCTAGAAATCGCACATGCCGCACGGATCCTCGCACCGCGTCGCCGTCGTCGTCGACGAGGGCACCAACCCCTTCGAAGTCGGCGTCGCGACCGAGCTGTTCGGACTGCCCCGCCCCGAACTCGGCCTCCCGGCGCCGCTGTACGAACTGACGCTGTGCACACCCGCCCCCGAGATCCGGATGAACCACGGCTTCTTCACGCTGAGCGGGGTGCCCGGCCTCGACGCGGCGGACGGGGCGGACACGCTCGTCGTGCCCGGCCGCCCCGACAACGTCGTGCCGCGCGGCGAGGCCGTGCTCGACGTGATCCGACGCACCCACGCGCGGGGCGCCCGCGTGGTGAGCCTGTGCACCGGCAGCTTCGCGCTCGCCGAGGCCGGGATCCTGGACGGCCGCCGGGCCACCACGCACTGGCGCTGGGCCGGCCTCTTCCGGGAGCTCCATCCGAAGGTCCTCCTGGAGCCGGACGTCCTCTTCGTCGACGAGGGTGACGTGCTGACCGCGGCCGGCAGCGCGGCCGCGCTCGATCTCGGCCTGCACATCGTGCGGCGCGACCACGGCGCCGAGATCGCGAACGCCGTGTCCCGGCGGCTCGTCTTCGCCGCCCACCGTGACGGTGGGCAGCGGCAGTTCGTCGAACGGCCCGTGCCCGACGTACCCGACGAGTCGCTGGCACCGCTGCTCGCCTGGGCCGCGGAGCGGATCGGCGACCCCCTGACGGTCGCCGACCTGGCGACCCGCGCGGCGGTCAGCCCGGCCACGCTGCACCGCCGCTTCCGCGCCCAGCTCGGTACCACCCCGCTGGCCTGGCTGACCGGCGAACGGGTGGCGCTGGCCTGCCGGCTCATCGAGCGCGGCGAGGAACGCCTGGACGTCGTGGCCCGGCACAGCGGCCTCGGCACCGCCGCCAACCTGCGGACACGGCTGCGGCGCGAGACCGGACTCAGCCCGTCGGCCTATCGGCGGCGTTTCGGGCCTGTCGCCGGGGAAGCACCAAAGGTATGAAATTCCTCGTACGCGACCGGATCCTGGGTATCGGTGACGACTACTGGATCGAGGACGAGCAGGGCCGCAAGGCCTTCCTCGTCGACGGCAAGGCGATGCGGCTGCGGGACACCTTCGAGCTGAAGGATCCGCAGGGGCGGGTGCTGATCGACATCCACAAGAAGATGCTCGCGCTGCGGGACACGATGGCCGTCGAGCGGGACGGCGAGCCGCTGGCGACCATCCGCAGGAAGCGGCTGTCGCTGCTGCGCAACCACTACCGCGTCGCGCTCGCCGACGGCACCGAGCTGGATGTCAGCGGCAAGATCCTCGACCGGGAGTTCGTCGTCGAGTACGACGGGCAGATGCTGGCCCACATCTCGCGCCGCTGGCTGCGGGTGAGGGAGACGTACGGCGTCGAGATCGTACGGGAGGACGCGGACCCGGCACTGCTGATCGCGGTGGCGGTGTGCGTCATCCACCTGGCGGAGAAGGAGAGGGAGTCCGACTGAGGGATCCCCGCCCCCGGCCGGGCCGAGAGATTCGCGGCTCGGCCGCGACATCCTCGGCCCGGCCGGCGCTTGAGGACCGGGGGTCCGGGGGCAGCGCCCCCGCGCAGTGACGGGAAGGACAGGGGCGGCAGGGGCGGAGGCGGAGGCGGGGGCGGGGCGAAAACCGGAGGCAGGTCACCCGCGCGGCGCCGCAACCCCCATCAGCCGGTCCTTCAGCGCCGGGAACTGCTCCCGCGTGACCCCCACCTTCGCGGGATCGAACTCCACGGTGAGGACCTCCTCACCGTCCCCCGCCTCGGCGAGGACCTCCCCCCACGGATCCACCACGACGGAGTGCCCCGCCTGCGGCACCCCCGCATGCTCCCCGCCCGTCCCGCAGGCCAGCACGAACGCCTGATCCTCGACGGCCCGGGCCCGGGCGAGCAGCGTCCAGTGCGACCGCCGCCGCGCGGGCCAGCCCGCCGGGACGACGAACGTCTGCGCCCCCGCGTCGACGAGTCCGCGGAAGAGCTCGGGGAAGCGGAGGTCGTAACAGGTGGCCAGCCCGAGCGTGGTCCCGGGCAGGGCCACGGTCACCAGCTCGGACCCGGCCCCCATCAGCACGGCCTCACCCTTGTCGAACCCGAACCGGTGGATCTTCCGGTACGAGGCGACGAGTTCACCGGAGGGGGAGAAGACGAGGGAGGTGTTGTAGAGCGCCCCCGCATCGCCGCCGGCGCCGTCGCCGGAGGCAGCCCGTTCGGGGATCGAACCGGCGTGCAGCCACACGCCCGCATCGCTCGCCGCCTTGGCCATCGCCTCGTACGTGGGCCCTTCGAGCGGCTCGGCCTCGGCGCCGAACGACTCGTAGGCGAAGGCACCGGTGGTCCACAGCTCGGGCAGGATCACCAGGTCGGACCCGCTCTGCCGGCTCACCAGCGAGGCGACGCGCCGCCTGCGGGAGTCGACCGGTTCGGCGTCGTCCACGGCGATCTGGAGGAGAGAGGCGCGCACACTACCACCGTCCTGGCATTCGAGCCTTTGATACGGGCCTACGATCGTCACACGAAAGCACTGCCGGGGTGCCTCACAGCAGCGTAACTTAGCGTCCCAAGACACCCGCTCCCTGTGCACTGCCCGCGCCCGAATCGCCCGAGGGGTCCCGTTTCCGTGAGTCTGCATCCGAGCCTTCAGTCCTACGCCGACGCCTGGACCCATTCTATCGACGCGATATCCGAACTGGTGTCGCCGCTGGTGGAGGGGGAATGGAACCGGCGGACTCCATGCCCGGGCTGGTCGGTGCGCGACCTCGTCTCCCATGTGATCGGCCTCGACTGCGAGGCGCTGGGCGACCCCCGGCCGATCCACACGCTCCCCCGCGACCTGTACCACGTGACGAACGAGCACCAGCGGTACATGGAGATGCAGGTCGACGTCCGCCGCCACCACACCGCTCCGGAGATGACCTCCGAGCTGGAGTACACGGTCATCCGCCGCAACCGCCAGCTGCGCAACGAGTCGCGGCAGCCCGGCACGCTGGTGCGCGGCCCGCTCGGCACCGAGGTCACCCTCGAGGAGTCCATGCGCAACCGGGCGTTCGACCTCTGGGTGCACGAACAGGACCTGCGCACCACCCTGGGCCGGCCGGGCAACCTCGACTCCCCGGGTGCGTACATCACCCGTGACGTGCTGCTCAGCAGGCTCCCCAAGGTCGTCGCCAAGGACGCGGGCGCGCCGGCCAACTCGGCGGTCGTCTTCGACGTGCACGGACCGGTCGAGTTCCTGCGCACGGTCCGCGTCGACGCCGACGGTGTCGGTTCGATAGACGGTGCCCCGTCCCTCGGCCCGGCCGCCACGCTCGCCCTCGACTGGGAGACCTACTTCCGCCTGGCCTGCGGCCGGGTGACCCCGGAGGCGGTCTCGGACCGCCTGAAGACGGAGGGCGATCCGGAACTGACAGCGGCGATCTTGAGGAACTTCACGGTGACGCCGTAGTTTCCGGCCTCAGCCCGTCCGGTGTCCGGGGCGGCGGGGGCGGACCCGCCCCCGTGCCCCCACCCGCCTACGCGGGCACATGCACCGTCTCCACCCGGCTCGCGACCAACCGCTCCCGCTCCCGCCGGGCCGCCTGCTTGCGCAGCCGCAGGATCTGGCTCAGTCCGAGGGCCTGCAGGACGAACACCGCCGAGAAGGCGACCGTGTAGCTCCCCCCGGTGGCGTCCAGCAGCACCCCCACCGCGAACAGTGTCGTCATGGACGCGACGAACCCGCCCATGTTGGTGATGCCGGAGGCGGTCCCCTGCCGCTCGGGCGGATTGGCGGGCCGTGCGAAGTCGAACCCGATCATCGACGCGGGTCCGCACGCCCCGAGGACCGCGCACAGCACCACCAGCAGCCACATCGGCGCGTGCTCGGCGGGGTACGCGAGCGTGGCGGCCCACACGACGGCCGTCGACAGGACCGTGCCGAGCGCCAGCGGCAGCCGCGCCGCGTGGTGCCGGGCGACGATCTGCCCGTACACCAGGCCGACGAGCATGTTGGAGAGCACGACGAGCGTGAGGAGTTCGCCGGCCGTCGCCCGGGACAGGCCCTGGGCCTCGACGAGGAACGGCAGTCCCCACAGCAGCAGGAACACCATCGCCGGGAACTGGGTCGTGAAGTGCACCCACAGTCCGAGCCGGGTCCCGGGCTCCCGCCAGGACGCCGCGATCTGGCGGCGCACGTACGCGGCTCCCCGGTGCGGGAAGGGCTCCGGCTCGTGCCCCTCGGGGTGGTCCTTGAGGAACACCAGCATCAGGACGAGGACGACGACACCGGCGACCGAACTCCCCGCGAACGCCGCCGTCCAGCCGACGCCGTGCAGCAGCCGGGCTATGACGAGCGTCGAGACGAGGTTGCCCGCCATGCCCACCAGGCCCGCGAGCTGCGCGACCATCGGTCCGCGCCGGGCCGGGAACCAGCGCGAGCCCAGACGCAGCACGCTGATGAACGTCATCGCGTCACCGCACCCGAGCAGCGCCCGCGAGGCCAGCGCCGTCCCGTAGGTCGGCGAGAACGCGAAGCCCAGCTGTCCGATCGTGAACAGGACGACGCCGAGGGTCAGCACCTTCTTGGTGCCCAGCCGGTCGACCATCAGGCCGACGGGTATCTGCATGCCCGCGTAGACGAGGAGCTGGAGGATCGAGAAGGTCGACAGCGCGGAGGCGTTGACGTGGAAGCGGTCGGCGGCGTCGAGTCCCGCCACCCCCAGCGACGTACGGAAGATGACCGCGACGAAGTAGACGGAGACCCCGACGGACCAGACCGTGACGGCTCTGCGGCCGCCGGGCGGATCGCCGGGCAGGGTGGGCGAGGACGACGAGGACGCCGAGGACGCCGAGGACGAGCTCATCGGACGTCCCCCCGCGCCAGGTTGGAGAACCAGCTGACATGGCGGTGCACCAGGGCGACCGCGGCCTCGGCGTCACCGGAGCGCAGCGCGTCGAGGATCTCCTGGTGCTCGGAGAGCGTCTTGGTGATGCGGTCGGGGTGGGCGTGCATCACGGCGACGCCCATCCTCAGCTGCCGGTCGCGCAGCTGGTCGTAGAGACGGGAGAGGATCTCGTTGCCCCCGCTGCGCACGATCTCGGCGTGGAAGCAGCGGTCGGTGACGGCGGCTCCGGCGAGGTCCCCGGCGGCGGCCTGCTCCTGCTGCCGGGCCAGGAGTTCGGTGAGGCGGTCGATCAGCGCGGGCGGAGCCGGCACCGCCTTGCGGATGGCGTGCGCCTCGACGAGCTGCCGGGTCTCCACCACGTCCGCGATCTCCTGCGCGGAGACGGGCAGCACCAGGGCGCCCTTCTTCGGGTAGAGCCGGATCAGCCCTTCGACCTCCAGCTTCAGCAGCGCCTCGCGCACCGGGGTCCGGGAGACGCCGACGGCCTCCGCCAACTCGCCCTCCGTGAGCAGCGTCCCGCCCTCGTACCGGCGCTCCAGCACGGCCCGCTTGATGTGCGCGTACACACGCTCGGCGGCGGGCGGCTGCTTCGCGGTCCGCCGGTCCGTCTGCTGATCGGTCTGCCGGCCGACCTGTTGACCGGCCTGACGGCCGGACGCGGGCGCGGGTGCGGGTGCGGGTGCGGCGGGGGACGGGGCTGAAGGCATGCGCACAGCATAGATACAACATGTACGCATGATCAGGGGCGGTCCAGGATATGGACGAGGTAAAAAGATCCACCCCGCCTCGTCTCACATACATCCTTCTGTGCTACCTACGAGTCTCAAGGGAAGGCGCCACTTTGAAGTGGCCGTCCTCCTGGGGCATTTGGCACTCTCTCGGTGCTTTCAACGTAATCGGGGTATTCGACTTGAAAACGGCCATCAAGGGTCTACGGGTTCGCAGAGCTGCCGCAGTGGTCTTCACCACCGGAGCCGTGCTCGCCTCCGGAGCTCTCAGCACGGCACCCGCACAGGCCCTCACGGTTCCCACGATCGCCGCCAAGGGCGGCTTCGTGATGAACAACGGCACGGGCACATCGCTCTACACCAAGGCCGCGGACACGCGCCGCTCCACCGGGTCCACGACGAAGATCATGACCGCGAAGGTCGTGCTGTCGCAGCCCAACCTGAACCTGGACACCAAGGTCACCATCCAGAAGGCGTACAGCGACTACATCGTCGCCAACAACGCCTCGTCGGCCCGCCTGATCGTCGGCGACAAGGTCACCGTCCGCCAGCTCCTGTACGGCCTGATGCTGCCGTCCGGCTGCGACGCCGCGTACGCGCTCGCCGACAAGTTCGGTGCCGGTTCGACGCGGGCCGCCCGCGTGAAGTCGTTCATCGGCAAGATGAACAAGCAGGCCAGGGACCTCGGCCTGACGAACACGAAGTTCGACTCGTTCGACGGCATCGGCAACGGCTCGAACTACTCCACGCCGCGCGATCTGACGAAGATCGCCAGCAGCGCGATGAAGAGCGCCAACTTCCGTGCGATCGTGAAGAAGAAGTCGTACACGGCGAAGACCGTGACGAAGACCGGCGGCACCCGCACGATGGCGGCGTGGACCAACACCAACGGTCTGCTCAGCAGCTACAGCGGCTCGATCGGCGTCAAGACCGGCTCCGGCCCGGAGGCCAAGTACTGCCTGGTCTTCGCCGCCACCCGCAACGGGAAGACGGTCATCGGGACCGTGCTCGCCTCGACGTCCATCACGGCGCGCGAGTCGGACGCGAAGAAGATCATGAACTACGGCTTCGCCCGGTAGCGGAGCGGAGAAACACCGCGCCGTTCTCCGCGCCCCTGACAAGGGGCGCGGAGAACGGCGCGGTCTTTTGCCCTCGGGGGCGCGGGGCCAGCCGCCGGACCGCTACCCCCAGGTGATCAACCGCTTGGGCTGTTCGAGAACCGCCGCCACGTCCGCCAGCACCTTGGAGCCCAGCTCCCCGTCCACCAGCCGGTGGTCGAAGGACAGCGCGAGCGTCGTCACCTGACGGGGCCTGACCTTCCCCTTGTGCACCCACGGCTGCGGCTTGATGGACCCGACGGCGAGGATCGCGGACTCGCCCGGGTTGAGGATCGGCGTACCGGTGTCGATGCCGAACACCCCGACGTTGGTGATGGTCACCGTCCCGCCCTGCATGGCCGCCGGCGAGGTGCGACCCTCGCGGGCGGTCCCCACCAGCTCCCCCAGCGCCTCGGCGAGCTGCGGCAGCGTCTTGGCGTGGGCGTCCTTGATGTTCGGGACGATCAGACCGCGGGGCGTGGCGGCCGCGATGCCCAGGTTCACGTAGTGCTTCCGCACGATCTCCTGGTTGGCCTCGTCCCACGAGGCGTTGATGTCCGGGTTGCGCCTGATGGCGACCAGCAGGGCCTTGGAGATCAGCAGCAGCGGGTTCACCCGCAGCCCCTGCAGGTCCTTGTCCTGCTTGAGCTCCTCGACCAGCTTCATCGTGCGCGTCACGTCGACCGTGACGAACTCGGTGACGTGCGGCGCCGTGAACGCCGAGCCGACCATCGCGGCCGCCGTCGCCTTGCGGACCCCCTTGACCGGCACCCGGGTCTCCCGCGCTCCCTCGTACGGGACGGGCGGGGCCGCGGCGGGGGTACGCACCGGGGCCGGCGTCGCCGGAGCCGGGGGCGCCGCGGCGGCCACGGGCTCCGCCACGGGGGCCGGGGCCACCGCCGCGTGCACGTCCTCGCGGGTGATGATCCCGTCCGGGCCGGAGGGGACGACCGCGGCCAGGTCGACCCCGAGGTCCTTGGCCAGCTTGCGCACCGGAGGCTTGGCCAGCGGACGGGTCGCGGGGGCCGCGGGAGCCGCGGGAGCCGCGTGTCCGTTCAGCTCGCGCTGCACCGGCTCGGCCGCCTCCGGCTGCCGGACCGGAACCCCCCTGCGGGGGCGTCGCTTCGTGGAGGCCACCGAGACCCCGTACCCGACGAGGACCGGCTTGCGGGCCTCCGCCTCGGGCTCCTCGGCAGCGGTAGTGGCAGCGGCATCGGCGGTGTCGGCCGATCCGGCGGCAGGAACCGTGGACTGCGCCACGGACTGCGCCGGGGAAGCCGCCGCCGCGGGCGCCTCGGCGGGCGCGGCCGGAGCGGCTCCGCCGCCCACGTCCACCGAGATGATCACCTGGCCGACGTCCACCGTCGTCCCCTCGGGGAAGCACAGCTCGTGCACCACCCCGTCGTAGGGGATCGGCAGCTCGACGGCGGCCTTGGCGGTCTCGACCTCGCACACCACCTGCCCGTCGGTGACCGTGTCACCGGGCCGGACGTACCACTTGAGGATCTCCGCCTCGGTCAGCCCCTCGCCCACGTCGGGCATCTTGAACTCGCGCAGCCCCGCGGCCGTCTCCGTCATCGTCGTCACGACCCTCTCCTCAGTACGCAAGCGAGCGGTCGACGGCGTCGAGCACCCGGTCCAGGCCCGGCAGGTACTCGTCCTCCAGGCGGGCCGGCGGATACGGGGCGTGGTAGCCGCCGACCCGCAGCACCGGCGCCTCCAGGTGGTAGAAGCACCGCTCGGTGATCCGGGCCGCGATCTCCGCGCCCGTCCCCAGGAACACCGGCGCCTCGTGCACCACGACCAGGCGGCGGGTCCTCTCGACCGAGGCCTGGATCGAGTCGAAGTCGATCGGGGACATCGACCGCAGGTCCAGCACCTCGAGGGACTTGCCCTCCTCCTGCGCGGCCGCCGCGGCCTCCTGGCAGACCTTCACCATCGGCCCGTACGCGGCCAGCGTCAGATCGGCGCCCTCGCGGACCACGCGCGCCTTGTGCAGCGGCCCGGGGATCGCCTCGCGGTTCACCTCGGACTTGTCCCAGTAGCGGCGCTTCGGCTCGAAGAAGATCACCGGGTCGTCGCTGTGGATGGCCTGCTGCATCATCCAGTAGGCGTCGCCCGCGTTCGACGGGGAGACCACCTTCAGGCCCGCCACGTGCGCGAAGAGCGCCTCGGGGGACTCGGAGTGGTGCTCGACCGCGCCGATGCCGCCGCCGTACGGGATGCGGATGACCACGGGGAGCTTGATCTTGCCGAGCGCCCGCGCGTGCATCTTCGCGAGCTGCGTGACGATCTGGTCGTACGCCGGGAAGACGAAGCCGTCGAACTGGATCTCCACGACCGGGCGGTAGCCGCGCAGCGCAAGACCGATCGCCGTGCCGACGATGCCCGACTCGGCGAGCGGGGTGTCGATGACCCGCTCCTCGCCGAAGTCCTTCTGGAGGCCGTCCGTCACCCGGAACACACCGCCGAGCTTGCCGACGTCCTCGCCCATGATCAGGACCTTGGGGTCCGAGTCGAGGGCCGTGCGCAGCGATTCGTTGATCGCCTTGGCCAGCGCCATCTTTTCCACTGTCATCGCTTGCCCTCCCCTTCATCGGCGAACGACGCCTGGTAGGCCGCGAACTGGGCCCGCTCCTCGTCGACGAGCGCGTGCCCGTCCGCGTACACGTTCTCGAAGATGGCGAAACGGTCCGGGTCCGGCATGGCGCGGACCACTTCGCGCACTCGCCTGCCCAACGCCTCGCTCTCGGTCTCGAGTTCCGCGAAGAATCCCTCGTCCGCGTGGTGTGCGGCCTCCAGGTACGCGCGCAGGCGCAGGATCGGGTCCTTCGCCTCCCACGCCTCGCGCTCCTCGTCGGCCCGGTACTTGGTCGGGTCGTCGGAGGTGGTGTGGGCGCCCATGCGGTACGTGAACGCCTCGACGAGGGTCGGCCCCTCGCCCCGGCGGGCCCGCTCCAGCGCCCACTTCGTGACGGCGAGGCAGGCGAGGACGTCGTTGCCGTCGACGCGGACGCCCGGGAAGCCGTACCCCTGCGCGCGCTGGTAGAGCGGCACGCGGGTCTGGCGCTCGGTGGGCTCGGAGATGGCCCACTGGTTGTTCTGGCAGAAGAACACGACGGGCGCGTTGTAGACCGCGGAGAAGGTGAACGATTCAGCGACGTCGCCCTGGCTGGAGGCGCCGTCCCCGAAGTACGCGATCACGGCCGAGTCGGCGCCGTCCTTGGCGACGCCCATGGCGTAGCCGGTGGCGTGCAGCGTCTGCGAGCCGATGACGATCGTGTACAGGTGGAAGTTGTTGGTGTTCGGGTCCCAGCCGCCGTTGTTCACGCCGCGGAACATGCCGAGCAGGTTGGCCGGGTCGACCCCGCGGCACCAGGCGACGCCGTGCTCACGGTAGGTCGGGAAGACGTAGTCGTCCTCGCGGGTGGCGCGGCCCGAGCCGATCTGGGCGGCCTCCTGGCCGAGCAGCGAGGCCCACAGGCCCAGCTCGCCCTGGCGCTGCAGGGCGGTGGCCTCGGCGTCGAAGCGCCGGGTGAGCACCATGTCGCGGTACAGCCCGCGGAGCTCTTCGGGGGTGATGTCGGCTACGTACGCGTCGTATTCGCCATTCTTGACGCGCTTCCCCTCGGGGGTCAGCAGCTGTACGAGGTCCGGCTGGGCGCCCGGCGGCTTCTTCGCAGCGGTGCGCTTGGTACCGGCGCTGCGTCGCGGCTTGCGCGCGGCAGTGCTCTCCACGGTCACGTGTGCTCCTCCGTCGGTCCGGCCCCCGGGATTGCCGGGAACTGGGGTCCCCCCAGCCCTTCGAGAGCCGGGGGAGCGGCTCGCCTGTTCTCCGTACCCGTGCACGGGGTGGGTGCCCTCGGCCGGGAACAGGCGTGACAGGTGCCCCGGCGAGCGCCCTGCAACAAGCACGTTACCCAGTGGTTCACATTTCTGTGAAACCCCTTCTGACCTGCATTTTTTATCGGATTTCCAAGTACTTTCACTTGGACTTCCCACTACTTCGCGGGAATCGCGAGCAGTCGCTGGTCACAGCACTGGTCACAGCCTGACAGGGGGCCGGAACACCGGCACGTTATCCCGGTCACCCCGGGGACGGGAAGGGTTCGACTGGCGCAACCGGAAAGATCGTGTGTGAGACTGGCTCCGTGCGTGAAGAGGGAAAAATCACGGTATTTCTCCTCGACGACCACGAAGTGGTCCGCCGGGGGGTCCATGAGCTGCTCTCCATGGAGGACGGCATCGAAGTGGTCGGCGAGGCCGGTACGGCGGCCGACGCGCTGGCGCGCATTCCGGCCACGCGCCCCGACGTGGCCGTGCTGGACGTCCGGCTGCCGGACGGCAGCGGGGTCGAGGTCTGCCGCGAGATCCGCTCCGCGGACGAGTCGATCAAGTGCCTCATGCTGACGTCCTACGCCGACGACGAGGCCCTCTTCGACGCGATCATGGCGGGCGCCTCGGGCTACGCGCTCAAGGCGATCCGCGGTGACGAACTGCTCTCGGCGATCCGTGACGTGGCGGCCGGCCGGTCCCTGCTCGACCCGGAGGCCACCGCCCGCGTCCTGGAGCGGCTGCGCGACGGCGGCAGCCCCAAGGGCGACGCGCGGCTCGCCGGGCTCACCGACCAGGAGCGCAGAATCCTGGACCTGATCGGCGAGGGGCTCACCAACCGCGTGATCGGCGAGCGGCTCCACCTCGCGGAGAAGACGATCAAGAACTACGTCTCCAGCCTGCTGGCCAAGCTCGGCATGGAGCGGCGCGCGCAGGCGGCCGCCTACGTGGCCCGGATGCAGGCGGGCAGAGAGCGGTGAGCCGGGGCCGGCCGGGGCAGCCGGGCCGGCCGGCCGGGAAAGGGGACCTACGACCCGTCCCACGGGGGCCCGGCGCCCCTTTTCCCGCCCGCTCGGGATGCCGCAGATTGGAAGGCATGCCGACCGACCCCCACATCGCCGCCGGCCTGCTCGGCCGCGTCGCCCACGGCCGGGTGGCGGCCAGCGTGCGCGCCCTGCCCTTCCTGGCGCCGGCCCGCCACATCGTCGCGGACGGCCGCGTCCTGCTGCGGATGCACGGAGGCCACGGCCATCACCTGGTGTGCGCGGGCAGCGTCGTGGCGTACGGCGCGGACAACATGAGCTGTGCCCCGGCGGGCGCGGAGCGGTGGTCGGTGCAGGTCGTCGGCGTGTGCGAGCGCGTCGAGCCGACCGCCGACCAGCTCGCGCGCTTCGGCCCCGGCCCGCTGCGCGTGGACGGCGGGCCGTTCGAACCCGTCTACCTGGGGATCACACCCCGTCTGACCACCGTGCAGTCCATGGGCATCACCACGGAGCACCCGGCCGAGCCCATCAGGTGACGACGGCCGGGCACATCGGGTGACGACGCCGGTGCGGACGGGTCAGTTCCCCTCGGCTCCGCCGTCGGGCTCCCCGTTCGCGCCACCGTCGTCGCCGGCCGGAGGTGTCGGAGTGGGCTCCTCCTCCGTGGGCGTCGGCTCCTCCTCCGTCTCCGTCGGCGTGGGCTGCTTGGTGGTGGCCTCGTCCGAGGGCTTCTCCTGCGTGGGCGTGGGCGAGTAGGTCGGCGACGGCTGGTACGACGGCGTGTAGTCCGAGTTGCCGCCCGTACTCGTGTCCTCGTCCGTCTCCTCGTCCGTCGGCTCGTCCGACGCTTCCTTGCTCGGAGTGTTCTTCTTCTCGGTCTCCGAGGCGGTCGGCGACGTCTTCGTGCCGGGCCCGCCGCCGTCGCCCCCGCCGCCGTTGAGCGCCAGTGCCACGCCCGCCGCGATCGCGATCACCGCGAGGACCGCGAGGATCCACAGCTTGCCGCGGCCGCTGCCGTGGTTGCCGTGGCCCTCGAAGCCGCCGTCGTCGCCGCCGCCCGGGGGCAGCAGCGGTGACGGGATCTGGGTGGTGCCCATGTCGCCGGGGTGCGGCAGCCCGGCCGCGCCGGCGAGACCCGCCGCCGGGGTGCTCATGCCCTCGTGCACGGTGACCGGGCCGGTGTTCCAGGTACCGGTGTGGCCGCCCTGGTCGTACAGCATCTGCAGCGCGTACTGGACGAGGCCGCGCATCTCCTCGGCGGTCTGGAACCGGTCGTCCGGCTCCTTCGCGAGCGAGCGCATGACCAGGCCGTCGAGTTCCGGCGGCACCCCGTCCGAGACCTCGGACGGGGGCACCGGGATGTCCTGCACGTGCTGGTAGACCACCGACAGCGGGGTCTCACCGGTGAACGGCGGCCGCAGCGCGAGAAGTTCGTAGAGCAGACAGCCCGTCGCGTACAGGTCGCTGCGGTGGTCGACCGCCTTGCCGAGCGCCTGCTCCGGCGAGAGGTACTGGGGTGTGCCCATGACCATGCCGGTCTGCGTCATCGTCGACTGGGCGCCGTGCAGGGCGCGCGCGATGCCGAAGTCCATCACCTTCACCGCGCCGGTGTCGGTGATGATCACGTTCGCGGGCTTGATGTCCCTGTGAACGATGCCGTGCTGGTGTGAATAAGCCAGCGCCTCCAGCACCCCGGAGACGATGATGAGCGCCTGCTCGGGCCCGGGGGCATCGGCGTTGAGGAGGAGGTCGCGGATCGTGTGGCCCTCGACGAGCTCCATCACGATGTACGGGACGACCTGGTGCGGGAGCACGTCCTCGCCCGAGTCGTAGACCGCCACGACCGCGTGGTGGTTGAGGCCGGCGACCGACTGGGCCTCGCGCGTGAAACGGGCCTTCGAGACGGGGTCCTCGGCCAGGTCGCCGCGGAGCAGTTTGACCGCGACGGTCCGCCCTAGGCGGACGTCCTCGGCGGCGAACACCTCGGCCATACCGCCCCGGCCGAGTCTGTGGGTCAGCCGGTACCGACCGTCCCCGACGAGCCCGCCGTTACCCCACAACTCCGGCGCATCTGACATACCGCCGCCAGTCGCCTCGGGGTCGGACGGGCCCTGAGCGCGCTGCTGCTGTGCCATCGGTCCTCGCCGTCGTTTCTGTCCGCACCGGTCGACGTAGTACGCGCGGTGGTTGTTACGGTCTCCGTCGGGCCACGCTACAGCCTCCGCGCGAGGCGTCGGTCCGGGATGGACCCGGTCGCCGGACCCGTGGACCGGCCACGGGTGTACATACGGGTGCACATACGGGTGCGCGCCCTGTGTACCGGCGGTGGGGCACCTGTAACGCTTCCGCGACTGTTCCTTCGCGTACGGTCACGGAACGGGCACCGAGCTTGACGTGTCGGTGCCCTCGGGCAGACTTGGCCGGTAATGACCACAGGGAACACCGGCCGCGGGAGCCACACCGGCAGTTTTCGCCCGCGTGACGGAGCACGGCCGATGGGGGACGCGGAAAGATGAGCCAGGACGGCGTACATGGCCGGTACGTGGGACACTCGGTCGCCGGCGGGCGCTACCAGCTGCGTGACCTGCTCGGCGAAGGCGGCATGGCCTCGGTGCATCTCGCCTACGACTCGGTGCTCGACCGGCAGGTCGCGATCAAGACACTGCACACCGACCTCGGCCGTGAGCAGGCCTTCCGCGAGCGCTTCCGCCGCGAGGCCCAGTCGGTGGCCAAGCTCACGCACACCAACATCGTCTCGGTCTTCGACACCGGCGAGGACGACCTCGACGGGGTGACCACCCCGTACATCGTCATGGAGTACGTCGAGGGGCGTCCGCTCGGCTCGGTCCTCGACCAGGACATCGCGCAGCAGGGCGCCATGCCCGCCGACAAGGCCCTCAAGATCACCGCGGACGTGCTGGCCGCGCTGGAGATCAGCCACGAGATGGGCCTGGTCCACCGCGACATCAAGCCGGGCAACGTCATGATGACGAAGCGCGGCGTGGTCAAGGTGATGGACTTCGGCATCGCCCGCGCCATGCAGTCCGGTGTGACCTCGATGACCCAGACCGGCATGGTCGTCGGCACCCCGCAGTACCTCTCCCCCGAGCAGGCCCTGGGCCGCGGCGTCGACGCCCGCTCCGACCTGTACTCCGTCGGCATCATGCTGTTCCAGCTGGTGACCGGGCGCCTGCCGTTCGAGGCGGACTCGCCGCTGGCCATCGCGTACGCGCACGTCCAGGAGACGCCCGTCGCGGCCTCCTCGGTCAACCGCTCGCTGCCGCCCGCGGTGGACGCGCTGATCGCCCGCGCGCTGAAGAAGAACCCGAACGAACGCTTCGTGAGCGCCGAGTCGATGCGCGACGAGTGCCTGCGCGTGGCCCGGTCCATCCAGCCCGCGCCGCCGAGCATCGTGCCCGGCGTGCAGACGTCGAGCGGAGCCGGGGTGGCCTCCGCGGTGTTCCCGCCGGTCGACCAGTCGGCGCAGGCACCCCAAGGCAACGTGCAGACGCCGTACCAGCCCGGTGCCTACGGCCCGCCGACGCCGGCGGCGGGGCACACACCCGCCCCCTCGTACGGCTACCCGCAGCAGGGCGGCTACCCGACACCGGCCCAGTCCTCCGCGTACGCCCCGCAGCAGGGCCTGCCGACCCCGCCGCCGTACACGATGTCCCCGCACTCCGCGTCCGGCTCCGGCGGTGGCCGCAAGAGCGGCATGCCGGTGGTCGTGGGCTCGATCGTCGTCGCGCTCGTCGCGGTCGGCGGGCTGATCGCCGCGCTGACCATGGGCGGCGGGGACGACGACAAGAAGAAGGAGGACGTCGCGAACAGCGCCCGCGCGTCAGCCTCCGAGGAGGTGTCCGGGGCCGGGTCCGGCCACAAGGGTCCCGACACGACGAAGAAGATCGACAAGACCGCGTGCACGGAGCCCGACGAGTCGTACAACGACGAGGAGAAGATCCGGGTCCCGGAGTTCAAGTTCAAGAACATCGACTCCGTGAAGGCGTGCTTCCAGGCGGCGGGCTGGCAGTACGAGTCCAAGACCGTGGACGAGAACGCCTACGGCGAGGGCACGGTCATGAGCCAGATCCCCGAATCGGGCTCGGACGTCGACCCCAAGAGCATGCCCAAGATCCAGCTCTACGTGTCGACGGGCGACCCCGCCTGATCACGCGGCGCGCCGTACGCCGGCCGCGCAGGCCGACCGGACGCCGACCGGATGCTGTCCGGACGCCGGCCGGACGTGTCGAAGGGGCCCGGCATCCCTGCCGGGCCCCTCTCGTCCGCTGACTGTCTGGAGTCGTTCGTGTCACCGCGTCGTCCGCGACCCGGTGATCCCCGGGTCGCGGACCGCAGGTGTCCTACAGGTACGGACCGCCCGTGCGGCCGCCGGCGGCCCGCGGATCCACCTCTTCGTCCTCGCCGCCGACGCCCGGGGGCAGCGCCCGGCGCATCTGCTCCAGCTGCGCCCTGGCCGCCATCTGCTGGGCGAACAGGGTGGTCTGGATGCCGTGGAAGAGGCCCTCCAGCCAGCCGACCAGCTGCGCCTGCGCGATCCGCAGTTCGGCGTCGGAGGGGATGCCGTCGTCCGTGAACGGCAGGGAGAGCCGCTCCAGTTCCTCGACGAGGTTGGGAGCGAGCCCGTCCTCCAGCTCCTTCACCGAGCTGGCGTGAATCTCCTTGAGCCGTACCCGGCTCGCCTCGTCCAAGGGTGCCGCACGCACCTCCTCGAGCAGCTGCTTGATCATGCTCCCGATCCGCATGACCTTGGCGGGCTGTTCCACCATCTCCGTCACCGGGACCTCTCGGGAGTCCTCGTCTCCACCGCCACCGAGAGCCATCCCGTCCTGGCCCACGACCAGGATCTGGGGATTCTCCGGCGACCTCTCGTTCCTCGGCATCTCCATGCCGCCATTCTCTCGCACTCGTCCACGTCACCGGCGTGGTGCCCCCTCCGGAACGTGATCCACCCTGTACGAACCGGCGCCCCGCGTCAGGCGGGCCGCGCTCCAGGAGTGCCGGCAGACCATGGCGTATCGACATGGCCGGTCTGTACCCCGTGCATCCGTCCGCGGACCGGGATGCCGGTGCGGGCCCCCCGTGTGAGGCTGAGGCCGTTGATCTTGGATCCTCCGTACCGGGAGGGGGTCACCGACGTGACTCCGTGGTTCCGCGCCCTTCGCCCGACCGGCCTGCTGCTGCTCCTGCTGACCAGCCCCTCGTACACGCCGCAGGCCGCCGCGTACGAGCCGGTGCCGGCCGAGTCGCGGGCCGGCAGCGTGGCGGGAGAGGGCCGCGAGCGCCCGGGCCGGGAGGCGCGCCCGACGGACGCGGAGAGCGCGTCGGCTCACCCGGACGGCTCAGAGAGCCCGGACCAGCGGGAGCCGGCGGCCCCACCGAAAGCCTCCCGCCCCCCGTCCACACCCCCTGGCCACCCCGCACGCGCCTCGGAACCGGTCCTGAGGGTGCTCCCCCTGGGCAGCGGCCTGGTCCTGATCGGCCTGGGCCTGGCCCTGACCTTCCTGGCCCTGAAAACACGCAAACCCTGAAACCCGCGCCCCTTGGGGGGCGCGGGGAACGGCGCAGTCTTTCGCCCCTCAGGGGCGCGGGAAACGGCGCAGTCCTCCGTCTCCCAGGGGCGCGGGGAACGGCGCGACCTTTCGCCCTTCAGGGGCGCGGGGAACGGCGCAGTCTTTTAGGGGCGCGGGGAACTGCGCGACCAGCCCCCACCGACCCCGCACCCGAATTCAGAACCCGACCCCACCCCACCCCGAACCAGAACCGCCAGCTCAGGGCAGCGTAAGCAGCACCTTCCCGATATGCCCACTCTCCTCCAGCACCCGATGCGCGGCAGCGGCATCACTCATCGGCACCTCCTGGTCGACGATCGGCCGCACCCGCCCCCCGGCGACCAACGGCCACACATGCTCCCGTACGGCCGCCACGATCGCCGCCTTCTCCCCGGCCGGCCGGGCCCGCAGCGAGGTCGCCGTGACAGCGCCCCGCTTGCCCAGCAGCGCCCCGATGTTCAGCTCGCCCTTGGCCCCGCCCTGCATCCCGATGATCGCGAGGCGCCCGTTGACGGCGAGGGCCTGGACGTTGCGGTCGAGATACTTCGCCCCCATGTTGTCGAGGATGACGTCGGCACCCGCCCCGTCCGTGGCGGCCCTGACCTCCTCGACGAAGTCCTGCTCGCGGTAGTTGATGAGCACGTCCGCGCCGAGCTCCCCGCAGAAGTCCAGCTTCGCCTTGCTGCCGGCGGTGACGGCGACCCTCGCGCCGACGGCCTTCGCCAGCTGGATCGCCATGGTGCCGATCCCGCTCGAACCGCCGTGCACCAGCAGCGTCTCGCCCGGACGCAGGTGGGCGATCATGAAGACGTTGGACCAGACCGTGCAGGTCACCTCGGGCAGCGCGGCGGCCTTGTCGAGGTCGACGCCCTGCGGCACGGGCAGCAGCTGCCCGGCCGGGACGGCCACCTTCTCGGCGTACCCGCCGCCCGCGAGCAGCGCGCACACCTCGTCCCCGACGTTCCACCCCGAGGTGCCGGGCCCGAGCGCGGCGATCCGTCCGGAGCATTCGAGCCCCGGATAGGGCGACGCGCCGGGCGGTGGGTCGTAGAAGCCCTGCCGCTGCAGCAGATCGGCACGGTTGACCGCGCCGGCCACCACCTCGACCAGCACTTCGCCCTCGCCGGGCACGGGGTCGGGGACCTCGTCCCACACCAGCGCCTCGGGCCCACCAGGTTCAGGAATCGTGATCGCTCGCATGCGGGCGAGGCTACTCCCGACAGTCCGTCATGGGGGGATTCAGTCCTGTGGCAGCGGTTTCATGTCCGGCGTGACCTGGGTGTGCGGGCTGACCCGCACGATGGTGATCAGACGGTCCGTCAACTGCACCTTGCCGATCGCCGGATCGTCGTAGCCGAGCACCCGGTGTCCTCGTACGACGCTCACCACCAGGTCCTCGATCTCACGGACACCCTTGCCGACCTCGGCCTTTATGACGGGCCGTTCGACCATGTCGAGTCCGCTGCCCTGCTGGATGAGGTCCTCCATGACCATGCCCGCGCTGGGGCTGAGCACGGAGAGCCCGAGGAGCCGGCCGGCCGCGCTCGCGCTGGTGATGACGGCGTCGGCGCCGGACTGCTTCAGCAGCGGCGCGTTCTCCTCCTCGCGCACGGCGGCCACGATCTTCGCCTTGCGGTTGAGCTGCCGGGCGGTCAGCGTGACGAGCACGGCGGTGTCGTCGCGCTGGGTGGCGATGATGATCTGCCGGGCCCGCTGCACCTCGGCCCGCAGCAGTACGTCGCTGCGCGTCGCGTCACCGATCACGCCCGCGTACCCGTCGGCCGTCGCCGCATCGATCACCTTGGAGCTGGGATCGACGACCACGACCTGCTCCTTCTTCAGCCCCGTGGCGCACACGGTCTGGATCGCCGAGCGGCCCTTCGTGCCGAACCCGATGACAACGGTGTGCTCCCTCAAAGCGGTCCTCCAGCGGTTCAGTCGCCACTCCTCCCGGGTGCGTTCGGTGAGGACCTCGAGAGTGGTGCCGACCAGGATGATCAGGAACAGCACGCGCAGCGGCGTGATCAAGAAGATGTTGGTGAAGCGGGCGCCGTCGCTGACCGGCGTGATGTCGCCGTACCCGGTGGTGGAGAGCGTGACGGTCGCGTAGTAGAAGGCGTCGAGCAGGTCGACCGGACCGTCCGAGTTGTCGGTGTAGCCGTCCCGGTCGAAATAGACGATGAAGGCCGTACCGACCAGCACCAGCAGCGCCATGACGACTCGTTTGGCGACCTGGCGCAGCGGGCGTTCCACCCGTTGGCGGGGCAGCGCCACCCGATGGGTGATCAGGCGTTCGTCCGCCTGCCGGGCGATCGCGTCGTGGCCCGGAAGTTTCACGTGAAACACACCTCGATCCCGGCCATGGCCCAGGGCAGGTCGAGGATCTCCAGTTCCTGACCCGGCCGCGCGCCGCCCGGCGGGACGACGGCGAGCGCGTCGGCCACGGCGATGCTGCGCAGCATGGCCGGTCCGTTGTAGTGCAGCGGCGCCGCGCGGTCCCCGCGCAGGACGACCGGGATGAGCCGGGTGTCGTACGGGTGACCGTGCACGGTGTCCTGGAGGGGCAGCGTGTACGGCTCCGGCGCCGTGCGGCCCGAGAGGGTGCGCAGCAGCGGTTCGGCGAGCGTGAGCAGCCCGGAGACCGCGGCGAGCGGATTGCCCGGCAGCCCGACGAGGTGCTGGTCCTCCTTGAGGCGCGCCAGGAGCATCGGGTGGCCCGGGCGTACCTGGACGCCGTCCACCAGCAGCTCGGCGCCGCTGCGGCGCAGGATGGGGTGGACGTGGTCGACGGGTCCCGCGGCGGTGCCCCCGGTCGTGACGACGAGGTCGGCGTCGGAGTTCCTGAGGGCCCTGCGCAGGGCCTGCGCGTCGTCGCCGAGCCTGCGCACCGCGACGACCTCCGCGCCGAGCGCGCGCAGCCAGGGCGGCAGCATCGGGCCGAGCGCGTCCCGGATGAGCCCGTCGTGGGGCAGTCCCCCGGTCAGCAGTTCGTCGCCGAGGACGAGGATCTCCGCGCGTGGCCGGGGGAGGGCGGAGACGGTGTCGTACCCGGCGGCGGCGGCGAGCCCGAGCACGGCCGGGGTGACCAGCGTGCCGGACGGCAGCAGTGGTTCGCCGGAGCGGCACTCCTGGCCGCGGGGGCGGATGTCCTGCCCGTGCACGACGTCGCGGATCGCGTGCAGCCGGCCGTTGTCGTCGCCGTGGCCGTGCTCGCTGCGGAGCACGGCGGAGGTGTCCTGCGGGATCCGCGCGCCGGTGGCGATCGGGACCGCCTCGCCGTCGGTGAGCGGCGCCGGGGCGCCGTGCCCCGCGAGGACGCCCCCGGCCCGCACGTCCCACGGGCCGGGGCCCGCGACCGCCCAGCCGTCCATCGCGGACGTGTCGAAGGACGGCAGGTCGGTGAGAGCGGCCAGCGGAGCGGCCAGGACGAGCCCCAGGGCGGCGTCCAGGGGGACGGAGACGGGGGCGCCCGGCCGGCGGGGCGCCCGTCCCGCGACGGCGCGGGCCCGCTGCCAGGGCATGGCGGTGCGGTGCTCGCCGGTGTCCTTCCGTCCGTCGCCCTGCGGGGCCGGGGCGGGGACGGAAGAGGAGGCTCCGGTGGTTCCGGAGTCGTCGGGCACCTCGGCACCGCCTTCCTTGACCAGGGCGAGGGCTTCCTCGACGTCGAAGTCGACCTCCTCGTAGCGCCCCGAGGCGGTCATCCGGCATCCGGACGGGCGTCACCGGCGGGGCGGGCACCGCCGGTGTCCGGTCCTGCCTCCTCGGCCCAGCGCAGCGCCAGGGCAGTCGCCTTGCGGGCGGCTTCCGCGACCGCTTCGGGGCCGCCCCCGGCCCGGCCGGCCGCGTACCCGACGAGGAACGTCGTCAGCGGCGCCGCCGGGGCGGGCGACGCCGTGGGCGGCGTCACGGGCGAGGTCGAGCAGGACGCCGGTGTCGACGTCCAGGTCGAGGCCCAGTTCGTCCTTGACTGCGGTGATCCATTCATCCAACACGTGCCCATGCTCCCTGATACGTGCCCGGGCGGCGGCGATGTCGTCCCAGGTGTCGCAGTCGAAGGACGCGACGGGGTCGGTGATACGGGTCAGTTCGAGCGCGCCGGTGAGCCGTCGCAGCGGCAGTCCGGTCAGTTCGCCCCGCTCGGCGCGCAGGGCCGTCAGTTCGCGCAGCAGCGCCGGCCTGCGGTACGCGGCCACGAGGGGCTGGTCGCGGCCGTCCGGGTCGGTGAGCAGCACGCCCTCCGCGCACCCCTCCTGAAGGGCGGTCAGCAGTCTGCGTACCGTGCCCTCGTCCAGGAACGGCAGATCGGCGGAGAGCACCACGACGTACTCGGCCCCGGTGTGCCGCAGACCGGCGTCCAGCGCGGCGAGCGGGCCGCCGCCGGGAGGGTCCTCGCGCGCCCATCGCACGGGGCGCGCGGTGGGCCGGGGCTCCGCGACGACCACGGTGGTGGCCGCGCCGGAGCAGGCGGCCAGGACGCGGTCGAGCAGTGCGCGGCCCCCTACGCGGACCCCCGGTTTGTCCGCGCCGCCGAGGCGGCGGGCGGCGCCCCCGGCGAGCACGACGGCGTCATGGCCGTCCCCGCCGGGTGCGCCGGAGGAACCGGATGCGTCGGAGGAACCGGATGCGTCGGAGGAACCGGGTGCGCCCGGGGGACCGGACGCCTCGGGGGATCCGGGTGCGCGGGGTGGCTCGAACGCGGTCACCCCCCGAGTATGAGTGCCCGATGGATCATTTCCACCCCCGTGCACAGCATGTGGACGGGGGTGGGGACGGGCCCCTGCGGGCCGGGGAGGTCACAAGGTCCGCAGCAGCACCGCCGGTTGTTCCACGCAGTCCGCCACGTGGCGCAGGAAACCGCCCGCCGTCCCGCCGTCGCACACCCGGTGGTCGAAGGTGAGCGAGAGCTGGACGACCTGCCGCACCGCCAACTCGCCCTCGTGCACCCAGGGCTTGGGGACGATGCGGCCGACGCCGAGCATGGCCGCCTCGGGGTGGTTGATGATCGGCGTGGAGCCGTCCACGCCGAACACCCCGTAGTTGTTCAGGGTGAAGGTCCCGCCGGTGAGGTCGGCCGGTGTGAGCGACCCGGTCCGGGCGGCCTCGGTGAGCCGGGCGAACTCCGCGCTCAGCGACTCCGTGTTCCGCGCGTGGGCGCCCTTCACCACCGGTACGACGAGTCCGCGTTCGGTCTGCGCGGCGAATCCGAGGTGCACCTCGTCGAGCCGTACGACCTCGCGGGCGTCCGTGTCGACCGTCGAGTTCAGCTCGGGGAACCGGGCCAGCGCGGCGGTGCAGACACGGGCGAGGAGCGCGAGGAGGGAGATCTTCGGTCCGCCGGCCTCGTTCATCCTCGTGCGCGCCCGCATCAGTTCCGTCGCGTCGGCGTCCACCCAGCAGGTCGCGTCGGGGATCTCTCGCCGGCTCCGGGAGAGCTTGTCGGCGACGGCGCCGCGGACGCCCTTGAGGGGGACGCGGGTGCCGGTCGCGCGCGCGGGTGCCGCGGTGGCCGGTGCGGACGTGGGCGCGGGACTGCGCGTCGGCCGCGCGACGGCCGGGGCGGCGGACGCGCCGGCCTGCAGGGCGTGCTCCACGTCCGCGCGCGTGATCAGGCCGTCGGGTCCCGAACCGGCCAGCTCCCGCAGGTCCAGCCCGTTCTCCCGGGCCAGCCGGCGCACGAGCGGGGAGATCACCGGTACGGGACCGTCGGTCCGGTCGCCGGTCCCGGGAGCGGCCGGGTCCGCGAGCGGCCGCTCCTGCCGTACGGGACGCGCAGCGGCGGTGGCGGGACCCGGGAGCGCCGCCGTGACGGCCCGGTCCGTGCCGGTGGCGGGACCCGGTGGCCGGTGGCCCGGTGTGGCAGCGGGCGCGGGCGGCCGTACCCTGCGGCGGCGTGCCGCGGGCGCCTGGGTGCCGTAGCCCACCAGCACGTTCCCCGACCCCTCGTCCTCGTCCAGGGGGGCCCGCGCTCCGGAGACCCGGCCGCCGGACGCCGTGGCACCGGGGGCCGGGACGGAAGAGGCCGGGGCGGAGGAGGCCTGCGCGTCGGATGCCTGCGCGTCGGATGCCGGTGCCCCCACCGCGACCGTCAGCAGCGGGGAGCCCACGGGCAGTTCGGTGCCCTCGTCCCCGTAGCGGGCGGTGACCACGCCGCCGTACGGGCAGGGCACCTCGACCATCGCCTTGGCCGTCTCGACCTCGACGACGGGCTGGTCGACGGCGACGACGTCACCGACCTCGACGAGCCAGCGGACGATCTCCGCCTCGGTGAGGCCCTCGCCGAGGTCGGGCAGCCTGAATTCACGGCTGAACATGTCGGAGGCACGGGTCATCGGCTTTCCGCCTCCCACTGCAGCCGGGCCACCGCGTCCAGGATCCGGTCGACGCCGGGCAGGTGGTGCCGCTCCAGCATGGGCGGCGGATACGGGATGTCGAACCCGGCGACGCGCAGCACCGGCGCCTCCAGGTGGTGGAAGCACCGCTCGGTGACACGCGCGGCGATCTCCCCGCCGGGCCCGCCGAAACCGCCCGACTCGTGCACCACGACCGCCCGGCCGGTGCGCCGCACGGACGCGGCGACCGTCTCGTCGTCGAACGGCACCAGGGAGCGCAGGTCGACGACCTCCAGGTCCCAGCCCTCGGCCCGGGCCGCCTCCGCGGCCTCCAGGCAGACGGGCACGGACGGCCCGTACGTGACGAGCGTGGCGCTGCGGCCCGTACGGCGGACCACCGCGCGGCCGATCGGCTCCACGGCCTGCGGTTCCTCGGGGTTCCAGGTGTCCTTCGACCAGTACAGGCGCTTGGGCTCCAGGAAGACGACCGGGTCGTCGGAGGCGATGGCCGCGCGCAGCAGTCCGTACGCGTCGGAAACCGTCGCCGGGGTGACGACGTGCAGCCCCGGGGTCGCCATGTAGTACGCCTCGGAGGAGTCGCTGTGGTGCTCGACGCCGCCGATCCCGCCGCCGTAGGGCACGCGCACGGTGAGGGGCAGCGGCATCGCCCCGCGCGTGCGGTTGCGCATCTTCGCCACGTGCGAGATCAGCTGCTCGAAGGCGGGGTACGCGAAGGCGTCGAACTGCATCTCCACGACCGGCCTGAGCCCGTACATGGCCATGCCGACCGCCGTGCCGAGGATGCCCGCCTCGGCCAGCGGGGTGTCCGTGACCCGGTCCTCGCCGAACTCCTTCGCGAGCCCGTCGGTGACCCGGAAGACGCCGCCGAGGGTGCCCACGTCCTCGCCCATGACGTGGACGGCCGGGTCGTCGGCCATCGCGTCCCGCAGGGCGCGTCCGAGGGCCTGGGCCATGGTGGCCGGCTTCACCGCGACGGTGGTCATCGCGCGCTTCCTTCCCGGTCGTACGTGTCGTCGTCCTCGTGCCGGTCCGCCTCGGCGGCCAGCTCGGCCCGCAGCAGGGCCTCCTGCTCCAGGAGCTGCGTGGTCGGCCGGGCGTAGACGTGCGCGAACAGGTCCGCGGGGTCGAGCACCGGGTCCTGGTTCATGCGCTCGCGCAGGTCCGCGGCCATCGCCTCGGCGTCCTCGCGCACGGCCCGTATGCCGTCCTCGTCGAGCAGTCCGCGCCCGGTGAGCTCCCGCTCCAGGAGGGCGACCGGGTCGTGCGCCCGCCAGACCTCGACCTCGGCGCCGTCGCGGTAGCGCTTGTCGTCGTCGGCGTTCGTATGGGCCTCCATGCGGTACGTCACCGCCTCCACGAGCGTCGGGCCGCCGCCCGCGCGCGCGTGGGCGATCGCCTCGCCCAGGACCTCGTGCACGGCGGCGGCGTCGTTCCCGTCGACCAGCCGGCCCGGCATCCCGTACCCGACGGCCTTGTGGGCCAGGGAGGGGGCGGCGGTCTGCTTGACGAGCGGCACGGAGATCGCGAAGCCGTTGTTCTGGACCAGGAAGACCACCGGGGCCCGCCAGACGGCGGCGAAGTTCAGTGCCTCGTGGAAGTCGCCCTCGCTGGTGCCGCCGTCGCCGACGAGCGCGAGCGCGACCACGTCGTCGCCCTTGAGGCGGGCGGCGTGCGCGAGGCCCACGGCGTGCGGGAGCTGAGTCGCGAGTGGCGTGCTCAGGGGGGCGACGCGGTGTTCGCGCGGGTCGTAGCCGGTGTGCCAGTCGCCGCGCAGGAGGGTCAGCGCCTGGACGGGGTCCAGGCCCCGGGCGACGGCCGCGAGGGTGTCCCGGTAGCTCGGGAAGAGCCAGTCGCGCTCCTCCAGGGCGAGCGCGGCGGCGACCTCGCAGGCCTCCTGGCCGGTGGAGGAGGGGTAGACGGCGAGGCGGCCCTGCTTGGTGAGGGCGGTCGCCTGCGTGTTGTAGCGGCGGCCGCGCACCAGTTCCGCGTAGAGCCGGCGCAGCAGGTCCGGATCGACCCGTTCGGCCGCCCTGGTGCCGAGAACGCGGTGGGGCAGCGCGTCGGGCAGCAGCGGCGCGGGGTCGGTGCGGGGCTGCCAGGCCGGCGGCGGGGTCGGCCGGTGTGCGCCTCGCTGCTCCATGACCGTCATGTCGGCACCTCCTCGTGGGAGTCGCTTCGGGAGGCCGCCGTGAGTGACGCGCCTCACCTACCGATTGTTCGGTCGTCGGCACATTTTGGCTACAGGCACCTCCAGGCTGTGGACAAACGGTTCTGCACAGCCTGAGATGGATGCAGTACGTCCATGGCAGGGAGGCGGGGGGACATGGCACCTGAACAAATGGCCGAGGGGCCCGACCCCGGCCCGTCCGTGCCGCCGCCGCGCCCGCTCGACTCCATCGACCAGGACATTCTGCGGATGCTCCAGGCGGACGGCCGCGCCTCGATACGCTCCGTCGCCGAGCGCGTCCACGTGTCCCGGGCCAACGCCTACGCGCGCATCAACCGCCTCGTCGAGGACGGCGTGATCCGCGGCTTCGGGGCCCGCGTCGACCACGAGCGCGCCGGGCACGGCACCTCGGCGTACATCACCCTCAAGATCGTGCAGAACACCTGGCGCACGGTGCGCGAGCAGCTCAGGGCGCTCCCCGGGGCCTCGCACATCGCGCTGGTGGGCGGCGACTTCGACGTGCTGCTCCTGGTGCACTCGCCGGACAACAGGGCCCTGCGCGAGCTGGTGCTGACCCGGCTCCAGGCCATCCCCGAGGTGCTCAGCACCCGCACGCTGCTGGTGTTCGAGGAGGAGGACCTGGAGCCGCAGGCGTGAACGCCGCCCCCGGCGGAAGCCGACGGGCCGCCCCGCGCCCGGGCGGCGCGCTCAGCCCTGGCGCCGCAGTCCCCCGAAGACCATCAGCACCACCGCGTCGGCGACCTCGCGCTCGGCCATGCCGCGCCCGTCGGGGCGGTACCACTCGACGATCGAGTTGATCATCCCGAAGACCAGCCGGGTCGCCAGGCGGACCTCCAGGTCGGCGCGTACGTCGCCGTCGGCCGCCGCCGCCTTCAGGAGCGCGGCCACCTCGTGGTCGAACTCCCGGCGCCGGTCCAGGGCCCAGCGCTCGGTGCCGGTGTTGCCGCGCACGCGCAGCAGCAGCGTCACATAGGGCAGTTCGGCGGTGAGGACCTCCACCATGCGCCGGGTGACGTACTCCAGGCGCTCCACGGCACGCCCCTCGCGCGCGTGCTCCTCGTCGAGGATCCCGAAGAGGCCGTCGAGCGCCCGGCTGACGGCCCGGCGCAGCAGCTCCTCCTTGCCGGTGACGTGGTGGTAGATCGACGACTTGGAGATGCCGGCCGCCTTGGAGAGGTGCTCCATGGAGGTGCCGTCGTAACCGCGCTCGTTGAAGACCCGTACGGCCACGGACAGCAGCGTCTGCGGTGTGTAGGTGTCGCGCCTGGCGGTGGTCACGGGGTGCCCTCACGCTTCTCGGAGGCGTACGCGTGGCGGTAGAGCGCCAGGGACGGGGCGTAGCGGCCCGAGGGGTCCCGCAGGTGCAGGTCGTCCAGGACGTCGTAGGCCCAGCTCCTGCCGAGCCTGCGACTCCACTCGAAGGGGCCGAGCGGGTAGTTGACACCCTGGCGCATCGCCGTGTCGATGTCCTCCTCGGTGGCCACGCCCTTGGCGACGGCGTCGTGCGCGAGGTCGATGATGCGGGCCACCGTGCGGGCGACGATCAGACCGGGCACGTCCCCGATGACGCTGACGTCCTTGCCGAGCGCCTGGAAGAGGCCGGTGGCCTCGGCGAGGGTCTGCGTCTGGGTGTCCTGCGAGTGGGACAGGGCGATCCGGGTCGCCCCGCGGTAGTCGTACGCCAGGTCGAAGTAGACGACGTCGCGGAACTCGACGGCGGTCTGCCCGTCCGCGAGGGCCAGCTGGCCGCCGCTCGGCAGCACCAGGCGCGTGCCGTGGTCCTCCTCGTCCTCGCGGACCTGGATACCCGCCTCGCGGATCAGCGCGAGCAGTTCGGCGGCGCGGGGCCCAGGTCGCCCTCGGCGACGACGTAGGCGGGTGGCTGGACCTTCTCGGCGGTGTGCGGCTCGGGCCGCTCGCCGTCGGCCCCGTGGTCGTACCAGCCGTGCCCGGTCTTGCGGCCGAGCCGGCCCGACTCGACGAGCCGGCGCTGGGCCAGTGAGGGCGTGAACCGCACGTCCTGGAAGAAGGCCTCCCACACCGAGCGCGTGACGGACTCGTTGACGTCCTGGCCGATCAGGTCGGTCAGTTCGAAGGCGCCCATCCGGAAGCCGCCCGACTCGCGCAGGACCGCGTCGACGGTCGCGGGGTCGGCGGCCTGCGCCTCGTAGACCGCGAAGGCCTCGGCGTAGAAGGGCCGCGCGATGCGGTTGACGATGAAGCCCGGGGTGTCGGCGCAGGCGACCGGCGTCTTCCCCCAGGCGCGGGCCAGCCCGTACGCGCGCGTGGCCGACGTGACGTCGGTCGCGAACCCGGAGACGACCTCCACCAGGGGCAGCAGCGGCGCGGGGTTGAAGAAGTGCAGCCCGACGAAGCGGCCGGGGTTGCGCAGGGCGCCGCCGATCGCGGTCACCGACAGGGAGGAGGTGTTGGTGGCGAGCAGGCAGTCGTCCCCGACGACGTCCTCCAGCTCGCGCAACAGCTTTTGTTTGACGTCCAGCCGCTCCAGGACGGCTTCGAGGACGAGCCCTGAGTCGGCGAGTTCGGCGAGGCTCTCGGCGGGGTGCAGCCGGGCCCGCGCGGCGTCGCGCTCGGCGCCGGTCAGCCGGTCCTTCTCGACGAGCCGGTCGAGACGGGCGCCGATCGCTTCGGCCGCCGCCCGGGCACGGCCGGGTGCGGTGTCGTACAGCCGCACGGGGTGGCCCGCGACGAGTGCGACCTGGGCGATGCCCTGGCCCATGGTGCCGGTGCCGACGACGGCCACCGGGCCGGCGAGGTCGAGTGCTGTCATGCTCGCGATCCTCCCGCACGGGGTTTTCCACAGGTTCGGCGGACCCCCTTGTCCCGACCGATCGTTCGGTTACTCTAACCCTGTCCGGCTGTTTCTGCCCAGGTCATGAGCTGGACCGCCAGGTCCTGAGCTCGACGAAGAGTTCATGAAACGAGGAGATGGTTCCGCATGGCCGCCGCCGCACTGACCACGCACGAGCTCATCGCCCAGCACCGGCCGACCCTCGACCAGGCGCTGGAAGCGATGCGTACGCGCGCGTACTGGTCGCCGCACCCCGAGCACCCCAAGGCGTACGGGGAGAACGGCAGCCTGGGCGCGGCCGAGGGCAGGGCCGCCTTCGACGCCCTGCTGGGCGGCCGGCTCGACCTGGACCAGCCCGGCACCGACGACTGGGTGGGCGGCGAGGTCTCGCCGTACGGGATCGAGCTGGGCGTCACGTACCCGCACGCGGACGTCGACGCGCTGCTGCCCGCCATGCGGCGGGGACAGCGCGCGTGGCGCGACGCGGGCGCGGAGGCGCGCGCGGTGGTGTGCCTGGAGATCCTCAAGCGGATCAGCGACCGCACGCACGAGTTCGCGCACGCGGTCATGCACACCAGCGGCCAGGCCTTCATGATGGCGTTCCAGGCGGGCGGCCCGCACGCCCAGGACCGCGGCCTGGAGGCGGTGGCGTACGCGTACGCGGAGCAGGTCCGCACCCCCGACACGGCGGAGTGGACCAAGCCCCAGGGCAAGCGCGACCCGCTCGCGCTGACCAAGCGGTTCACCCCGGTGCCGCGCGGTGTCGCGCTGCTGATCGGCTGCAACACCTTCCCCACGTGGAACGGCTATCCGGGCCTGTTCGCCTCGCTGGCCACGGGCAACGCGGTGCTGGTGAAGCCCCACCCGCGCGCGGTGCTGCCGCTCGCGCTCACCGTCCAGGTCGCCCGCGAGGTGCTCGCCGAGGCGGGCTTCGACCCGAACCTGGTGGCGCTGGCCGCGGAGCGCCCCGGCGAGGGCATCGCCAAGACCCTGGCCACCCGGCCCGAGATCCGGATCATCGACTACACCGGCTCGACGGAGTTCGGCGACTGGCTGGAGGCCAACGCCCGCCAGGCGCAGGTCTACACGGAGAAGGCCGGCGTCAACACGGTGATCGTGGAGTCGACGGACGACTACAAGGGGATGCTGTCCAACCTCGCCTTCTCCCTGTCGCTCTACAGCGGCCAGATGTGCACCACCCCGCAGAACCTCCTGATCCCGCGCGCCGGCATCCGTACGGAGGAGGGCCCCAGGTCGTACGACGAGGTGGTCGCCGACCTCGCCCGGGCGGTCGACGGGCTCCTCGGGGACGACGCCCGGGCGAACGGCCTGCTGGGCGCGATCGTGAACCCGGACGTGAAGGCCAGGATCGAGGCCGCCGCCGGGCTGGGCGAAGCGGCCCTCGCCTCGCGGGAGATCGTGAACCCGGAGTTCCCGGACGCGGTGGTCCGCACCCCGGTGATCGTGAAGCTCGACGGCGGCAAGCCGGACGACCAGGCCGCCTACATGAGCGAGTGCTTCGGTCCGGTCTCGTTCGCCGTCGCGGTCGACTCGGCCGCCGACGCGGTGGAGCTGCTGCGGCGGACCGTCCGTGAGAAGGGCGCGATGACCGTCGGCGCGTACACGACCTCGGAGGACGTCGAGGACGCCGTCCGCGAGGCCTGCCTGGACGAGGCGGCCCAGCTCTCCCTGAACCTGACGGGCGGGGTGTACGTCAACCAGACGGCCGCCTTCTCCGACTTCCACGGCTCGGGCGGCAACCCGGCGGCCAACGCGGCCCTGTGCGACGGAGCATTCGTGTCCAACCGCTTCCGGGTGGTGGAGATCCGCAGCGAGGCCTGAGCCCGGCCCCTGAGGGGCCCCGTCAAGGGCCCCTCAGGGGCGCCTCAGGCGCCCCTGAGGGGCGCGGGGAACTGCGCGAACCAGCCCCACGGCCCCGCACCCGACCACGCACCCCACTCCACCCTGCCGCTCCGCCGCTCCGCAGTCCTACGCCGCACTCCAGTGGAACAGCGCCATCGCCACACTGGTGGCCAGGTTGTAGCTGGACACCTGCGCCCGCATGGGCAGGGAGACCAGGTGGTCGCTGCGCCCCCGCAGGGCGGCCGACAACCCACTGCGCTCCGAGCCGAAGGCGAGAACCGCGTCGTCCGGGAGCTTCAGCCCCCGGATGTCCTCCCCCTCCGGGTCGAGCGCGAACACCGGCCCGGCGGGCAGCTCGTCCACGGCCAGCCGCTCCACGGCGGTGGCGAAGTGCAGCCCCGCCCCGCCCCGCACGACCGTGGGGTGCCACGGATCGAGCGGACCGGTGGTGACGACCCCGGTCGCCCCGAAACCGGCCGCGAGCCGGATCACCGCCCCGGCGTTCCCGAGGTTGCGCGGCTGGTCGAGGACGACCACGGGCGCGGTACGGGGCGTGCGGGCGAGCGCCCGCAGGTTGGCCTCACGCACGGGCCGCACCGCGAGCGCGGCCACCGCGGTCGGATGCGGACGCGGCACGAGCGCCCGGTACGCGGACTCCGGGACCTCCGCCAGCAGGGCGTCCAGCGTGTCCCGTACGTCCGGGGCGAGTTCGTCGGCGAGGGCGAGCGCGGCCGCCCGGTCGGTGGTGACCGCCACCCGCACCTCGGCCCCGAAACGCACCGCGTGCTTGAGGGCATGGAAGCCGTCGAGCAGCACGGCGGTGTCGGCGAGCCGGTGCCAGGTGCTCACGGGCTCGGGGTCACGGGACGTCATGGCGCGAAGCCTACGTGCGGCTGCTCCACCGTCTCCGCCGCCTTCGGCGTCTCCGCGGGGCGCGGGGCCTCCTCGCGCGGCCCCGGGAGCGTACGCCCCAGGCGCGTACGCGCGACGCGGGACGACAGGCGTCCGCGCGCGCGTGCCAGGCGTCCGCGCGCGCGGGCCGTCCGTCCGCCGAGGCGGCGCAGGAAGGACGTCGGCAGGAAGACCGCGTCGGCGGCGATCATCGCCAGCGAGAAGAACGGCAGGCCCAGCACGAGGGCGATCACGGCGTGCTCGGTCATCATGCCCGCCAGCAGCACGTTCTTGACCCGCCGGTTGAACAGCGTGAACGGGAAGGCGACCTGCGCGATCACCGTCCCGTACGTCACCAGCATGACCAGGACGCCGCTCGCGGACAGGAGGTCGGACAGGACGGGCCAGGGGGAGAAGTAGTCGAGGTGCAGCGGGTAGTACACGGCCGTGCCGTCCTGCCAGCGCGAGCCCTGGACCTTGTACCAGCCGGCGGTCGCGTAGATCAGGCACGCCTCCGCCATGATGACGAAGAGGGCCGCGTTGTGGAGGAGGTTGGCGACGACGTCGAGGAAGATCCGCGGCTGGACGCTCCGGGTGTACCGGCCGGCCAGCCACCACAGGCCCTGGACCACCCACAGCCCCCACAGGACGGTCCGCCAGCCGCCCGCGAACCCGCCGTCGATCTTCCCCGCGAGCGTGACCGCCGCCAGGGCCGACCCGAGCACGGCCCACAGCACGACACCGGTCCGGTCCGTACCGGTACGGTCTGCACCGGTCCGGTCCGTAGGGACCTGGTCAGCATGAGCCCGGTCCGCACGCGCGCGTGCCCGCCGCGCGTCCAGCGACCACACCTGGCCGCAGCGCGTGAGGACGAGGTAGATCGACATCAGGTGGATGACGTTGTCGCCGCCGTCCCCCATGAAGATGCTGCGGTTCTGCAGGGAGAGCACGCCGAGCAGGAAGAGCACGGACATGGTGCGGGTGCGCCAGCCGAGCAGGAACAGGACGCCGGAGAGCACGGCGAACGCGTAGACGGTCTCGAACCAGACCTGGCTGTCGGCCCACATCAGGACCGTGAAGGCGTGGTTGCTCGCGGTGAGCTGCTGCGCGAGGTCCCAGCTCCAGGGTCCGTCGGGCCCGTACATCTCCTGGCGGTGCGGGAACTCCCGGAGCAGGAAGAGCAGCCAGGTCCCGGCGAACCCGATGCGGATCACCGCGCTCTGGTACGGGCCCAGCGCCTGGCCGGTGAGCCGGGCGACGACGCGCGCCGGCCGCCCGGGACCGCTTACGCGGTGCGGGCCGGGAGCGCCCACCGGACCGCCGCCACCGCCGCCACCGCCATCACCGCTGACGTTGCCGGCCCTGCTGACGTTGCCGGCCCTGCTGTCGTGGTCGTTCATCGGGCACTCGCCGCCGTCTCCGTACCGTTCACGGGCCGTGTTCCGGCCGCCCGGTCGTTCTCCGCCACCTGCCACCAGGGCAGCTGCCGCAGGACCGGCTTGTCGGACACCTGCTCCTCGCTCCACTGCGGCGGCGGCACGTTGGTCGTACGGGAGCGGACCTGGACCTGCTGGACGACGGCGTCCGGGCCGCCCGCCCCCGCCCGGTCCAGTCGCAGGACCACGATCCGGCGCAGATAGCGCTCGGAGAGGTCGCCGCGCAGACCGTTCGGGCGGTTCGCGCCGTCGTGCGTGGCGACGAAGAAGTCCCAGGCCCTGCGCAGTTCGTTCTGCTGGGTGTGGCTGGGCAGCGGGTTACCGTCGATGGCCCGGCCGTCCGCCGCGGAGAGGTCGTACCAGCGGGTCGTCCTGACGGCACCGTCCGTCGCCTTCACCTCGGCACGGACCTGGACCGCGATGTTCTGCTGCAGGGGATTGGGCGCGAAGAGCTTCCAGTTCTGCTCGAACTCCGGGTAGACCCACTCGTCGATCGCCCGCCCGTGCTGCTTGGTGACCGTGTTCGACGGAGCGACGTGCAGGAAGACCATGCCCAGGTGCACGCAGGCGACCACCGCGACGAGCGCGAGCGCCAGCGCGGCGGCGATCTGGAAGGGAAGCGACAGGGCGGCGAGGCCGGCGGGAGGAAGGGCGGCCGTGGAGTGCGGCGGGGCGGCGGCATCGGGCGCACCCGGCACGGGCCGGGCGTCCGGACCCTCGTCGTACGCGTCCATTGCGCCCCGTCTCCCCATGCCTGCGTATCTGTGTGTCCGTGTGTCTGTGTGTCTGTGTGTCTGTGTGTCTGTGTGTCTGTGTGTCTGTGCGTCCGGTGCGTGCCGGATGTCCGCGGCTGTCGCCGCCCGTCCCGCGACGGCCGCACCGGAACGGTACTCAGACTCACCGGCCCGGCACAGTCCCAGGGGGCGCAGCGGTCACGAGGACATCCACAGCGGTGGACACCTTACGACCCCGCGCCCCACCGTCCGCGGACGGTGCCCGGCCCCGCACCGTTCCCTTCTTCTAGAACCTGTTCTATCTTGACGCTCCGCCGGACCGGACGGATCAGCCGGGAGGACAGAACCATGGACTTCAGCTTCAGCGAAGAACAGCGGGCGGCCGTGGAAGCGGCGAAGGCGGTCTTCGCGGGGGTCGCCCCGGACTCCGTGCCGAGTCCCGCGCTGACCAAGGGCGCCGTCGCGGACGACTTCGACCGCGTCCTGTGGGCACGGCTCGCCGACGCCGACCTGCTGGGCCTGCTGTTCGACGCGCGCCACGGCGGCTCCGGCCTGGACGCCGTCGCCCTGTGCCTGGTCCTGCGGGAGTCGGCGAAGGTACTCGCCCGGGTGCCCCTGCTGGAGAGCACGGCGGCCGCCGTCGCCGTACAGGCCCACGGCAGCGGGGAGGTGCGGACCGAGCTGCTCGAACGGGCCGGCCGGGGCGAGCTGGTGCTGACCGTCGCCGCGCACGGGCGCACCGGCCACGACGGCGCCGAACTCGCCGTGACCGCGGGCCAGGAGGGCGACGCGTGGGTGCTGGACGGACTGCAGACGGCCGTGCCCTGGGCGCGGAACGCCGACTTCGTCCTCGTACCCGCGCTGAGCGCCGGCTCGGGCCGCGCCGTGCTCGCCCTCGTCCCCCGCGGCCACCCGGGCACGCGCATCGCCGGGCAGGTCTCGACGACGGGCGAGCCGCTCGGCGAACTCCACCTGGAATCCGCACGGATCCCCGCCCGGTACGTCCTGGACGCCGACGGTGCCTGGGAGGAGCTGCGCAACCTGCTGACCACCGGGACCTGCGCACTGGCGCTCGGTCTGGGCGAGGCCGTGCTCGGCATGACCAGCGAATACACCGGCAAGCGGGAGCAGTTCGGCTTCCCCGTCGCCACGTTCCAGGCCGTCGCCGTGCAGGCCGCAGACCGCTACATCGACCTGCGGGCGATGGAGGCGACCCTCTGGCAGGCCGCGTGGCGGATCAGCACGGGGGCGGGCGGGGCGCTGCCCGCGTCCGGTGACGTGGCCGTCGCCAAGATCTGGGCCTCCGAGGGCGTACGCCGGGTCGTGCAGACCGCCCAGCACCTGCACGGCGGCTTCGGCGCGGACACGGACTACTCGCTGCACCGGTACCACGCCTGGGCCAAGCACCTGGAGCTCGCGCTCGGCCCGGCGGCGGCACACGAGGAGTACCTGGGCGACCTGCTGGCGGCACACCCCCTGGGATGACGGGTCCGCTACAGCTACAGCTACAGCACGAAGCCCGGTTTGCCCTCCGTGTTCACCACGGGGCGGCCCCCGGCCGCCCAGTCCTGCATGCCGCCCGCGACGTTCACCGCGTCGACGCCCTGCTGGTTCAGGTACATCGCGACCTGCGCCGACCGGCCGCCGGAGCGGCAGATCACGTGGACCCGGCCGTCCTGCGGCGCCGCCTCGGTGAACTCGCCGTACCGGGCCACGAATTCACTGATGGGGATGTGCAGTGCCCCTTCGGCGTGACCCGCCTGCCACTCGTCGTCCTCCCGGACGTCCAGCAGGAAATCTCCGTCCGCGAGATCCCCGACCTCGACCGTGGGCACGCCAGCTCCGAAACTCATGGCCCCGACGCTACCCGACCGACGCCTCACACATGCCGGCCGGCCGGAGCGGGAGGCAGGGACCGAAGACTCCTCAGGCCTCGCTGCCGAGCAGTCCCGCCAGCTCCGCCTCGCGCTCGCTCACCTGCGCCAGCAGCTGCTCGGCGACCTCCTCCAGCAGCTTGTCGGGGTCGTCCGGCGCGATCTTGAGCATCCCGCCGATCGCGCTCTCCTCCAGTTCGCGGGCCACGAGCGCCAGCAGCTCCTTGCGCTGGGCGAGCCACTCGAGACGCGCGTACAGCTCCTCGCTGCGGCTCGGCCGCCACTCCTCGGACACCGGACCGGCGGCCCACTCCCCGGACAGCTCCCGGAGCAGTGCCACGTCCCCGCGGGCGTAGGCGGCGTTGACGCGGGCGATGAACTCGTCGCGCCGCGCACGCTCCGTGTCGTCCTGCGCCAGGTCGGGGTGCGCCTTGCGGACGAGCTCCCGGTAGAGCTTGCGGGCCTCGTCGCTGGGCCGCACCCGCTCCGGCGGACGCACCGGCTGCTCGGTCAGCATGGCCGAGGCCTCCGGGGACAGCCCGTCCGAGTCCAGCCAGTTGTGGAACAGCTCCTCTATGCCCGGCATCGGCATGACCCTGGCCCGGGCCTCCTGCGCCTTGCGCACGTCCTCCGGGTCACCGGTGCTCGCGGCCCGCGCCTCGGCGATCTGCGCATCCAGCTCGTCGAGCCGCGAGTACATCGGCCCGAGCCGCTGGTGGTGCAGCCGGGAGAAGTTCTCCACCTCGATCCGGAACGTCTCCACCGCGATCTCGAACTCGATCAGCGCCTGCTCGGCCGCCCGCACGGCCCGCTCCAGCCGCGCCTCGGGCCGCTCGCCCCCCTCGTCACCGGATTCGGCAGCGGGTCCGGCGGCGGGTCCGGCGGCGGATTCGGCAGCGGGTTCGGCGGCGGATTCGGCAGCGGGTTCGGCGTCACTCCCGTCCGCCGCAGCCGTCGCACCCTCCGCGCCCGCCGCGTCACCACTTGGTCCGGCACCGTCCTCGACGACCGGATCGGCGGCCGGCCCGCTCGACGGCCCGTCGGTCGGCTCGGCGGCACGCGAGTCGTCACCGAACCGCTCCGCGGAGGACTCGGACGGGGGCTCGGACTGCGGCTCGGACGGGGGCTGCTCAGCTTCCGGGGTCGTCACCCGCCCAGCCTAGGCCACGGCTACGGCCGCCACCCGAACCCGCCCGGAACAACGGCCCGCACACCGGGCTCGGCCGCCCCGCCGGGTGCCCGCCCGGCCGGCCGGACCGGTCTCAGACCAGCCGGACCGGCCGGGCCAGCCAGACTGGTCAGCCCGGCTGGCCCGGTCAGACCCCCAGCTCGCCGGCGATCCGTCCCGAGCGCACCGCCGTCACCAGGTCCGCGTGGTCGGCCTCGGTACGGTCCGCGTACGCCACCGCGAACGTGCCTATCGCCTCGTCCAGCTCATCGTTCTTGCCGCAGTACCCCGCGAGCAGCCGGGGGTCGGCGCTGTGGGCGTGCGCCCGTGCCAGCAGCGCCCCCGTCATGCGGGCGTAGTCGTCCATCTGGTCCGCGGCCAGCGCCGCGGGATCCACGCTGCCCTTGCGGTTGCGGAACTGGCGCACCTGGAAGGGCCGGCCCTCGACCGTGGTCCAGCCGAGCAGGTTGTCGCTGACGACCTGCATGCGCTTCTGGCCGAGGACGACCCGGCGGCCCTCGTGCCCGACCTCCGGCACCGGGAAACCGGCCGCCTCCAGATACGGCACCAGGACGGACGCGCGAGCCTCCTTCACCTGGAGGACGAGCGGTTCCTCGCGGTGGTCCAGCAGCAGCACCACGTACGAGCGCGTGCCCACGCTGCCGGTGCCGACCACACGGAAGGCGACGTCGTGCACCGCGTACCGGGCGAGGAGCGGGAGGCGGTCCGCGGAGAGCGTGCCCAGGTACTCCTCCAGCGCCAGCGCGACCGCGGTCGCCTCGCCGTCCGGGACGCGGCGCAGCACGGGCGGGGCGTCGACGAAGTGGCGTCCGCCGCCCTCGACGCTCTGTGTCGACTTCGCCGCGAATCGCCCGCTGGTGTTGGCCCGCGCCTTCTCCGAGACCCGCTCCAGCGTGCCGAGCAGGTCACGGGCGTCGGCGTGCGAGACCAGCTCCTCGTCCGCGATGGCGTTCCACGCGTCCAGCGCCGACAGCTTGGCGAGCAGCCGCATCGTGCGCCGGTAGGAACCGGCCGTGAACCGGGCGGCCTCCAGGCAGGTGTCCTCGTCGGCTCCCGCCTCGCGGGCGGCCAGCACCAGCGAGGTCGCCAGGCGCTTGAGGTCCCACTCCCACGGTCCGTGCACCGTCTCGTCGAAGTCGTTCAGGTCGATGACGAGGCCGCCGCGCGCGTCCCCGTACAGGCCGAAGTTGCCCGCGTGCGCGTCGCCGCAGATCTGGGCGCCGATGCCCGTCACGGGCGTACGCGCCAGGTCGTGCGCCATGAGGCCGGCCGAGCCGCGCAGGAAGGCGAACGGGGTGGCCGCCATCCTGCCGACCCGTATGGGGGTCAGCTCGGGGATGCGGCCGAGACCGGACTTCTCGACGGCCGTCACCGCGTCCGGGCGGTCGCCGTCCGGGTCGAGCGACGCGTGCGCGCTGCGCGGAACGCGTTCCCGCAGCGCCTTGCCCTCCTTCTTCGGCGAGCCCTCCGCCGGCCGGCCCGCGAACCCGCGCACCGCCGGGATCCTCATCGCCTCGGCCACCGCACCACCGGTACCACTCACCCCGAACCGCCTCCCCCGCACACGAACACCGTCACGCACGAACATCAATGCGTGACGACCGTACCCCCGGCCGCCGATCCGCGTGCGCCCCTGTGGACAACTCCCCGGTTGTGGAAACCCACAGCTCAGTCCGGGCGGACGCCCCCGGCACAGCCCCCGGTCCACCGCCGCTACCCCCGGTCCACCGCCGCTACCCCCGGGCCACCGCCGCTGCCCCCGGGCCCTCGCCGCTGCCCCCGGGCCCTCGACCGCTACTTCCGGAACCGCTCCGGGCAACGGCCTTCCTCCGTCAGGTACTTCTCCGCCCACGCGCCCAGTTCGGTGAGCGCGGGCTCCAGCGCGGAGCCGGCCTCCGTGAGGCGGTAGGAGACGCGCAGCGGCGGGCCCTCGTCGACCTCGCGCACCACCACTCCGACGCCCGCCAGTTCGGTCAGCCGGTCGGAGAGCATGCGCTCGCTGATGCCGGGGATGGCCCGGCGCAGGTCGGCGAAGTGCACGGGGGCGGGCAGGAGCACCGCCACGATCGGGCCCGTCCAGCGTTTACCGAGCACCTGGAAGACGCGGGTGATGCCGTCGTCGACCCGTCGGCACGACGCAGCGTCGTGGTTTTCCTGCAGCGCCATGCCCTCAGAGTACTGTCTTCCCGACTTGGGGATGAAAAAAAGTAAGCTCCTGTGTTATTGATAGTGACGTACTAAAGCGAAGCCCTTTTCGAGCACACTCATCCGGAGATCCCATGGCCACCCTGTTGCACATCGACTCGTCCGTCCTCCCCGGTTCCGCCTCGGCGTCCCGCGCCGTCACGGACGCCTTCCGCAAGGCCTGGGAGGAGGAGCACCCGGAGGGCACGGTGGTCTACCGCGACCTCTACGCGAACCCGGTCCCGCACATCTCGGCCGACGGTCACACCGCCGCCTTCACCGACCCCTCGGAGCACACCCCGGAGCAGGCCGCGGCCTTCGCCCGGCGCCTGGAGTTCATCGAGGAGCTGGAGGGGGCGGACGCCGTGCTGATCGGCGCGCCCATGTACAACTTCTCGATCCCCTCGACCCTCAAGGCGTGGCTGGACAACGTGATCGTCGTCGGCCGCACGGCCGGTGAGACCCCGACCGCCAAGGGCACCCCGGTCACCATCGTGGCCAGCCGCGGCGGCGCCTACGGGCCGGGCACGCCCCGTGAGGGCTACGAGTACGTGCGGAACTACCTGGAGGCCGTCCTCAAGGACATGCTCGGCCTGGACGTCGAGTTCATCGTCCCGGAGCTCACGATGGCCTCGCAGGTCCCGGCGATGGCGGAGCTGGTCCCGCTCGCCGAGGCGTCCCGCGCCAAGGCCCTGGAGGACGCGGCCGCCAAGGGCCGGACCCTCGCGGAGCAGTTCACGTCGAAGGCCGCCTGACACAGGCCACCACGGCCCCGCGCCCCGGCCGGCCACCACGGCCGGGGCACCTGTCCCGCCCCCGGCCCACCACCTCGGCCGGACCCACCGGCCCACCACCTCGCCCCACCGGCGCGCCCCACCGCGCCCCGTCCCGCGCCTCGGAGCGCGGCAGAAGCGCCCCTCACGCCCCCGCGAGCCTGTTGATCTCCGCGGTCCCCAGCACCCGCTCCCCGGGCCCGCCACGGGCCACCGCGACCATCGCCAGGCCGGCCTGTTCCGTCGTGGTGAGCGACCGGGGCGCCGGCTTCCGCAGGACCGGCAGCAGGCGGCCGGTCACCGCGTGGACCACACGGTACGACCGCGTCCTGGACCTGATCCCGTGCAGCGGCCGGACGAGCCCCGGCCGGAACAGGTACGCGTCCACGCCCTCCAGTGCCGGCAGCGCGTTCCCCGTCTCCCCCTTGACCCGCGCCCACATCACCCGCCCGCCATCACCCGCCCGCGCGCGGTGCTGATCGGTCCCCTGCCCGGACACGTAACAGACAGAAGGTCGGTCCCGGACTCGCGGCGGCCAGGGAGCGCGCGACCGCGAGCGTGGGGCCGTACGTCACCTCGCGGTACGCGGTCTCCTTCATGCCCGCCGACGGGACGCCGGGGCAGAAGAAGCAGGCGTCGTACCCGGAGAACTCGCCCTCGAGCCCGCCGAGGTCCGTGAGGTCGGCGCGCAGGACCTCGCGCGGTTTCGGGTGCGTGACCCCCACCGGCGTACGGCCGACGACGAGCACGCCCCGACCGCCGCGTCCCGCAGGCACTCGCGCAGGACTCCGCGCCCGGCCACCCCGGTCACCCCGGCCACCCCGGTCACCCCGGCCACCCCGGCCACCCCGGCCACCCCGGTCACCCCGGTCACCCCGAAGAGGATCACCTTCACAGAGCCACTCCCGCCATGCGGTCCGGACCGGCATCCGGCGCCGTCCGGCCGTGAGATACCTCACGGCCGGACCAGGCGGATCAGCGCACCGGGAAGCCGAAGCTGTAGCCCTGCTCCTCGAGCTGGGGGAGGAGCCGGCGCAGGGCCTCGACGGTCTGGGTGCGGTCGCCGCCCGCGTCGTGGAAGAGGAGCGTCGGCCCGTTGGGCAGTTCCCGCTCGACGGTGGCGACGATGGTGTCCGCGCTCGGCCCCTCGAAGTCCTTGGTGTCCACGTTCCAGCCCAGCGGGCGCATGCCGCGGGAGGCGGCCAGTTTGCGGCTGTAGGGGGTGAACGCGCCGCCGGGAGCCCGGTAGTACATCGGCCGTACGCCCCCGGAGGCCTCGGTGATCATGCGTTCGGCCTTGAGTATCTGCTGCGACTGGTACTCCTGGGACTTCTTGTCCATGGAGGTGTCGTGCGACACCGAGTGGTCGCACAGCCGGTGCCCGGCCGCGACCACCTTCTTCACCAGGTCCGGGTGGGCCTGCGCCTGCGTTCCCACCATGCAGAACGTGGCCTTCACCCCGTGTTCCCGCAGCACGTCGAGCATCTGCGGGGTGTAGACGGGGTCGGGGCCGTCGTCGATGGTGATGTTGAGGCCGCGGGCCCCCTTGTCCGAGGAGTGCGCGATGGTCACCGCGACCGGCTTGACCGACGCGGTCACCTTCGGTGACGGTTCGCTCACGGTACCGGCCTGCGCGGTCCACATGGAGGCGCCGGCGGCGAGCACCGCCACTCCGAGCGCCGCCCCGATCGCCTTGCCGTACCAGCCCTGCCCGTTGCCGTGCCGTGCCATGTCCGCCCCCGTTTTCACGCAGTTCCTCACCCGCTCGATCCCAGAGAACCATCTGGCGGAACGAGGTGGTCCCCCTGGGACGCGTCCGTTACCGATCAAGGACAATAGCGGTGGAATTCGCGGACAACTCGCCGCGCGCGGAGGGCGGTTGGTCCGGATCAGACAAGGTCCGGCGCAGTCTGGCGCCGCCCGGAAGCGGTGATCCACGGCGCGGAGACAGGGCCTTAACAGTGAGATAGCTCACCGCCGGGACCCTGTCGTGTCACCGCCCGGAGCGTCACCAGGTCGAGCCGTCACCAGGTCGCACCGCTGCCGGTTCGCACCTCTGCCGACTCCGACCGTCATCGGTTCGGACCGAGATGCGGGTGGACATCCGGGGGACATGCAGGTGGACATACGAGAAGCGGGCCCCGCCAGGACTTTCGTCTCCGGCGAAGACCCGCTTCATCGGTTCTTCATGGTGCGCGAGGGGGGAGTTGAACCCCCACGCCCTTTCGGGCACTGGAACCTGAATCCAGCGCGTCTGCCTATTCCGCCACCCGCGCATTGGGTGTGTCTTCCGTGTCCCACCTGGTGGGTGAGCGCCTTCCGACATGCAGAAGATTAGCACGGTGGCCGGGGTGGATTCACATCCGTTTCCGGGGGCCGGCGGGAGGGCCGCGGCCGGGCCACCGGCCCCCGCGGCGCCCCGCCGCCACCGGCGGGGCCGACTCCCGTGACGCCCCCGGCCTCACCGTTCCCGGCTGTTCCCGCCTTTCCCCGTACCGAGCCGAACCGGTTCACGTATCAACCTCGTACCGGTCCGGGCCATCTCCCCACGAGGGGGCCTGGGTCCACTGCCGGGTGCGGGACACTGTGGTGGGGCCGCCTCTACGATCCTCCCCATACGGAGTGCGCCGGGGGCGTTCGAAGAGGGACTTCGGCGGGAACTCCGGGAGGGGACTTCAGTGCGCGTCGACATCTGTCGACCGGGCCGACAGGGGGAACCAGCCGATTTCCCGGCGCGTGGATACGATCAGTGAGCAGTACCAGGGCAACGACGAAGGAGGAGGTGCCCCATGGGAGTCCTGAAGAAGTTCGAGCAACGTCTCGAAGGTCTGGTCAACGGCACCTTCGCCAAGGTGTTCAAGTCAGAGGTCCAGCCCGTGGAGATCGCGGGAGCACTCCAGCGCGAGTGCGACAACAACGCCACCATCTGGAACCGCGACCGGACCGTCGTCCCCAACGACTTCATCGTGGAGCTGAGCACGCCGGACTTCGAGCGGCTCAGCCCCTACTCGGGCCAGCTCGGCGACGAGCTGGCCGGCATGGTGCGCGACTACGCCAAGCAGCAGCGCTACACCTTTATGGGCACCATCAAGGTCCACCTGGAGAAGGCGGACGACCTCGACACCGGCCTGTACCGGGTGCGCAGTCGCACGCTCGCCTCCTCCGCGAACCAGCAGGCCGCCAACCAGCAGGCCGTCACCTCCGAGCGCGCCCCCGCGGGCCCGCCCCCGGCGGCCGCCCGCGGCCAGGCCGGCGGCTACGGCTACCCGCCCGCGGCCGCTCCCCCCATGCCTGCCGCACCGCCGCCCGGCGGGCGTCCGGGCGCCGCACCAGCGGGCCAGCGGCCCGCCGCGGCCCCGCAGCCGGGCGGACGCACACGGCACTGGATCGAAGTCAACGGCACCCGCCATCAGATCTCCCGCCCGACGCTCGTGCTGGGCCGCAGCACCGAAGCCGACGTGCGGATCGACGACCCCGGCGTCTCACGCCGGCACTGCGAGATCCGGACCGGAACGCCCTCTACGATCCAGGATCTCGGGTCCACCAACGGCATCGTGGTGGACGGACAGCACACCACCCGCGCTACGCTCCGCGACGGCTCGCGGATCGTCGTGGGCAGCACCACCATCATTTACCGGCAAGCCGAAGGGTGAAGCGGGGGCAATGTCAGAGCTGACCCTCACGGTCATGCGGCTGGGTTTCCTGGCCGTACTGTGGCTGTTCGTGATCGTGGCCGTGCAGGTCATCCGCAGCGACCTGTTCGGAACGCGTGTCACACAGCGCGGGTCGCGACGGGAAGCCCAGCGGCCGCAGCAGGCCGCGCGCCAGACCGCGCCACCACCGCAGCGCCAGCAGGCGGCGGCCGGTGGCGGCAGCCGCCAGCGCCGCGGCGCTCCCACCAAACTGGTCGTCTCCGAGGGCATCCTCACGGGCACGACCGTTGCCCTCCAGGGGCAGACCATCACGCTGGGGCGCGCACACGACAGCACCATCGTGCTGGACGACGACTACGCATCCAGCAGACATGCCAGGATCTACCCGGACCGGGACGGCCAGTGGATCGTCGAGGATCTCGGGTCCACCAACGGCACCTATCTCGACCGGACCCGACTGACGACTCCCACGCCGGTTCCGCTGGGCTCGCCGATCCGCATCGGCAAGACCGTCATCGAGCTGCGGAAGTAGTGCTACGTCATGAATGAGCGCGAGCGGAGCGAGCGAGCAGCGGCGGTCCCCACGGCGGATCCCGGCGCGCTCCCGACCGGAGGGTGGGCACCGTGCGGATGTACCCGGAGCCGACGGGCGAGGTGCGCATGAGTCTGTCACTGCGCTTCGCCGCCGGATCGCACAAGGGCATGATCCGAGAGGGCAACGAGGACTCCGGTTACGCCGGACCACGGCTGCTCGCGATCGCCGACGGGATGGGCGGCCAGGCCGCCGGTGAGGTCGCCTCGTCCGAGGTGATCTCCACCATCGTGGCGCTCGACGACGACGTGCCCGGCTCCGACATCCTCACCTCCCTCGGCACGGCCGTGCAGCGCGCCAACGACCAGCTCAGGATGATGGTCGAGGAGGACCCCCAGCTCGAGGGCATGGGGACCACCCTCACCGCCCTCCTGTGGACGGGCCAGCGGCTCGGCCTCGTGCACGTCGGCGACTCGCGCGCCTACCTGCTGCGCGACGGCGTGCTCACCCAGATCACCCAGGACCACACGTGGGTGCAGCGCCTCGTCGACGAGGGCCGCATCACGGAGGAAGAGGCCACCACCCACCCGCAGAGGTCCCTCCTCATGCGCGCGCTGGGCAGCGGCGACCACGTCGAGCCCGACCTCTCCATCCGTGAGGTGCGGGCCGGCGACCGGTACCTGATCTGCTCCGACGGGCTCTCCGGGGTCGTCTCCCACCAGACGATGGAAGACACCCTCGCCAGCTACCAGGGCCCCCAGGAGACCGTGCAGCAGCTGATCGAGCTGGCGCTGCGCGGCGGCGGTCCCGACAACATCACCGTCATCGTGGCCGACGTCCTCGACATCGACGGCGGCGACACCCTCGCCGGCCAGCTCTCCGACGTACCCGTCGTCGTGGGCGCGGTCGCCGAGAACCAGCTCCAGTCGCAGGACGACGGCGCCATGCAGACGCCCGCCGGCCGTGCCTCCGGCCTCGGCCGCCAGGTGCCCGGACAGGGCGGCGGCGAGTTCGGCCCGCCCGGCAGCGGCGACACCACCGGGTACGTACCCACCGACGGGTTCGCCGGCTACTCCGACGAGGACTTCGTCAAGCCGCGCTCCGGGCGGAAGTGGCTGAAGAGATCCTTCTACATCGTGCTCGCGCTCGGCGTCATCGGCGGCGGGCTGTACGGCGGCTACCGCTGGACGCAGACGCAGTACTACGTGGGCGCCAACGACGAGCACGTCGCGCTGTACCGCGGCATCAGCCAGGACCTCGCCTGGGTCTCGCTCTCGAAGGTGGAGAAGGACTACCCGAAGATCGAACTCAAGTACCTGCCGCCGTACCAGCAGAAGCAGATCGAGGCGACGATCACCGAGGGCGGTCTGAAGGACGCCCGGTCGAAGATCGACGAGCTCGAGACGCAGGCGTCCGCGTGCAAGAAGGACGCCGACCGCCGCAAGGCCGAGAGCGAGCAGAACGCGAAGACCGGCGAGGGCGAGGCCGGCGGGGTCACGGGAACCACACGGACCTCCGTCGCGTCCAAGGCCACACCGACGCCGACGGCGCCCCCGTCCGGTCCGTCGCCCGACCCGTCCAAGTCCACGACCGCACCCACGCCCACACCCGGCCCCAGCCTCTCCGACGAAGAGCAGAAGCTGGTCTCGCTGTGCGGTAAGCAGTAAGCAGCCGTGAGGGGCCCTTTCACACGATGAGCAGCACTTCCAACACGCCGACGCACCACACGTCCACGATCGGCTCGATCGGCACACCGAGCCGGCGCAACACCGAGCTCGCGCTGCTCGTGTTCGCCGTGGTCATCCCGGTGTTCGCCTACGCCAACGTCGGGCTGGCGATCAATGACTCGGTGCCGCCCGGCCTGCTGAGCTACGGGCTCGGGCTCGGCCTGCTGGCCGGCGTCGGCCACATCGTCGTACGGAAGTTCGCACCGTACGCGGACCCGCTGATGCTGCCGCTGGCGACGCTGCTCAACGGCATCGGGCTCGTCGTCATCTGGCGCCTGGACCAGTCCAAGCGGCTGCAGGCGAGCAGCACGTTCGTCGAGGCGGCCCCCCGCCAGCTGCTGTACTCCGCGCTGGGCGTCGCCCTCTTCGTGGCCGTCCTGGTCTTCCTCAAGGACCACCGCGTCCTGCAGCGCTACACCTACATCTCCATGGTCGGCGCGCTGATCCTGCTGCTCCTGCCCCTGGTCCCGGGCCTCGGCCTGAACGTCTTCGGCGCCAGGATCTGGATCTCGATCGCCGGCTTCACCATCCAGCCCGGAGAGTTCGCGAAGATCGTCCTCGCGATCTTCTTCGCCGGCTACCTGATGGTGAAGCGCGACGCGCTGGCCCTCGCAAGCCGCCGCTTCATGGGCATCTACCTGCCGCGCGGACGCGACCTGGGCCCGATCATCGTCGTCTGGATCATCTCCATCCTGATCCTGGTCTTCGAGACCGACCTCGGTACCTCGCTCCTCTTCTTCGGCATGTTCGTGATCATGCTGTACGTCGCCACCGAGCGGACCAGCTGGATCGTCTTCGGCATGCTGATGTCCGCGGCCGGCGCCGTCGGCGTGGCCTCCTTCGAGTCGCACGTCCAGCAGCGCGTCCAGGCCTGGCTCGACCCGATGCGCGAGTACGAGCTGAGCCAGCAGGGCGTCTTCGGCCACACCGAGCAGTCCATGCAGGCCCTGTGGGCCTTCGGCTCCGGCGGCACCCTCGGCACCGGGCTCGGCCAGGGCAACTCCGACCTCATCGGCTTCGCCGCCAACTCCGACTTCATCCTCGCCACCTTCGGCGAGGAGCTGGGCCTGGCGGGCGTGATGGCGATCCTGCTGATGTACGGCCTGATCGTGGAGCGCGGCGTGCGCACCGCCCTCGCCGCCCGCGACCCCTTCGGCAAGCTGCTCGCCATCGGCCTGTCCGGCGCCTTCGCCCTCCAGGTCTTCGTGGTCGCCGGCGGCGTCATGGGCCTGATCCCGCTGACCGGTATGACGATGCCGTTCCTGGCGTACGGAGGCTCCTCCGTCATCGCCAACTGGGCGCTCATCGGCATCCTGATCCGGATCAGCGACACCGCCCGCCGGCCCGCGCCGGCCCCCGCACCCAACCCCGACGCCGAGATGACCCAGGTGGTCCGACCGTGAACAAGCCCCTGCGCCGGATCGCGATCTTCTGCGGACTCCTCGTCCTCGCCCTCCTCATCCGCGACAACTGGATCCAGTACGTCCAGGCGGACGCGCTGAAGGACGACACGAAGAACCGCCGCGTCGCCATCGCGCGCTACGCCACCCCGCGCGGCGACATCATCGTCGACGGCAACCCGATCACCGGGTCCACCAAGACGAACGGCGGCGACTTCAACGACTTCGCCTACAAGCGCACCTACAAGGACGGCGCGATGTGGGCCCCCGTCACGGGCTACGCCTCGCAGGCCTTCGGTGCCACGCAGTTGGAGAGCATCGAGGACGGCATCCTCACCGGCAACGACGACCGGCTGTTCTTCCGCCGCACCCTCGACATGATCACCGGCAAGAAGCAGGAGGGCGGCAATGTCGTCACCACGCTCAACGCCGCCGCGCAGAAGGCCGCGTACAACGGCCTGCTGAGGCAGGGCAAGGGCGCCGTCGCCGCGATCGACCCGGAGACCGGCGCGATCCTGGCGCTGGCCTCCACCCCCTCGTACGACCCGTCGAAGTTCGCCGGCAACTCCACCAAGGTCGACGGCAAGGCCTGGAACAAGCTCCAGAAGAAGAACAACCCCGACGACCCGATGCAGAACCGGGCGCTGCGCGAGATCTACCCGCCCGGGTCGACCTTCAAGGTGGTCACGGCCGCGGCGGCGCTGGAGCACGGCATCGTCGACAGCGCCGACGAGAAAACCGACTCGCCACTGCCGTACACCCTGCCGGACACCACCACCGAGCTGAAGAACGAGGGGAACATCCCCTGCAAGAACGCGACGCTGCGCGAGGCGCTGCGCGTCTCCTGCAACACCGTCTTCGGCAAGCTGGGCGTCGACGTCGGCAAGGAGGACATGCTGGAGACGGCCAAGAAGTTCGGCTTCAACGAGGAGCAGTTCGTGCCGGTCCGCTCCAGCGCCTCCGTCTTCCCCGAGAAGATGGACCGGCCGCAGACCGCGCTCAGCTCCATCGGCCAGTTCGAGACCGCGACGACCCCGCTGCAGATGGCCATGGTGGCCTCGGCCGTCGCCAACGACGGCACGCTCATGAAGCCGTACATGGTCGACAAGCTCCAGGCGCCGGGCCTCGACGTCATCGAGCAGACCGACCCCGAGAAGATGAGCGAGCCGCTCTCCGAGAAGAACGCCCAGATCCTCCAGTCGATGATGGAGACGGTCGTCAAGGAAGGCACCGGCACCAAGGGCGACATCAACGAGGGCGGCGTCACCGTCGGCGGCAAGACCGGTACCGCGCAGCGCGGTGTCGAGAACAGCGAGAACCCGTACGCGTGGTTCATCTCGTACGCGAAACTCGACGACGGCAGCTCTCCGGTCGCCGTCGCCGTGGTGGTCGAGGACGAGAGCGCCAACCGTGACGACATCTCCGGCGGTGGTCTCGCCGCTCCGATCGCGAGGGACGTGATGAAGGCAGTCGTCGACAGCAAGAAGTGACCCCGCTCACGTCCCCCTCGCATCGGTGCACGTTGCGATACCGGTCTCGTATCGGGTGACGGTTGTGGCCGGGTCAGTCAAGGCGGTCCGGGTACGGTATGCCCGGACAGCACACCGCCGGACCACATGTGGTGTGGTCAGGACCGTCGGAAAAGGCTGGTAGGTAGCTATGGAAGAGCCGCGTCGCCTCGGCGGCCGGTACGAGCTGGGCCATGTGCTCGGCCGTGGTGGCATGGCGGAGGTACACCTCGCCCATGACACCCGGCTCGGCCGCACCGTGGCGGTGAAGACGCTGCGGGCGGACCTCGCACGCGACCCGTCGTTCCAGGCCCGCTTCCGCCGGGAGGCCCAGTCGGCCGCCTCGCTCAACCATCCCGCGATCGTCGCCGTGTACGACACCGGCGAGGACTACATCGAGGGCATCTCCATCCCGTACATCGTGATGGAGTACGTCGACGGGTCCACGCTGCGCGAGCTGCTGCACTCCGGGCGCAAGCTGCTGCCCGAGCGCACCCTGGAGATGACCATCGGCATCCTCCAGGCGCTCGAGTACTCGCACCGCGCCGGCATCGTCCACCGCGACATCAAGCCGGCGAACGTCATGCTGACGCGCAACGGCCAGGTCAAGGTCATGGACTTCGGCATCGCCCGTGCGATGGGCGACTCCGGCATGACGATGACGCAGACCGCGGCGGTCATAGGGACGGCGCAGTACCTCTCCCCCGAGCAGGCGAAGGGCGAGCCGGTCGACGCCCGTTCCGACCTGTACTCGGCGGGCTGCCTGCTGTACGAACTCCTCACCGTGCGACCGCCGTTCATCGGGGACTCCCCGGTCGCGGTCGCGTACCAGCACGTACGCGAGGAACCGCAGCCGCCGAGCGTCTTCGACCCCGAGATCACGCCCGAGATGGACGCCATCGTCCTGAAGGCGCTCACCAAGGACCCGGACTACCGCTACCAGTCCGCCGACGAGATGCGCCTCGACATCGAGGCCTGTCTCGACGGCCAGCCCGTCGCGGCGACGGCGGCCATGGGCTCGGTCGGCTACGGCGGTTACCCGGACGACCAGCCGACGACGGCCATGCGCTCCTCGGACGGCCAGCACACCACGATGCTGCCGCCCACCAACCCGGACGACGGCGGCTTCGGCTACGACGACCGGGCGGGCCGGCGGCGTCAGCAGAAGAAGAACAACACCTCGACGATCCTCCTCGCCGTGGCCGGTGTGCTCGTGCTGGTCGGCGCGGTCCTCATCGGCATGTGGGTCTTCAGCGGGAACGGCGACGCCGGGGACGATCCGTTCCCCACGCCCAACTTCGTGAACCAGACCGTGGCCGACGCCAAACAGCTGGCGGCCAACCGCGAGCTCGAACTCACGATCAACGAGAAGCCGTGCGAGGACACCCCCAAGGGCAGTGTCTGCGACCAGAGTCCGGCCGCGAAGACCGAGGTCAAGAAGGGCGACACGATCACCCTGACGGTGTCGACGGGGGCGCCGAAGGTGGCGGTTCCGAACGTCATCGACGACTCGGTCGAAGCCGCCACCAAGAAACTTGAGGGCGACAAGTACGGGTTCGACGTCAAGACGGAGAGCAAGGAGTCCAGCGAGGACCCCGGCACCGTCCTGGACCAGGACCCGTCCTCGGGCGAGGAGGTGGAGAAGGGTTCCACGATCACCCTCACCGTCGCCAAGGAGAAGAAGCAGTCCACCGTGCCGGACGTCGGCGGTCAGAGCTGTGACCAGGCGAAGGCCCGGATGGAGCAGAACGACCTCACCGGCAACTGCACCGAGGTGGAGACCGACGACGACAACCTGGTCGGCAAGGTCATCGCGACCTCGCCGCAGGCGGGCTCGCCGGTGGATCCCGGTTCCACGGTGACCATCCAGATCGGCAAGGCGAAGAAGGAGGAGGAACCGCAGAAGTTCGCCATGCCGAAGGTCACCCAGATGACCCTCGCCCAGGCCAAGCAGGTGCTCTCGCAGAACCAGCTCCAGGTCGGCAACATCAACGGATCGCAGGACGACAACTCCCTCGTCCTGGCCAGCGACCCGGGTGAGGGCAACGAGGTGAAGCCCGGCGACAAGGTCAACCTCGTCACGGTCGGCGCACAGAACGACAACGGCGGCAACGGCAACGGCGGCGGCTTCCTGGGCGGCTCCTCGGGCTGACGCCCGGCCGGTCCCACCGGACCACGACACGACGAAGCCCCGGCACCCTCGCAGGAGGGCACCGGGGCTTCGTCGTGTCCGACCGCGTCTTCATGTGTCCCTGTCCGCCCGCCGCACCTCGCGTGCTGCCCGGCACACGAGCCTCAGGAACGCCGCCGTACGTCCTTCGGGGGACCCGGTCGCATCAGCGCAGCTCCGCCGGGGGCGTCCGCTCGTCGTCCACCTTCTCCACCCGGTCCAGCTCGCCCCAGACCACGTACCGGTAGCGGGACGTGTAGACCGGCGTGCAGGTCGTCAGCGTGATGTAGCGGCCCGCCTTCCGCCTGCCCGACTCCTCGGGGACGGGCGCGAGCGCCTTGATGTTGTACTTCGACGTCTCGGGGAGCGTCGCGTAGACCTTGTAGACGTACCACTCGTCCTTGGTCTCGAAGACGATCGCGTCGCCCTTTTCGATCTTGTCGATGTTGTGGAACTTCGCCCCGTGGCCGTCGCGGTGGGCGGCCAGCGAGAAGTTGCCCTTCTTGTCCTGCGGGAGGGCGGACTTGACGGGGTTCGTGTAGTAACCGGCGATGCCGTCGTTGAGCAGCTTCGTGGCGGTGCCCTTCTTGACCAGCACCTCGCCGTTCCCCATCGCCGGGACGTGCAGGAAGCCGATGCCGTCCTTGGTGTCCAGCCCGACCGGACCGCGGCCCTCGGCCCAGTGGTCGCGCACCTTGTCGCCCTGTTTGTCGGCCTCGCGGTCCGCCACCACGTTCGTCCACCACAGCGAGTAGACGACGAACAGGCCGAGGACCAGACCCGCGGTGATGAGGAGTTCGCCCAGGACGCTGACGGCCGTCGCGAACCCGCCGCCGCCGCCGCGCCGCCGCGGCGGGGGCGCGGATGCCGGCGCGTCCGTGTGCTCTTCGTGGTCGGTCGTCGCTGCCACTGCGTTTTCCCCGTCTGGTGTCTCGGAAAGCTGTTCAAGATCCTGCCGCACGCACGCTCAGCCGACGAGTGCTTCCGGTTTGCCCTGGTCGCGCGGCCGCTCCTCGACCATCGTGCCCCAGACGATCATCCGGTACTTACTGGTGAACTCCGGGGTGCACGTGGTGAGCGTGATGTAGCGGCCCGCCTTCCTGAAGGTCGACCCCTTGGGGATCTCGTCCAGGACGGCCGTGTTGCTCGGCGACGTCACCGGCAGGATCGAGGACATCTTGTAGACGAAGTACTTGTCCTGCGTCTCGACGACGATCGGGTCGCCCGGCTCGAGGCGGTTGATGTACCGGAACGGTTCCCCGTGCGTGTTGCGGTGGCCCGCGAGCCCGAAGTTGCCCTTCTTGGCGTCCGGCATCGCGGTCTTCACGCCCTCCTCGGCGTAGTGGCCGACCATGCCGCGGTCCAGCACCCGCTTCTTGTCGATGCCCTCGGCTATCGGCACCACCACGTCGAGCTTGGGGATGTGCAGGAGGGCGAAGCCCTGGCCGGGCTCGAACGTCCCCGGCTTCCCCTTGCCGCTCGCCCAGTCGTCCTGCAGGCTGCTCGCCTCGCTGTCGGCCTGCGCGTGGGCGCGGATGTTCGTCCAGTACAGCTGGTAGGTCACGAACAGCAGCATCAGCACACCGGTCGTGATGAAGACCTCACCGATCACCCGGCTGGCCATCACGGCCGCCCCGGGCTTGCGCGCCTTGGCCGCACGCCTGGCCGCCGCGCGCGAGACGGGCGCGTCGGCCGTGTCGGCCGCCGCATGTGCACCGTGCGCCTCGTGCGCCTCGCCGGCGTCGGTCCCGCCGTGCCTTCCATGGCGCCTGGAGGCCTTGCGCCGGGCCGCACGGCCGCCGGAGGCACCGGGAGCGCCGGGAGCCGCTGCGGAGCCCGCAGAAGGCGCTGAGGGCGCCGAGGACGCCGCCGGACCGGTCGCGGACCCGATGTCGGCAACACGCAGCGCGACCGTCTCCTCGGAGGACGGAGGCGCGACGGACGCGGCGGGTGCCCCGGCGGACGCGTGGGCCGTCTCGTACGGGTACGCCGCCTGCGGTTGCCCGTACGACCGCGGGGACCCGGTGTACGCGGACTGCGGGTCCACGGCGGCGGGCCCCGCCTGGCCCCGGCCGTAGGACTGCTGGGCCCGGACCTGCTGCGGCCCGGACTGCGGCCGCGCGTAGGACTGCTGGGGCTGCGGTGCCCCGTACGGCGGCTGCGGCGCGGAGTGGCCGTGCGCGGGCTCCGCGGGCGCACGGCCGCCCGGCTCCGCGTACGCCGACGCGTTCTGCCCGACGCTCCAGTCCGGGTCGTACGTCTGCGCCGCCGTCTGCGCCGCGTACGTCTGGGCCGCGTACGGCTGCGGGTCGTACCACCCCTGCTCGGACGCCACCGGCTGCCGCCGGCCCGGCAGGGGGTCGCTGAGCGGGTCGGCCAGCCCGTCCACGGCGGCCTGCATCGCGCCGCCCGCCCGGCCGTCGGCCACCGGCCCCGGAGCCGCCTCGAAGGGCGCCGCGCCCCCGTAGGCGCCCGGCACCTCGAACGCCGCAGCGCCCCCGTACCCGGCGTCCTCGCCGTACGGGGCGGCACTGTCGCGCTCGGGGCGCAGGGCGGTCACGCCGTGACCCTGCCCACCACCGGGGCGAGCCCCACCGACCTGGTCACGGCGCCCTGGTCACCGCACTCGGTCAGCCAGTTGGCCAGCATGTGGTGACCGTGCTCGGTCAGTACCGACTCGGGGTGGAACTGCACTCCCTCGACCGGCAGTTCACGATGGCGCAGACCCATGATGATCCCGTCGTGGGTACGGGCCGTGACCTCGAGATCGGCCGGCACGGTCGTCGGCTCGGCGGCCAGCGAGTGGTAGCGGGTGGCGGTGAACGGGGACGGCAGCCCGGCGAACACGCCCCCACCCACGTGCTCGACGAGCGAGGTCTTTCCGTGCAGCAGCTCGGGCGCGCGGTCCACCACGCCGCCGTACGCCACCTGGATCGACTGCATTCCGAGGCAGACCCCGAAGACGGGGACCCCGGTCGCGGCGCAGTGCCGCACCATCTCGACGCAGACCCCCGCCTGCTCGGGGGTACCGGGGCCGGGCGACAGCAGCACGCCGTCGAACCCGTCCTGCGCGTGCGCCATCGCCACCTCGTCGTTGCGCAGCACCTCGCACTCGGCGCCGAGCTGGTAGAGGTACTGGACCAGGTTGAAGACGAAGCTGTCGTAGTTGTCGACGACGAGAATGCGCGCGGTCACTGGTTGTCCACCGTCACATCGTTGAAGGGGAGCAGCGGTTCGGCCCACGGGAAGACGTACTGGAAGAGCACGTAGACCACCGCGAGGGCCAGCACGATCGAGAGCAGCGCCTTGATCCACGTGTTCCCCGGCAGATGCCGCCAGATAAAGCCGTACATGCCGTCCCTTCCGTCGCACCACGGCACCAGACTCACGCCGTACCCACCCAGACTAACGGCGTAGAGCCGCCGGTTTCCCAGCCTCCACGGGCTGGGTTCCGTCAAGATGTGCCCAGACGATCAGCCGGTGACTGTGGCCCCATTCGGGGTCACAGGTGGTCAGCGTCAGATAACGGCCCTCTCGCGTGTACCCGGACTTCTCCGGTACGGGGTCGACGACCGCGGTGTCACCCGGCAGCGTCCGGTACGGCCCGGCGTCGACGCGGTACGTGAACCAGGACGTGCCGTCGGTCAGCACCACCGCGTCCCCCCGGCGCAACCTGGGGAAGTCCTTGAACGGGTCCCCGTAGGTCCGGCGGTGTCCGGCGACGGCGAAGTTCCCCCGCTCACCGAGCCGCGCGGTGCTCGCGTAGTGGCCCAGGCCCTTCTTCAGGGTCTTCGTCCTCGTACCCTCGAGCACGGGCTTGTGCCAGGTGGAACCGAGCCGGGGGACGTACATCACGGCGAAGGGCCTGCCGTCCCTGTAGGCGGCGGTTTTCCGGGGAGCCGCCCCCTGGCTCCGCGCGGGTCCCGGCTCGCCGGGACCGGCGGTCACGGAGCCCTTCGCCCACTGCTCCTCCAGCTGCGCGATCTGGTCGTCCATCGCGGTGTCGGCCTTCACGCCCGTCCAGAACAGCACGTACACGACGAAGAGCACGATCACGGTGCCGACCGTGACGCACAGCTCGCTGAACGTCCTGACGACCACCCGTACCGACACGACGTCCCCCCGCGGCAGCTGTTCCCCTGCTCCACAGCCTTCTACCCCGACGGCGGCCGCGCCACGGGCTTGCCGATGGTTCCGCTACGGTTCCACGGGCTCGGCATGGTGGAGGTCCACCGTGCCCGAGTAGCCGGGCAGCGTCGTCCTCCCGTTCTCCTCGACCTTCCAGCCGAGCCCGTAGACGTTGACGTACACCATGTAGTTCTGGATGGCGGGGGACTCCGTGAGGGCCTTCTCCAGCTTTTCCGGGTCCCCGACCGCCTGGATCCTGTACGGGGGCGAGTAGACGCGGCCCTGGAGGATCAGGGTGTTGCCGACGCAGCGGACGGCGCTGGTGGAGATCAGCCGCTGGTCCATGACCTTGATCCCCTCGGCTCCGCCCTGCCACAGGGCGTTGACCACGGCCTGCAGGTCCTGCTGGTGGATGACCAGGTAGTCGGGCTGCGGCTCGGGGTAGCCGGGGAGCTTGGCCGTCGCGTTCGGCGGGGCGTCGTCGAGGGTGACGGTCAGAGCCTCGCCCTTGAGCTTCTGCGTGCCCGCGTTCTTCTCCAGGGCGGCGAGTTCGGCCGCCTCGGTCGCGGTGCTGCCGTTGTCCCGCTCGGCGAGGGTCTCCACGTCGTCGCGCAGCGATCCGTTGCTCTCGTCGAGCTGCCCGTTCTTGTGGCTGCGCTCCTGGATGAGGTCGGAGAGCTTCAGCAGCGAGGCGTCCGTACGGATGTTGGTGCCCTTGGCCGTGTCGAAGCTGGTGAAGAAGATCAGTCCGGCCAGCGCGAAAACGGCCACGGTCAGCAGCCGCACCGGCCGGAAACGCCCGTTGCGGCCGGGACCGGAACCCTGCCGGGGGGAATCGGAACCCGGCTGGGGAGAGTCGGCAGAATTGCTCAACGTACCCTTATCTCCTTCGGCGCCGCGGAAGCACTACGCTAACGGACGCCCGGGGGAGCCGTAGGAGTCCCCTTGTACGCTGCCCGGAGCAGCCCCCGTTCCCTGCGCGGCCACGCAGCGCATCGACAGGAGAGACCCTCGTGCCGAAGTCACGTATCCGCAAGAAGGCCGACTACACGCCGCCCCCGGCGAAGCAGGCGACCAACATCAATCTGAACAGCCGTGCCTGGGTCGCCCCGGTCATGCTGGCCCTGTTCCTCATCGGCCTGGCCTGGATCGTGGTGTTCTACGTGACGGACGGTTCCCTGCCGATCGACTCGCTGGGCAACTGGAACATCGTGGTCGGCTTCGGTTTCATCGCGGCGGGCTTCGGCGTCTCCACACAGTGGAAGTAACGCCCGCTCGGCAGGTCGAGGGCTCGTACGGATCTCGTACGGGCCCTTTTCCGCAAGCCCTGGCCCAAGCCGTCCCCTGAGTTATCCACAGAGATTTCCACACTGGGGAAAAGTTCACACGATCTGTGGATAACCCGCTTGGGTTGACGCTGTGTTGACGCCGGTACGACTGACCTACCGGGATCCGGAAGCTTGTTCGCCCCCCGTCCCGCCTGGGGAAACCCAGATCAGAGGCGAGGGGCACACGTGTTCCCCAACAGCATGCACAAGATCCGCCACGGTCTGTGGACAACGTGGATGTCCGAGGACTTCGAGCGCCGCCCCGACCGCGCTTTCGCGGCCTGTGTCCTCCTCAGCCTGTGGAGAGCCTGTGGAGACGTTCCGGGCTTCCCCACGTCTGTGGAGAGGGCCCGGCGCGCGCGGCTCAGGTGAGCTGACCCGTCCTGACGAGTGTCATGACCACCACCGCGAGCAGCACCAGCGCACACGCGCCGTACTGGATCAGCGCCCGTCGCTCCCGGGGCGCGTGGACCATCGCGTACCCGACGAGGACACCGCCGACGAGCCCGCCGATGTGGGCCTGCCAGGCGATGTTGCTCCACCCGAAGGTGAGGATCAGGTTGATCACCAGCAGGGCGATGACCGGGCGCATGTCGTAGTTGAGCCGGCGCATCAGGACGGCGGTCGCGCCGAAGAGGCCGAAGATCGCACCGGAGGCACCGAGCGAGGGCTGGTTCGGCGCGGCCAGCAGATACGTGAGCGCGCTGCCCGCGAGACCGGAGACCATGTACAGGGCGAGATAGCGGGCGCGGCCGAGCGCCGCCTCCAGCGGGCCGCCGATCCACCACAGGCTGACCATGTTGAAGAGGATGTGGAAGTAGCTGTGGCTGTCGTGCAGGAACATCGCCGTGACCAGCCGGTACCACTGGCCCTCGGCGACTCCCTGGAGACCTTCGAGGCCCGGCAGGGGCGCCTGGCCGATCAGGAAGAAGTTGTTTGTGAAGCGGTCGCCCGCGCGCAGCTGGACCAGGAAGAGGGCGATGTTGAGCCCGACGAGGATCTTGGTGAAGAGGCGGGGGTCCGCGGCGATCGTGCCGCCCGCGATGGTGCGGGGCTGTGCGGCGCCGGCCGCGTGGCCCGTGCCGGAACCGTCCCGGACACACTCGGGGCACTGGAAGCCGACCGAGGCGCTGATCATGCACTCCGGACAGATGGGCCGCTCGCACCGGACGCAGCGGATGCCGGTCTCCCGGTCCGGGTGCCGGTAGCAGGTGGGCAGACTCGGGGCATCCTGCGGTCCCTGCGGGCTGCCTGGCGCCTGATCCATCGGGTCCCCTCATCCTTCCGTGCACACGGGGTACGCAACGCACCGCCCCGCTCATCCCTACGGACGGGCGGGGCGTTTGGTTCCCTCCGGGAGCCTCCGGCGCAGGGCCGGAGGAGGCTCACCGACGGGTCTTGATCCTCAGCGGGGCCCTACGGGCCCCCCAGCAGATCCCCACGGTCCTCAGCGGGTCTCCACGACGACCGACTCGATGACGACGTCCTTGACGGGGCGGTCGGTGCGCGGGTTGGTCTGCACCGTCGCGATGCCGTCCACGATCTTCTGGCCGGCCCCGGTGACCTCGCCGAAGATGGTGTGCTTGCGGGTCAGCCACGCCGTCGGGGAGACGGTGATGAAGAACTGGGAGCCGTTGGTGCCCGGGCCGGCGTTCGCCATGGCCAGCAGGTACGGCTTGTCGAAGGCCAGGTCCGGGTGGAACTCGTCCTCGAACTCGTAGCCGGGGCCGCCGGTGCCGTTGCCCAGCGGGTCGCCGCCCTGGATCATGAAGCCGCTGATCACCCGGTGGAAGACCGTGCCGTCGTAGAGCCTGTCCTTGGACTTGGCACCCGTGGCCGGGTTGGTCCACTCACGCTCGCCCGTGGCGAGTTCGACGAAGTTGCGGACCGTTTTGGGCGCGTGGTTCGGCAGGAGCCGCACTTCGATGTCGCCGTGATTGGTCTTCAGGGTGGCGTAGAGCTGCTCGGCCACGATCTGCCTTCCGTTGTCCTCTGTGACTCCCCGATCCTCGCACGTACCGCGCCGCCGATCCTCCGTCACCGCCGTACGACCGCTTCCGCCCCTCCTGCTCCGATTGCTTCATCCGCTTCGGTTGCTCGGCACCAAACAGGCGCGCGGTCCCGGGATCCGTGGCATTGTCGTCGCAAGCTCCTGTTGCACCGTATTGATCGGTTATTGCACCAAGTACTCCCGGAGTCACCATTCATGACCCGGATGCCCGCCCTCGCATGCCCAGAAGCGCTCCGGCAGGCATGATCCGGATAAGGATGGAAAGGCGAACTGTGACTTTCCGGGGGACGGCCCCAATCCCCCATGTACGCCACCGAGGAGGAGGATCCCGTGACCCGCAAGGACAGCGTGCGCGCGGCGGCCGAGTCGGCGAAGGACAGCGTGCGGCACGCCGCGGAAGTGGTGGCGCCCTACGCCGACACGACAAAGGACCGAGCCACCCACTACGCGCACGAAGCGCGTGTGAAGCTCGCGCCCAAGGTGTCGTCCGCCGCTGAACAGGCACGCACCCAGTACGACGCACATCTCGCACCACGCATCGGGCAGGCACTCACCCATGTGCCGCCGAAGGTCGACCAGACCGCGCACGAAGCCGCGGTCCGTACGCGCAAGGCCGCCCGGCAGGCCGCGGAGTACTCCCGTCCGAAGATCGAGCAGGCCCGGGCGGCGGCCGGACCCGCTCGCGCGGAGGCGGCCTCCCGCAGTGCGGCGGCCCTGGCGGCCCTGCGCGGTCAGGTCTCGGCCAAGGAGATCGAGAAGCTGGTCCGCAAGCACGAGCGGCGGGCCAGGGCCGGCCGCCTCACCAAGCGACTGGCCGTTCTGGGCATCCTGGCCGGTGGCGCCTTCGCCGCCTGGAAGTGGTGGGACAAGCAGGCCAACCCCGACTGGCTGGTCGAACCGCCCGCCGCCACGGAGGTGCCGGAGACCAGCCGTCTGGCCGCGGTCGACGGCAGCGGCCAGGAGGACCTCGACCCCGAGGTCCAGGCCAAGCAGGCCGAGACGGAAGCGGCGAACCAGCAGGAACGCGGCTGACCGGACCGGCACGCCGGGCACACCTCGTGCGCCCGGCGCGGACACCGGATCTGTCGAACAACTGTGGGGCAGGAGGCCGGACGCCTCCTGCCCCACAGTTGTGCCCACGGTCATGTTTCACGTGAAACAGAGGACGCCGCAGTGCAACCGGCCCTTGTACAGGCAGCCGTGAGAGCGCTCTCTTCACGCCTCCACTCACGATGACGTTTGCAACCGACCGCCTGTGCAACGTTCATCCCGGTCTGATTAACGGAGCGCAATACTCTGATTACGTATGTCCGTTCACGGCAGCTCACGCAAGCCTTCACGACTCCTGCATGCCACCGTCACGTCACCTCGATCAGCCACCCGGCGGCCACCCGCCCCGGGCACGGGCACCCCTTTGCGCAAACAATCGCAAAGATCGCAACGAAAACCCTGTGACGCACTTCACCGCACACGCGCCCCAAGACCCCTCCGCGCCCCAGAAAGGTGTAGGGCGAAGGTTGACGAAGCCACGTCATGTGACAGCGGACGGTCAAGTGCCGGTTCCGCCGCACCCGTTGAAACAGGACCGCCCCGGGCAGGGACGGCTGTGAAAAAACTTGAGATCAAAATTTCACGGGCGCCGCGTCCGGCATCACGTGTCCGAGGGCCAGAGCTCCCGCGACCGGAGCCCATACGGACCGGCCGTCGGCCCGCCCTCGGCTTCTCCGCACACAAAAACCCCCTTTGACCTGCGTAAAGCCGGTCAAAGGGGGTTCTTTCCGTGGAGCCTAGGGGAGTCGAACCCCTGACATCTGCCATGCAAAGACAGCGCTCTACCAACTGAGCTAAGGCCCCGAAAGGGAGGGCATACGCCAGAAGATCGCCCTCTGGACCGCCACCGCAGACCAGAGTACCGGGTCACCCCCCGTATCCCGCAAAAGGATTGGGGGTCCCCGCACACGACCACTCTCCGTAAGATGCACGACGTGGTTCGCTAGAGCGAACCGCGGTACTTGGGGAAGCGATGGGGAGACGCGCATGGACGCCGCACAGCAAGAAGCAACCGCGAGAGCCCGGGAGCTGCAGCGGAACTGGTACGGGGAGCCGCTGGGGGCGCTCTTCCGCAGGCTCATAGACGACCTGGGTCTCAACCAGGCCCGTCTGGCGGGGGTGCTGGGGCTGTCGGCGCCCATGCTGTCGCAGCTGATGAGCGGCCAGCGCGCCAAGATCGGCAATCCCGCGGTGGTCCAGCGCGTACAGCTGCTGCAGGATCTGGCCGGTCAGGCCGCGGACGGCAGTGTGAGCGCCGCCGAGGCCACCGAACGCATGGACGAGATCAAGAAGTCGCAAGGGGGCTCGGTGCTCAGCAACACCACGCAGTCGACCACCACTTCGGGCGGGGCGCCCACGGTGAAGCGCGTGGTGCGTGAGATCCAGTCACTGCTGCGCTCGGTGTCCGCGGCGGGGGACATCATCGAGGCGGCGGACACCCTCGCCCCGACCCACCCGGAACTGGCAGAGTTCCTCCGGGTGTACGGAGCCGGGCGCACCTCCGACGCGGTCGCCCACTACCAGTCCCACCAGAACTGAGCACGCCGCCCGGCAGCCGAACGCCGGTCCGTCGCAGGCCTCCTGGGGCTTGTGGGCGGCCGGAGACCAGGCAGCCGGGCACCTCCTCGCAGGAGGATGCCGTACCGACCGCCGGAGGGGGGAGCGACGTACGACCATGGGTGAGGTCTTCGCCGGCCGGTACGAACTGGTCGACCCGATCGGGCGCGGGGGAGTCGGTGCGGTCTGGCGCGCCTGGGACCACCGGCGGCGCCGGTACGTGGCCGCCAAGGTGCTCCAGCAGAGCGACGCCCACTCGCTGCTGCGGTTCGTGCGCGAGCAGGCGGTGCGGATCGACCACCCCCATGTGCTCGCTCCCGCCAGCTGGGCCGCCGACGACGACAAGGTCCTGTTCACCATGGACCTCGTCGGTGGGGGCTCGCTGGTCCACCTGATCGGGGACTACGGCCCCCTGCCACCGTCCTTCGTCTGCACCCTGCTCGACCAGTTGCTGGCGGGCCTCGCCGCGGTGCACGCGGAGGGGATCGTGCACCGTGACATCAAACCCGCCAACATCCTGCTGGAGGCGACCGGCACGGGGCGCCCCCGGCTGCGGCTCTCCGACTTCGGCATCTCGATGCGTCTCGGCGAGCCACGGCTCACGGAGACCAACTACGTGGTGGGTACGCCCGGTTATTTCGCGCCGGAGCAGATGCTCGGCGCCGACCCGGACTTCCCCGCCGACCTCTTCGCCGTGGGCCTGGTGGCGCTCTACCTCCTGGAGGGCGCCAGACCCGACGCCAAGGCGCTGATCGAGCACTTCGCCGCCCATGGCACCCCGAGCGCCCCCAAGGGGATTCCCGAGCCCCTCTGGCAGGTCGTGGCCTCTCTGCTCGAACCTGATCCGCAGGCTCGCTTCCGCACCGCCACAGGGGCACGCAAGGCGCTCGTCGCGGCCCGGGAACTCCTCCCCGATCCCGGTCCCGACGACGAGCTGATCGAGATCTTCGACCAACTGGGCCCGCTTCCGGCGGGGTTCGGCCCCGCGGGCCCTCACGCGCCCGCGCCGACTCCCGGCCGGACCGACGAGCCGGGGCGGGGACACAGCCAGGAGCGGGGCCACGGACAGGAGCGGGGACAGGAACAAGGGCACGAAACTGTGCCCCGTCGCCCGGTCCCGGGAGCCTCCCCGCAGGCAGGCGCGGTCTTCCAAGACCAAGGCCAAGGCCCGGGCCCGGGCCCGGATGCAGACTCGGACTCGGACTCGGATCCGAACCCGGCCGCGGAGGCTGTGACAGGCGCCGCTCGACCGGCGGCACCGGCCGGCGGCCCCGTCTCCCGGCGTCCCCCCAAGGCGTCGGGCACGGGATCGGACACAGGGTCGGACACGGGCAGCTTCCACCTGCCGCCCCCGCTCCGGACCCCCGCTCCCCCCGCCCCACGCGAACTCCCCCGCTCCTCCCACGCCCCGGCGCTCCCGCACGAACCCACGCACGTGCCCTCGCCCCAGACCCCGTACCCACCGGTCCCGTACCCGCCGGCCTCGGCGCCTCCGCTCCAGACTCAGCAACCCCAAGAGCCCTATCAGCCCCAAGAGCTCCAAGAACCTCAAGAGCTCCAAGAGCTCCGACGACATGACGTGGCCTCCACCGCCTCGTACACCGCTCGGAACATCCAGGATCCGCCTCAGCCCCAGCCGGTCGCGCGGCACCGTGGCAGGCGGGCGCGGCGGCGGCCCGGGCCGCCCATGGCGGTGACGGTCCCGGTGCTCCTGCTCGCGCTGGTCTGCTTCGCGGTCGGTTTCTGGGCACTCACCCAGGTCTGAAAGGGACCGCAAAAGCTGCCCCGTCGGCCCGGAACAGCCGGACTACCGGGCCCGCGACCGCCCGTACGTCCGTACCACCGTGCCGTTCGCGACGGGCGGGCCGCTCCCGGCCGCCTCCGCCGCCGCCCGCCGCCGTGCGACGACCGTCCACACCGCGAGCCCCAGGACGAGGACGCACCCCGCGCCGATCCCGCCCGCGGCCACCGCCTTCATCGTGGTGTTCCCGCCCGCGCCACCGTCCCCGCCGGCCGCCGCGCTGCCGTTCGAGGCGACGGCCCGGTCCCCCGCGGTCACCTCGAACACGTCGCGCGGCGCGGGGGCGCCGCCGTACACCGGGGCCTTCCCGGCCGTGCCCCGCACTCCCACGCGCAGTGTCAGGTCGAACGGCCCGTCGCCGAACTCGTCGGCCATACCCGCCTTGAGGTGCACGGCGAGGTAGTACCAGCCGGCGAACCGCATACCGCCGACCTGGTCGTCGACGGAGTACCGGTTCTCGTACGTGACCGGAGGCAGCGGTTCCAGGGCGGCCGGCCGGCGCGCGCCGCCGTACCCGGTGTCGGCGTCGTCCACCAGCGCACGCGCGGGGTTGTAGAGCGACATGACGAGGGCGTTCCCGAGGAAACCGGCAGCGTCCGCCGGACCCGGTTCGGCGGACGCGTCGAGCTGCTGGCCCCAGTCGACGGGGACACGGTAGAAGAGTGTCTGCCCGGCCCGGATCCCGTCCGCCCAGACGCCCTGCTCCAGCGAGCGCGCCGTGCTGAACCCCGTTCCGCCCGTACGGGTCCGGACCGGGCCGTCGACTGCTTCCGGGGAGGCGGAGTCCCACACCTCCGGGGCCGCCGTCGGAGCGGCGCCCTTCACGGCGGGCTCCGAGACGTACTGCAGCTCCAGCTCCCAGTCGTCCGGTGAGGACTCGTCCCCGCTCGTACGTTCGACGAGCACCGCATACGTACCGGCGCCCTTGCAGGTGTACGTACCGGGGCCGGCGCGGCGCGAGGCCCAGGCGGTGAGCGGGCGCGGGCTCTCGGTGGGTCCGAAGCGTGCGGCGCCGGCGTCCCCGGAGAAGCACTTGTGGCCGTCCGGGTCCAGCAGGGAGACCTTGATGCCGTCCGAGTACATGACCTTCGTACCGGGCTTCGGAACAGCCGTGGCCGACACGTACGCGCTGGACGTCCCGTCGAGTCGCAGCCCGTAGTAGACCTTGCCGTCGTCGCGGACGGCGCTTCGATAGGTCGTGCCCGCCGTCAGCCGTACGGCGTCAAAAGCGCGCGGCGCGCCCTCGATCCGCTCGGCGCCGTCGGCGAAGCGATACGGAGGGAAGGCGTCGGCCGCCGTCCCCTGCCTCGCCACCGCCCCTTGTCCTGCTGTCCCCTGCCCCGCGACGGCCTGCCCCGCCGTCGCCGCGACCGAGAGCAGCGCCGCCGCCCCTGCCAGGGCCGTACGGCCGCGCCACCGCTCCGTACGCCGCCCCATCGCGCGCCCCTTCGCCGTCACCCCGGACCGTCACCCGTCGGCCTCGCGCGGGCCGGCGCCGCCGCTGCGGCTTCAGATGTCGCTGCCGCTGTCACTGCCACTGCCGCGACACGGCTCCGGACGCCCGCGGAGTCCGCGGAGCCCCGACCATCCTGCCCTCCGGACCGCCGCGCCACCCCCGCAACACAAAACCCCGGCCGCAGGGCGGCCGGGGTCTGTACTGAGACTGTCGTCGACACTCACGAACCCGTGGGTACGGAGTCGGTCGCCTCCGTCCACAGATCCTGCTCGGCGCGATCCGCCTGGATCTGGCGGTACACGAGGAGCCCGCCGATGGCGGCCAGTGCGACCACAAGAAGCTTCTTCACCGCGCGACCTCGTCTTTCATTGGCGTAGGGGACTTCTGGCGCCCGACTATACACACCGGCCGATATCGATCGGTGACCTGCGTCGGGACCCCAACTGGCAGCGGCGAAGCCGCAGTAGGACCGGATCCCCGCCGCTCTCCCCCTCTCCGATCGGAGGGTGATCGCATCTTCACCGAGGGGTACTTCGCCCGGTTTTCTTCTGCCTCGCCGGCCATGTCGTGAGCGTTGCGCCCATCCGAGTGGTGTTCATCAGAAGAACGCCGCGCCACGGTCGTAGGTCCGTCACCTCGCAGCCGACATACACATCATGAGGAAAGTACGCAAATCCACCCAGCCGAAAGAGAGGGACCATGACCCGCAACCCGGTCAGGAACCTGTGGGCCGCGTTCGTCAGCGCCTTCCTCACGCTGTGCACGTCGCTCGGACTGATCACGACGACCGCCGTCGCCACCGCTGTCGCCGCCGTACCCGAGGCTCCGGCAGCCCGCAACCTCAACACTCCGCAGAACACGACGGCGCAGGAGGAGCCCATCCGGGTCCGGGCCCGGGCGGACTCGCTGCCACCAACGATGAAGCAGCGCATCCACGCCGAGGCGCACGGCTCCTCACCGTCCTGCCGGCACCGGCAGAGGACAGACACCGTGGCCCCGGACACCGCAGCCCCACAGGACACCACGGCCTCTCAGCACAGTGCCCCGGCTCCTGGAGCCGTCCGCACCACGACGGACATCATGGCGGACACCACGGCGAAAACCGCGGTGGACACCGCAACGGCAGCGGCCGTCCACGGCGGCGGCATGACCCCGGTCGCGCCCGCCGCGGAACCCGGCGGCGAACTCCCGGCCCGTACACCGGCCGCCACGTGCTCGCCCGCCCTGCCTGCCGCTGACGCCACACCGGTCACGGCCGTCACTCCTGCCAGGGCGGACGCACCCGCCGCCCTCCTGCTTCCCTCGCAGTCCTCGGCCCCGGCCCCGGCCCAGCCGCCGGCACCGGCCTCCGCGTCGGTCTCCGACCCGGCTCGGGTCCTGGCCGGTGCCGGCACCGCGGCCCGGGGATGACCTCGCACGGTGGCCGGTTCACCCAGCGACTCGACGAGCGACCAGCAGAAGCAGAAGCAGAAGCAGAAGAAACGAGGGCCGGACGCGGTCGGCGCACCGAGGTCGACCGCAAGGATCGCCCCGCCCTCACGGAGCACTCCACCGGGATGGCGCGAAAGGCAGGTCGGACGGTGCGACTGAGCTGGAGCACCGCTTCGGCGTTCTCGACCGGAGCGCGTTGCCTCGATTCAGACACCTGCCGGTAGAAACTGACCAACTCGGCCTCGCGCTCATCCTTGCCCCGCCCCGCCCAGCCCGCCCCGGCCCCGATACCGGCCGTCCGACGGAGGCGAAGAACTCCCGTGGCGTGGCCCTCACCACCGAATTCCGGCTCACACGCGCCGGGCACATGGCTCGACTAAAAACTCCTGTTCACGATGAAGATTGCGTACAACGCCCTCTCACGGCCCCTCACTGACGCCGTTGACCAAGGACACAGAACTCGTTGTCCTCCGGGTCCGCCATGACGACCCACGACTGGTCGCCCTGGCCGATGTCGACACGCTTCGCGCCGTGCGCCTCGAGGCGGGCCACCTCGGCGGCCTGGTCGTCGGGCCTGAAGTCGAGGTGCAGCCGGCTCTTGGCCTTCTTGTTCTCGTCGACCCGCACGAAATCCAGTCCCGGCAGGCGGTCCGGCGCGGGCCGGATCTCGAACTCGTCGTCGGAGGAGTGGACCACGACCCAGCCGAGGGCTTCGGCCCACCACTGCCCCAGGGCCGCCGGATCCACCGCGTGCACGATTACCTGTTCCCATTCCAAGGTCATCCGCAGAGCCTAGGCCCCTGGACGCCACGAAGGCCATGCATGCCGAAGACCCCCAGTCATGATCGACCGGGGGTCTTCGTCCGTGTGGGGCTAACAGGATTTGAACCTGTGGCCTCATCCTTATCAGGGATGCGCTCTAACCAACTGAGCTATAGCCCCGCCGCGCTCTGCGGTGTATGTCCCGCGCGCTGACCTCTGAAGATTAGCGCACGACGGGGTCAGTCCCAAAATCGGTATCCGCGCCCCGCCCCGGCCTGCCCGGACGACGCGGGAACACGCTCCCCGACAGCGTGCGAGCGCACCCCGGACCGGGATGCGCTCGCACGGTGAAGCAGTCATGAGCGGTCGTGAGCAGCCGCCGTGAACGGCCGTGACAACGTTTACTCGTCCTCGGCGAGCGTGAGCTCGACACCGCCCACGAAGCCCGCGGAGAGGTTGTAGATGAACGCTCCCAGGGTGGCGAGCGCGGTCGCGAGGACGACGTCGATGACGGCGATGACCGACGTGAAGATGAGCACGCGCGGCAGCGACAGGAACGACTGCAGGTCGAAACCGTTCGACTCGTTCGAGCCGGTCGCCTCGGAGATCGTGCCGCCCACGGTGGAGAACACGCCCATGGCGTCCATGACCATCCACAGCACCGCGGCCGCGACGATCGTGCAGATGCCGAGCGCGATGGAGAGCAGGAAGCTGACCTTCATCACCGACCAGGGGTCGACCTTGGCCACCCGCAGCCGTGCCTTGCGCGTACGGGGCACGGTGCGCGCCCCGGTGCGCGGCCTGCGGACCGTGGCGCCGGCGGCGGGCGCCGTGTGCGCCGGGTACGCCTGCGGCGGGTGGTACGGCTGCCCGGCCTGCTGCGGCTGCCGCTCACCCGGCAGGGGCGAGCCCGGAGCCTGCGGCGCGGCGGCACCCGAAGGCACCGCCGCGCCCGAAGATGCCGTCGGGCCCGGAGGCACCTTCGAGCCTGGGGCCGCACCGGCCGCGTACTGCGGCGTCTGTGGGCCTCGGGTGTCCGTCACAGTTCCCCCCTGGGATCCATGAGAATCATGGGAGTCGGTCGCCTCCGTGGCGGAGCCACGGCCGCCGTCCGTTCCCGTATCGGTCGAACCGGCGCCCGTGGCTCCGCTCACGATGACTCACTCCTCGTTACTCGTCCGAGGACTGCTCGTCCTCGTCCGTGCCGGCCGTGCCGGCGACCGTCTCGATCTCGTCCGGGTCGTCGATCAGCCCGTCGACTTCCTCGGCCTCGCGACCGGCCTCGGCGTTGCGTGCGATACCGACGACGGCATCGCGCTTGCCCAGGTTGATCAGTTGGACGCCCATGGTGTCACGGCCCGTCTCCCTGACCTCGTTGACTCGCGTGCGAATCACGCCGCCGGACAGTGTGATGGCGAGGATCTCGTCCGTCTCCTCGACCACCAGCGCGCCGACGAGCGAGCCACGGTCCTCGACGATCTTGGCAGCCTTGATACCCAGACCGCCGCGACCCTGGACGCGGTACTCGTCGACGGCGGTCCGCTTCGCGTACCCACCGTCTGTGGCAGTGAACACGAACGTACCGGGTCGGACAACATTCATCGAGAGGAGCTGGTCCCCCTCGCGGAAGCTCATCCCCTTGACGCCCGAGGTGGCACGGCCCATGGGACGCAGCGCGTCGTCCGTTGCGGTGAACCTGATCGATTGGGCCTTCTTGCTGATCAGAAGCAGATCGTCCTCTGCCGAAACCAGCTCGGCCCCGATCAGTTCGTCATCGGAACCGTCCTCCGTCTCACGGAGATTGATCGCGATGACGCCGCCCGAACGCGGTGAATCGTAATCCTTCAGCGGCGTCTTCTTGACCAGACCGCCCTTGGTGGCGAGCACCAGGTAGGGCACCGCCTCGTAGTCGCGGATCGCGAGGATCTCGGCGATCGCCTCGTCCGGCTGGAAGGCCAGCAGGTTCGCGACGTGCTGGCCGCGCGCGTCGCGCCCGGCGTCGGGCAGCTCGTACGCCTTCGCGCGGTAGACCCGGCCCTTGTTCGTGAAGAACAGCAGCCAGTGGTGCGTCGTCGACACGAAGAAGTGGTCGACGATGTCGTCTTCCTTGAGCTTCGTCCCGCGTACGCCCTTGCCGCCGCGCTTCTGGGAGCGGTAGTCCTCGGCCTTGGTGCGCTTGATGTAGCCACCGCGCGTGATGGTGACGACGATGTCCTCCTCGGCGATCAGGTCCTCCATGGACATGTCGCCGTCGAAGGGCACCAGCTTGGAGCGCCGGTCGTCGCCGAACTTCTCGACGATCGCGGCCAGTTCCTCGCTGATGATGGTGCGCTGGCGCTCCGGCGAGGCCAGGATCGCGTTGTACTCGCGGATCTTCGCCTGCAGCTCGTCGTGCTCGGCGACGATCTTCTGGCGCTCCAGGGCGGCCAGCCGGCGCAGCTGCATCTCCAGGATGGCGTTGGCCTGGATCTCGTCGATCTCCAGGAGGCCCATGAGGCCCCCACGGGCGATCTCGACGGTGTCGCTGCGCCGGATCAGCGCGATGACCTCGTCGATGGCGTCCAGGGCCTTCAGGAGGCCGCGCAGGATGTGCGCCCGCTCCTCGGCCTTGCGCAGCCGGAACTTCGTACGCCGGACGATGACCTCGACCTGGTGCGTCACCCAGTGGCGGATGAACGCGTCGAGCGACAGGGTGCGCGGCACGCCGTCCACCAGCGCCAGCATGTTGGCGCCGAAGTTCGTCTGCAGGTCGGTGTGCTTGTACAGGTTGTTCAGGACGACCTTGGCGACCGCGTCCCGCTTCAGGACGATGACCAGGCGCTGGCCCGTACGCGACGAGGTCTCGTCCCGTACGTCCGCGATGCCGCCGATCTTGCCGTCCTTCACCAGGTCGGCGATCTTCTGGGCCAGGTTGTCGGGGTTGACCTGGTAGGGAAGCTCGGTGACCACCAGGCACTGGCGGTTCTGGATCTCCTCGACCTCGACGACCGCGCGCATCGTGATGGAGCCACGGCCCGTGCGGTACGCCTCCTCGATGCCCTTGCGGCCCACCACCAGGGCGCCGCTCGGGAAGTCGGGGCCCTTGATGCGCTCGATCAGCGCGTCCAGGAGGTCCTCGTGCGAGGCCTCGGGGTTCTCCAGGTACCACTGGGCGCCGGCCGCGACCTCGCGCAGGTTGTGCGGCGGGATGTTGGTGGCCATGCCGACCGCGATGCCCGCCGAACCGTTGATCAGCAGGTTCGGGAAGCGGGCCGGGAGGACGGTCGGCTCCTGGGAGCGGCCGTCGTAGTTGTCCGTGAAGTCGACGGTGTCCTCGTCGATGTCACGGACCATCTCCATGGACAGCGGCATCAGCTTGCACTCGGTGTACCGCATGGCGGCGGCCGGGTCGTTGCCCGGGGAACCGAAGTTGCCGTTCGAGTCCACCAGCGGCATCCGCATCGACCACGGCTGCGCGAGGCGGACCAGCGCGTCGTAGATCGAGGAGTCGCCGTGCGGGTGGTAGTTGCCCATGACGTCGCCGACGACGCGGGCGCACTTGTAGAAGCCCTTCTCGGGCCGGTAGCCGCCGTCGTACATGGCGTACAGCACGCGGCGGTGGACCGGCTTGAGACCGTCCCGCACGTCGGGCAGCGCGCGCGACACGATGACGGACATCGCGTAGTCGAGGTACGAGCGCTGCATCTCGGTCTCGAGCCCGACGGGCTCGACACGCTGGGAGAGCGCGCTGTCCTCCGGGGAAGTGATCGGGGTGATCGAGGTGATCGGAGTGTTCTCGTCGGTCATTGCTGGTGCAGATCCTTTCTGACGCGGTCAGCTGAGACCGACTCAGATGTCGAGGAAGCGGACGTCCTTGGCGTTGCGCTGGATGAACGCGCGGCGCGCCTCGACGTCCTCGCCCATCAGGACGGAGAAGAGGTCGTCGGCCTGGGCGGCGTCGTCGAGCGTGACCTGGCCGAGGACGCGGTGCTCCTGGTCCATGGTCGTGATGCGCAGCTCCTCGGCGTTCATCTCACCGAGACCCTTGAAGCGCTGGATCGAGTCCTCCCTGACGCGCTTGCCCGCCTGCCGGCCGAGCTCGATCAGGGCGTCGCGCTCACGGTCCGAGTACGCGTACTCGAAGTCGTCGCGGCCCCACTTGATCTTGTAGAGCGGCGGACGGGACAGGAACACGTGCCCGGCCTCGACCAGCGGCCGCATGAAGCGGAACAGGAAGGTCAGCAGCAGCGTGTTGATGTGCTGGCCGTCGACGTCGGCGTCCGCCATCAGGATGATCTTGTGATAGCGCAGCTTCGCGATGTCGAAGTCCTCGTGGACCCCGGTGCCGAAGGCCGAGATCAGCGCCTGGATCTCCTGGTTCTGCAGGATCTTGTCGATCCGCGCCTTCTCGACGTTGAGGATCTTGCCCCGGATCGGGAGGATCGCCTGGTACTGCGGGTTGCGGCCGGACTTGGCCGAACCGCCGGCGGAGTCGCCCTCGACGATGAAGATCTCGCACTTGGTGGGGTCGTTCGACTGGCAGTCGGAGAGCTTGCCCGGCAGCGACGCCGTCTCCAGGAGGCCCTTGCGGCGGGTGAGGTCGCGGGCCTTGCGGGCCGCCACGCGCGCGGTGGCCGCCTGGATCGACTTGCGGATGATGTCCGCGGCCTCGTTCGGGTTGCGGTCCAGCCAGTCGCTGATGTGCTCGTGGACGACCTTCTGGACGAACGTCTTCGCCTCGGTGTTGCCCAGCTTGGTCTTCGTCTGCCCCTCGAACTGGGGCTCGCCGAGCTTGATCGAGATGATCGCCGTCAGACCCTCGCGGATGTCGTCGCCCGTGAGGTTGTCGTCCTTCTCGCGCAGCAGCTTCTTGTCGCGCGCGTACCGGTTGATGAGACCGGTGAGCGCCGCACGGAAGCCCTCCTCGTGCGTACCGCCCTCATGGGTGTGGATGGTGTTGGCGAAGGAGTACACACCCTCGCTGTAGCCGCCGTTCCACTGCATCGCGACCTCGAGGGAGAGCATGCGCTCCTTGTCCTCGGCCTCGATGTCGATCACCGTGGGGTGGACGACCTCGCCCTTGCGGGAGTTGAGGTACGTCACGAAGTCGACGATGCCGCCCTCGTAGTGGTACGTGACGGTCTTGACCTCCACCGGCTCGTCCGCGCCGGCCTCGTCGGCGCCCACCGTGGCCTTCGCCGAGTCGCGCTCATCAGTGAGTTTGATCGTCAAACCCTTGTTGAGGAACGCCATCTCCTGGAAGCGCCGCGAAAGCGTCTCGAAGGAGTAGTCCGTGGTCTCGAAGATGTCGCCGTCGGCCCAGAACGTGACCGACGTGCCGGTCTCCTGCGTGGCCTCGTGCTGGGCCAGCGGGGCCGTCGGCGCGCCCAGCTTGTAGTCCTGCGTCCAGCGGTGTCCGTCGGTCCTGATCTCGACGGCCACCTTGGTGGACAGCGCGTTCACGACGGAGACACCCACGCCGTGCAGACCGCCGGAGACCGCGTAGCCGCCGCCGCCGAACTTGCCGCCCGCGTGCAGCACGGTCAGCACGACCTCCACGGCGGGCTTGCCCTCGGAGGCGACGATGCCCACCGGGATGCCACGGCCGTTGTCGACGACGCGGACGCCGCCGTCGGGGAGGATCGTCACGTCGATCGTGTCCGCGTGCCCGGCCAGCGCCTCGTCGACGGAGTTGTCGACCACTTCGTACACGAGGTGGTGCAGTCCGCGCTCACCGGTCGAGCCGATGTACATGCCGGGTCGCTTGCGGACCGCGTCCAGACCCTCGAGGACGGTGATGGCGCTGGCGTCGTACGAGGCTGTGACCTCGCCGTTCGAGGTGTGACCCTCGATCCTCGCGCCCGCGTCGGTGGACGGGGTGTTCTCGTTGGGGTTGCCGGAATCGGCCACGAAGCGCCCTTTCTGGCACAGCACAAGCCAAGCTCCAGGGGCCCTCTGGGGAGGGTGTCCGGAGCGGCTGCGGCGTGTTACGTCGGTGAGCCTTTGTCAGCGTTGCTCGGTGTGTCCCACAAGTGGGGCGGGATTAGCTTCCAGTCTACCGGTAGCGCCGACAGTGATGGGGGTTTGCCGGTACCTGAGTCCGCATGTGCCGCCCTGAACCGGTCTCCACCGACTCCCCATATGTGGACCCGGGCTCAAAGAGGCGCAGAGCGGCACTCAGCGCTTCGGGGTGTCAACCCCCCGCTACGGAGGGCATACCGTCCGGTCTGGCTCACCCGTAGGTGTCGCCGGGACCCGTGCTGCCGGGGGCGCGCAGGGGGCCGTAGCGGTGGGCGGGACCACCGGGACCCAGCACCTTGATCAGCCGCACCGACCCGTGCCCGAGGTCCTGGTTCAGCCGTGCGACCAGCTGGGGGGCGAGCAGCCGCAGGTTGGTGGCCCAGGCCGTCGAGTCGCACCGCACGACCAGTACCCGCTCGTCCTCGTCGTACTTCTCCGGTACGCAGTGCTTCGCCAGGTCCTCCCCGACGATCTGCGGCCAGCGGCCCATGACCCCGCCGACGGCCGCCGGGGTCTCCCAGCCGCGCTCGGTGATGAGCCGGTTGATGGCGGACCCGAGCGCCAGGGGGTCGCGCCCGTCGGCATGTGCGCCGGAGCGCAGTCCGCCGCGGCGCACCTGCTTCTTCTCCCGCGCCGCGTCCCCCCGCGCGCGCGCCTGTTCCTTCGCCGCCCGCAGCGCCACGCGCGCGAGGTCGACCCCGGACGGCTCGGCGGGTTTCTTCGGCTCGGGTGTGTTCTCGCTCATACCCGCTCCACCGCGCCCTCGGACACGGCGTAGCGCGTCCCTGTCAGCACGCCCGGCACGTCGTCGTCGACCGCGGCCGTCACCAGCACCTGCTCGCCGGGCGCGACCAGCTCCGCGAGCCGTTCGCGGCGGCGGGTGTCCAGCTCGGCGAACACGTCGTCGAGGACCAGCACCGGCTCGTTGCCCTCGGCCCGCAGCAGGTCGTACGAGGCCAGGCGCAGCGCCAGCGCGTACGACCAGGACTCGCCGTGCGACGCGTACCCCTTCGCGGGCAGCTGGCCGAGTCTGAGCAGGAGCTCGTCCCGGTGGGGGCCCACCAGCGTGACGCCCCGCTCGATCTCCTGCTTGCGGGCCTCCGCCAGGGCCGCCATGAGCTGCTCGTACAGCTCCTCGCGCGCGTGGCCGGTGATCTCGGGGGAGGAGGGCCGGTAGTCCAGCGCCACCGGGCCGCCACCGGGCGCCAGCTGCTCGTACGCCTTGTCGGCCAGCGGCTGGATCGAGGCGATGAGGTCGATGCGCTGGGCCAGCAGTTCGGCGCCGACACGCGCGAGGTGCTGGTCCCACACGTCGAGGGTGGACAGGTCCGTCGTGCGGCCGCCGTGGCGGCGGGCGAGCGCGGCCGACTTCAGGAGCGTGTTGCGCTGTCTCAGGACCCGGTCGTAGTCCGAGCGCACGCCCGCCATGCGCGGGGAGCGCGCGGTGATCAGCTCGTCGAGGAAGCGCCGGCGCTCGCCGGGGTCGCCCTTGACCAGCGCCAGGTCCTCGGGCGCGAACAGCACGGTCCGTACGATGCCCAGGACGTCACGTGGTCTGACCTGCGAGGATCTGTTGATGCGGGCGCGGTTCGCCTTGCCGGGGTTCAGTTCGAGCTCCACGAGCTGCTGCCGCTCGCCCTGCCGGACATTGGCGCGGATGATCGCCCGTTCCGCGCCCATCCGTACGAGGGGCGCGTCGGAGGAGACCCGGTGGCTGCCCAGGCTGGCGAGATAGCCGACCGCCTCGACGAGGTTGGTCTTGCCCTGCCCGTTGGGCCCCACGAACGCGGTGACGCCCCGGTCGAGCGGGACCTCGACCCGGGCGTAGGAGCGGAAGTCGGCCAGCGACAGATGCGTGACGTGCATGGTCGTTCGCCGACCTCCCCCAGGGCTGTGGATCCACGGGACCGACCTGTGGACCGCGTCTTCTCCCGGAACGCTTCGGGAAGCGTTCCGGGACCTTACGGATTGCTGCCGAACTGCTGCCGGGCTACTTCTTCTCGACGGCGTGGCCGCCGAACTGGTTGCGCAGTGCCGCGATCATCTTCATCTGCGGCGAGTCGTCCTGCCGGGACGCGAAGCGGGCGAACAGTGACGCGGTGATCGCGGGCAGCGGCACGGCGTTGTCGATGGCCGCCTCCACGGTCCAGCGGCCCTCACCGGAGTCCTGCGCGAAGCCGCGCAGCCGCTCCAGGTGCTCGTCCTCGTCCAGTGCGTTGACCGCCAGGTCCAGCAGCCAGGACCGGATGACCGTGCCCTCCTGCCAGGAGCGGAAGACCTCGCGCACGTCCGTGACGGAGTCGACCGCCTGGAGGAGCTCCCAGCCCTCGGCGTAGGCCTGCATCATCGCGTACTCGATGCCGTTGTGGACCATCTTGGAGAAGTGCCCGGCGCCGACCTTGCCCGCGTGGACGAACCCGGCGTCGCCCTCCGGCTTGAGGGCGTCGAAGACCGGCTGGACCTTCGCGATGTGCCCGGCGTCGCCGCCGACCATCAGCGCGTAGCCGTTCTGCAGGCCCCACACACCCCCTGAGACGCCCGCGTCGACGAAGCCGATGCCCTTGGCCTTCAGCTCCCCGGCGTGCTTCTCGTCGTCCGTCCAGCGGGAGTTCCCGCCGTCCACGACCACGTCACCGGGCTCGAGGAGCTCACCGAGCTCGTCGATGGTGGACTGGGTCGCGGCGCCGGCCGGGACCATCACCCACACCACCCGCGGACCCTTGAGCCCGTCCACAAGCTCCTTGAGACTGTGGACATCGGCGAGATCCGCGTTGCGGTCGTATCCGATGACGGTGTGGCCTGCGCGGCGGATGCGCTCGCGCATGTTGCCGCCCATCTTGCCGAGACCGACGAGACCGAGCTCCATCAGGTTGTTCCTTCACTAGCGATGTGGCAGGAGGGCACTTCCGTGCCTGCGCCCGAGCCTAAACCCGGACTCTCCTGCACACCTGTGGGCATAGCCGCTCAGGCGTACGCCCTCACCTGCGGCTCTTCGTCAGCCGCTGAGCCGCACCGGCATGATCAGGTACTTGTAGGCCTCGTCCGCCTCGGCGTCCAGGGCGGGCCTGCCGCTGAGGAGCGCCGGCTTGGTGGACGTCGTGAAGGAAAGCTGCGCGACCGGGGAGTCGATGGCGCTCAGCCCGTCGAGCAGGAACGTCGGGTTGAAGGCGATCGAGACGTCGTCGCCCTCCAGCTGGGCGTCGACCCTTTCCACAGCCTGTGCGTCGTCGCTGGAACCGGCCTCCAGGATCAGCACGCCCTGCTCGAAGCTCAGCCGCACCGGGGTGTTCCGCTCGGCGACCAGGGCCACACGCTTGACGGCCTCCACGAAGGGGGCGGTCTCGATGACGGCGATCGAGTTGAACTCCGTCGGGAACAGCGAGCGGTACTTCGGGAGGTCGCCCTCCAGCAGCCGCGTGGTCGTGCGCCGGCCCGCTCCCTCGAAGCCGATCAGGCCCTCTCCCGCACCGGAGCCGGACAGCGCCAGGATCACGCTGTCACCGCTCGTGAGCGCCTTGGCGGTGTCCAGGAGCGTCTTGGCGGGCACCAGGGCGACCGCGGACGCCTCGGGGTCCTCCGGCTTCCACAGGAACTCGCGGACCGCGAAGCGGTAGCGGTCGGTGGACGCCAGCGTGACCGTGTCGCCCTCGATCTCGATGCGTACACCGGTGAGGACGGGCAGCGTGTCGTCGCGGCCCGCGGCGATGGCCACCTGGGCCGCGGCGGACGCGAAGACCTCACCGGGGACGGTGCCGGTCGCGGACGGCATCTGCGGCAGCGCCGGGTACTCCTCCACAGGCAGGGTGTGGAGGGTGAAGCGGGAGGATCCGCAGACCACGGTCGCCCGTACACCGTCTGTGGAAATCTCCACCGGCCGGTTGGGGAGGGCGCGGCAGATGTCGGCGAGCAGGCGGCCGGAGACGAGCACCGTGCCCTCCTCGTCGATCTCGGCGTCCACGGAGACGCGCGCCGACACCTCGTAGTCGAAGCTGGAGAGGCTCAGTGCCCCCTCCTCGGCCTTCAGAAGGAGGCCGGCGAGCACAGGCGCCGGTGGACGGGCCGGGAGGCTGCGTGCCGCCCAGGCCACTGCCTCCGCGAGTACGTCGCGTTCCACCCGGATCTTCACCGTTGCCGCCTCCGTCTGTTGCCGGCGCTCTCGCCCTGCTCGGTCTTCGTGGTCTGAACTCGGTGTCGCTCAGCCCAAGGACGGGCCGGACGCCGGGGACCAGTCTGACGCACCGCACTGACAGTCGGTGCCCCTCGGGGTCAAGTCGTTCCGAGCGGCGGTCGGGGCGCCGAGCGTGAGTTGTGCACAGCCCCGTCTTCGAAACGATTGCCCAGCTCTCTCTAGTTGTTAGTAGTAGTAGGGCCTGTGGATACCGTGGATAACCCCGTATGCACAGGTCAGGAGCGGTTTTTTGTCCACCGGTCCTGTGGGCGGAGGCGGTGGATAACCGGCCTCTTCTGTGGACGGCGAAAAGTTCTGCACACTCGGTGCACAGGCAGGGGGTAGTTCTCCCCAGATCCGTCCCCAGCTTTACCCGCGTTCCCCACAGGCCAACCCGGCACCTTCGTGTGACGCCTTTCACTCGGGACGGTGAGAACGCGCGTCACGTTGCCGAACAGTGGACAGCGATGTGGAGAAGCTGACGATCACTGGGGACAACCGCCTCTAGCCTGTGGGTCGCCGGTGGACAACTTCCTGCACAGCCTGGGGGTCATTTCTTTGTCCACAGCCTGTGGAGAACTTTTGTCCACGTATCCACAGGCTGCTGAGCTGGGCCTATGCGCTTTCGGCAGGGCACCCTGTGGATACAGTCTGGACAACTTCCCAGTCCCCAGGGTGTGGACGCGAGAAAGTCCCCGAATCTGTGGAGGAAGGCCGTAACCCCGGCACGTAATCGAACAGCCGGTGGCTGTCGGGTAACGGCGGATCGGCTCCGGACACGCTCCAGCAGGGTTCGGAGGGGGTCCGGAAGGGTTCGGCAGGGCCCAGCAGGAGTCCCGGAACGCTCCGGGAGGGCTCCGGGAGGGCCCTCGAAGGGCCGGAAAACGGCGGAGGCGCCCTCGGGAGCAAGTTCCCGAGGGCGCCTCCGGCGACGTACCGCCGCGTGTGTCAGCCGTTCTTGATGCGGTTCGTGAGCTCGGTGACCTGGTTGTAGATCGAGCGGCGCTCGGCCATCAGCGCGCGGATCTTGCGGTCGGCGTGCATGACGGTCGTGTGGTCGCGGCCGCCGAACTGCGCGCCGATCTTCGGCAGGGAGAGGTCCGTGAGCTCGCGGCAGAGGTACATCGCGATCTGGCGGGCCGTCACCAGGACCCGGCTGCGCGAGGAGCCGCACAGGTCGTCCACCGTCAGCCCGAAGTAGTCGGCCGTCGCCGCCATGATGGCCGGCGCGGTGATCTCCGGGGACGAGTCCTCGCCGCCCGGGATCAGGTCCTTGAGGACGATCTCCGTCAGACCGAGGTCCACCGGTTGCCGGTTGAGCGACGCGAACGCCGTCACCCGGATCAGCGCGCCCTCCAGCTCGCGGATGTTGCGCGAGATGCGGGACGCGATGAACTCCAGCACCTCCGGCGGGGCGTTGAGCTGCTCCTGCACCGCCTTCTTGCGGAGGATCGCGATCCGGGTCTCCAGCTCGGGCGGCTGGACGTCCGTGGTCAGACCCCACTCGAACCGGTTGCGCAGCCGGTCCTCCAGCGTGACCAGCTGCCTGGGCGGCCGGTCGGAGGAGAGCACGATCTGCTTGTTCGCGTTGTGGAGCGTGTTGAAGGTGTGGAAGAACTCCTCCTGCGTCGACTCCTTGTCCGCCAGGAACTGGATGTCGTCGACGAGCAGGATGTCCATCTCGCGGTACCGCTTGCGGAAGCTGTCGCCCTTGCCGTCGCGGATGGAGTTGATGAACTCGTTGGTGAACTCCTCGGAGCTCACGTACCGCACCCGGGTGCCCGGGTAGAGGCTGCGCGCGTAGTGCCCGATGGCGTGCAGCAGGTGCGTCTTGCCGAGACCGGACTCCCCGTAGATGAAGAGGGGGTTGTACGCCTTGGCGGGCGCCTCGGCGACGGCGACCGCGGCCGCGTGCGCGAACCGGTTCGAGGCACCGATGACGAAGGTGTCGAAGAGGTACTTCGGATTCAGGCGTGCGGTGGGCTCGCCGGGACCGGTCGCGGGCGCCGGCTGCGCGGCCAGCGGGCCGGGGGCGCCGCTGGACACGGGCATCGACGATCCGACGGGACCGCCGCGGTGGACATGGCCCATGGCGGACGGCGACGGCGGCTCGGACCGCTCACGCCGGTCCTGGCGCTGGTCGTAGTCCGGACGCTGCTGGTCGTAGTCGGGCCGCTGCTGCTCGTAGTCCGGGCGCTGCTCGTACGGCGAGCGGCCCGGCTGCTGCCGGTAGTCCCGCGGCGGGGAGGCGTAGGGGTCGCGCTCCGGGAAGCCGAGCCGCTGCTGCTGCCACCCGTAGTCGTCCTGCGCGGGCCGCGGCCAGGCGCCGGGATCGGGGCGCTGGTAGTCGGGGTACGCGGGACGGGCCGTCGGGAGCTGGTCCTCGCGGGAGGGCTGCTGCTGGTCCTGGCGGCCCTGGGAATGGTCACCCATGCGGTCGTCCATACGGTCGTCCGCGCGGTGGCGGCCGTACCCCCGGTAGCCGTCGCGGCCCTGCGAGGACGGGTGCTCGGGCTCCTCGTAACGGGGCTGGGACTGCTGGACGGGCGGCGCAGGCGGCGCGGGGGACTCCCCCATGGAGTCGTCCACGGTGATCGCGATACGGATCGGACGGCCGCACTCCCGGCTCAGCGTGTCGCTGACGACCGGCGCCAGGCGTCCCTCCAGGACGCCCTTGGCGAACTCGTTCGGGACGGCCAGCAGCGCGGTGTCCGCCACGAGCGCCAGCGGCTGGCAGCGCTTGATCCAGTGCTCGTCCTTCGTCTCGACACCCTGTCCGCGGTCCTCGCCGAGAAGTTGTTCCAATACACGTGGCCACACCGCGGCAAGATCGGCAGGTACGTCAGCCACAGGGCACGCTCTCTCACGTGTCCCACGAATGTGTGATTCCTGGGACGGATCGGGTTGGAACTCGGTGGGCGGGGTGGAAGAAGCAGCTGGAGCGGCCGGAACGAAGGAGATGGAGCGGTGAGAAGGGAACGAACCGGAGTCCGGCCACGGTAGTCAGGGCGACCCATGCGGTTCAAGTTGTTGTCCCCAGCCTGTGGACAGTGTCTCTCCGGTAACGCTGGTTTGACCGGATGGCGGAGCCGCGCGTACCGTAACCAGGTCGAGTTGTCGATGGCTGCTGCCGCCTGCCTCCGATGGGCACAGATCGCGAACAGTGATCGGGAAGCGGTGCACTCGGGCGTAAGCGAGCTACTCGTGGGCGCACGGTGACAGCCAAGACGGCACCCCGCAACTACCGAATCTTTCTGGAGCCCCCGAGTGAGCAAGCGCACCTTCCAGCCGAACAACCGTCGTCGCGCCAAGACCCACGGCTTCCGCCTGCGGATGCGTACCCGTGCCGGCCGCGCGATTCTCGCGAACCGTCGTGGCAAGGGTCGCGCCAGCCTGTCCGCCTGATCACTTAAACAGGTCATGACGTGCTGCCTACCGAGCATCGGCTGAGGCGGCGCGAGGACTTCGCGACCGCGGTACGCCGAGGACGCCGGGCCGGACGCCCGCTTCTTGTCGTCCACCTACGTAGCGGTGCAACGGACCCGCACGCGCCTGGGGAGAGCGCTCCCCCGACGCGTGCGGGTTTCGTTGTCAGCAAAGCCGTGGGCGGAGCCGTTGTCCGCAACAAGGTGAAGCGCCGGCTTCGCCATCTGATGCGTGAGCGAGTGGCGCTGCTGAGCCCCGGTAGCCTGGTAGTAGTACGAGCGCTGCCCGGTGCGGGTGACGCCGACCATGCCCAGCTGGCCCGAGACCTGGACGCCGCCCTGGAGCGGCTACTGGGAGGGGGCGCGCGATGAAGTACCCGCTGCTGGCTCTCATCAAGCTGTACCAGTGGACCATCAGCCCGTTGCTCGGGCCGGTGTGCAAGTACTACCCGTCGTGCTCCCGCTACGGGTACCAGGCCATCGACCGGCACGGTGCGATCAAGGGAACGGCACTCACCGCCTGGCGCATCCTGCGGTGCAATCCGTGGTCGCTCGGCGGCGTGGACCATGTCCCGCCGCGCAAGCGCCCGCGGTGGCACGAGATGCTGCGCAACACCTGGCGCGCACGCAAGGGCGGGAACTCCGCCGCCGAACCGGCCACCGAGGGGCACGGTATGTCCAACCATCCCTCGAGCCCGGCCGCCGAGACCCCGTCCCATGCTCAAGGAGCCTGATTAGTGGACACGATTGCCGGCATTTTCAGCTTCATCACGACACCCGTTTCCTGGGTCATCGTCCAGTTCCACTCGGTGTACGGCGCCATCTTCGGCCCCGACACGGGCTGGGCCTGGGGCTTGTCCATCGTGTCCCTGGTGATCCTGATCCGTATCTGCCTGATCCCGCTCTTCGTGAAGCAGATCAAGGCCACCCGGGCGATGCAGACGCTGCAGCCCGAGATGAAGAAGATCCAGGAGCGCTACAAGAACGACAAGCAGCGTCAGTCCGAAGAGATGATGAAGCTGTACAAGGAGACGGGCACCAACCCGCTCTCCTCGTGCCTTCCCATCCTGGCGCAGTCCCCGTTCTTCTTCGCCCTCTACCACGTGCTCAACGGCATCGCGTCTAACGACACCATCGGCGTGATCAACGACCGGCTGCTGGAGAGCGCGCAGAAGGCGCACATCTTCGGGGCCCCGCTGGCCGCCAAGTTCACGGACGGCAGCTCCAAGGTCGAGGCACTGGGCTCCACGATCACCGATGTGCGCATCGTCACGGCGATCATGATCGTCCTGATGTCGTTCTCGCAGTTCTACACGCAGCGCCAGCTGATGACGAAGAACGTCGACACGACGGTGAAGACGCCGTTCATGCAGCAGCAGAAGATGCTGATGTACGTCTTCCCGGTCATGTTCGCCGTCTTCGGCATCAACTTCCCCGTCGGTGTCCTCGTGTACTGGCTGACCACCAACGTGTGGACCATGGGCCAGCAGATGTACGTCATCCGCAACAACCCGACTCCGGGTTCCAAGGCTCAGGCCGCCTACCTGGACCGCCTGCACAAGCGCGTCACGGAGCACGGCAAGACGCGCGGCCGCGGGGAGAAGGCCATCGTCAAGGCCATCGTCGCCAAGGGCCGCGACCGCAACGACTTCGAGCGCAAGTTCATCAACGGCCTCACCAAGGCGGGCCTGGCGGCACAGGCCGACGGCAACGTGGTGAAGAGCGAGGCCTCGACCCTGGTCGAGACCGAGGACGGCACCCCGGCGACCGCTGCTCCCAAGCGGCAGCAGCCCAAGCGGCAGAGCAAGTCCCAGCGGCAGTCGGGCCCGGTCCAGGGCGCCAAGGCGGCGGGTGAGGCCGAGCCCAAGACCTCCCTCACCAAGTCCGACGAACCGCAGGACGCCAAGCCCGGCCCCAAGCCGGCGGGCGGCAAACCCGCGTCCGGTGGCACTCGCAGCAAGGCCCAGTCCGGACAGCGCAAGGGCCCGCAGCGGCCCAAGTCCCCGTCCAAGAAGTAAGAAGGAGTCCATCCCGTGACGGAAGGCACCACCTCCGCTGCCCCTGAGGGTGGCGACACCCTGACCCGCCTGGAGCAGGAGGGCGAGATCGCGGCCGACTACCTCGAGGGTCTGCTGGACATCGCCGACCTCGACGGCGACATCGACATGGATGTCGAGGCCGATCGCGCGGCTGTCTCGATCATCAGTGATTCCCACAGCCGCGACCTGCAGAAGCTGGTCGGCCGCGACGGCGAGGTGCTGGAGGCACTCCAGGAACTCACCCGCCTGGCCGTGCACCGGGAGACCGGGGACCGCAGCCGGCTGATGCTGGACATCGCGGGCTACCGTGCCAAGAAGCGTGAGGAGCTCTCGGAGCTGGGCGCGAAGGCGGCGGCCGAGGTGAGGAGCTCCGGCGAGCCGGTGAAGATGGACCCGATGACCCCCTTCGAGCGCAAGGTGGTGCACGACGCCATCAAGGCCGCCGGCCTGCGCAGTGAGTCCGAGGGCGAGGAGCCACAGCGCTTCGTCGTCGTGCTCCCCGCCTGATCAAGCACGTCGTACCCCCGGCCCCGTCTGTGTCCGCAGGCGGGGCCTCATTTTGTCAGCCTGATAGTTCTCGATGGTTCCTGCTAGTTCCTGCTAGTTCCTGTAGTCAGCGCGTAGTGCGCTCAAGCGGTACGGAAGGACGGTTCCCCGTGACGGAGGCAGCGGAGCTCCCCCCTGCGCCCGAGCAGGCTCGGGCGGTATTCGGTGATCGCTTCGCGGACGCGGTTCGTTATGCGGAGTTGCTGGCCGACGCGGGAGTTCAGCGTGGTCTGATCGGTCCCCGTGAAGTACCCCGTCTGTGGGAACGGCACCTGCTGAACTGTGCCGTCCTCTCGGAAGTGGTCCCCGACAACGTGACGGTGTGCGACGTCGGGTCCGGTGCCGGGCTGCCCGGCATCCCGCTGGCCCTCGTGCGGCCGGACCTCAAGATCACACTGCTTGAGCCGCTGCTGCGGCGCACGAACTTCCTGACCGAGGTCGTCGAACTGCTCGGGCTCGACCACGTCACCGTCGTCCGCGGACGGGCCGAGGAGGTCCTCGGCACGCTGCCACCGGTCCACGTCGTGACGGCCCGGGCCGTGGCTCCCCTCGACCGCCTCGCGGCGTGGGGCGTTCCGCTGCTGCGTCCGTACGGTGAGATGCTCCTCCTCAAGGGCGACACGGCGGAGGAAGAGGTCAAGAGCGCGGGGGCCGCCCTGAGCAAGCTCGGAGCCGTGAACACCTCTGTGCTGCGCGCCGGCGAAGGCGTCGTGGAGCCGCTTGCCACCGTGGTGCGTGTAGAGGTCGGGGAGAGCCCCGGCGGTGTGCGCTTCGCTGCCAAACGGGCGAAGGCGGCCCGGACGGGCAGGGTGAGGAAGCGCCGCTGACGGACCGGACGAGGAGACATCGCTCACGACCGGTCGGAGAGTCGTGGACTGATCCGTTCTGACGACGAGACGTACTCCACACAAGCTGCCAAGGCTGTGCGGGCCGGAGTGTCGCACGATGACGGTGCCGCCCGCTGTGCATCGTGTTTCACGTGAAACGTCGCTCTCTGCTGCACGGCATCCTCGGTCGCGGCCGCACTGCGGCCGAACTCCGCGACCATAATCCCCAGGGGTCCCAGGGGTCCCAGGGGCCTCTGGGACCCCTGGGATCCTTCGGGAAAAGACCCTCTCCTTACGCTGCTGCGTCACCCGGAGAGGGCACGGAGTTGTCCACAGAGGTGGATTTCTCCACAGAAGCACGGGCCTCGCTGGTTCCCCACCCCGATGGCATGGGAGGCTCTGTTCATTGCGAGCCTGAAGTCGAGGAGAGTGAATCCTTGCGGTCCGACGCCAACATCGCGGGACCGATGACCGATCCGGTCCCCGGTCCCCGAACCGAGTCGATGGGGGACGATGTTTCACGTGAAACACCGCCCCCGATGGACGACACTCCCATCGGTCGTGCTGCCCAACTTGCTGTGGAAGCTCTAGGACGAGCCGGTGAAAGCCTGCCACGGCCGGAGCAGACCCGCGTCATGGTGGTCGCCAACCAGAAGGGCGGGGTCGGTAAGACCACGACCACGGTCAACCTTGCCGCCTCGCTCGCCCTGCACGGCAGCCGTGTCCTGGTGGTGGACCTGGACCCCCAGGGCAACGCCTCCACTGCGCTGGGCATCGACCATCACGCCGAGGTCCCATCGATCTACGACGTGCTGATCGACAGCAGGCCGCTCTCCGAGGTCGTTCAGCCGGTCTCCGATGTGGAGGGTCTCTTCTGCGCGCCTGCCACGATCGATCTCGCCGGCGCGGAGATCGAGCTGGTGTCCCTGGTGGCACGTGAGAGTCGCCTGGAGCGGGCGATCAAGGCGTACGAGCAGCCGCTGGACTACATCCTCATCGACTGTCCGCCCTCCTTGGGTCTGCTGACGGTCAACGCGCTCGTCGCGGGCGCCGAGGTCCTCATTCCGATCCAGTGCGAGTACTACGCGCTGGAAGGCCTGGGCCAGCTGCTGCGTAACGTCGACCTTGTACGGGGTCACCTCAATCCCGACCTGCACGTGTCCACGATCCTGCTCACCATGTACGACGGCAGGACCCGCCTCGCCTCACAGGTTGCCGACGAGGTGCGGACCCACTTCGGCGAAGAGGTACTGCGGACGAGCATCCCGCGCTCGGTCCGTATCTCCGAAGCCCCCAGTTACGGGCAGACGGTGTTGACCTACGACCCCGGGTCGAGCGGCGCCCTCTCCTATCTTGAGGCGGCGCGCGAGATCGCACTGCGCGGAGCCGGTGTGGCCTACGACACGCAGCATGCCCACATGGGCGCACACAACGAACAGAGCATGGTGGAGGGGATCCAGTGAGTGAGCGACGGAGGGGGTTGGGTCGCGGTCTCGGCGCACTGATTCCTGCGGCCCCGACAGGGGAGAAGGTCATCCCGCCGGCGATGGGCGGACCGTCCTCGTCGCCGGGCGCCGTACCGGTCCTTACCGCGGAGCGCGGGGTGGCAGCGGCCAAGGTGGCCGCACTGGCGTCCCAGGTTTCACGTGAAACAGAGGAGCCGTCGGAGAGCGTGTTCGGCGAGGCTCCGGCGGCACCCGTGGGCGCATACTTCGCCGAGCTGCCCCTCGACTCCATCACCCCGAACCCGCGTCAGCCCCGTGAGGTGTTCGACGACGACGCTCTCGCGGAACTCGTCACCTCCATCAAGGAGGTCGGGCTTCTCCAGCCGGTCGTCGTACGGCAGGCGGGCCCGACACGCTACGAGCTCATCATGGGCGAGCGGCGCTGGAGGGCTTGCCGGGAGGCAGGGCTGGAAGCCATCCCCGCCATCGTGCGGGCCACGGACGACGAGAAGCTCCTCCTGGACGCCCTTCTGGAGAACCTGCACAGGGCTCAGCTGAACCCGCTGGAGGAGGCTGCCGCCTACGACCAGCTGCTCCAGGACTTCAACTGCACGCACGACCAGCTGGCGGACCGGATCGGTCGGTCGCGTCCGCAGGTCTCCAACACCCTGCGCCTGCTGAAGCTCTCGCCGTCGGTTCAGCGCCGGGTCGCCGCCGGAGTTCTCTCCGCCGGCCATGCGCGAGCTCTGCTCTCCGTCGCGGACTCGGAGGAGCAGGACCGTCTGGCCCATCGGATCGTTGCTGAGGGACTCTCGGTGCGGGCCGTGGAGGAGATCGTCACGCTCATGGGTTCGCGGCCGCAGTCGACTCCGCGGGCCAAGGGGCCGCGCGCCGGCTCCCGGCTCTCCCCGGCACTGAACGAGCTTGCGACCCGTCTCTCGGATCGCTTCGAGACGCGCGTGAAGGTCGACCTCGGTCAGAAGAAGGGCAAGATCACCGTCGAGTTCGCCTCGGTGGAGGATCTCGAGCGGATCCTCGGCTCGCTCGCCCCGGGCGAGGGGCCGGTGCTGCAGAGCAGCCTCCTGGACGACGACTCCGAGGAGACGGAGTCCTGAATCCAGCGGGCCGGACGTTCTTGACCGGCTGTCCAGAAGAGCGGGCTGTGTCCGGTGTGTACCGGAACACGGCCCGCTCTTTGCTTTTTGGCGGTATCGATGGAATCGCTTCATCGATACGATGCGATCGGGTAAGGCGCATTCACCTGGCAGCACCTTCTGTGGGGAGGCGAAGGCCATGCGGACGGTGAGCCGTACCGGACTGGTGAGCGCAGGTCTGGGTATCGGAGCGGTCGGCGGGTTCGTCGGCAGCCTGCTCAGGGAACGGAGCGCTCTGACAGCCGCCCGCGACGCCGCGGGCGAGGAAAGCGAGGAACTGCCTTCATGGGGCGCCGGCTCGTACCGCTCACGCTGGACAACCTTCAGGACCTTCCCGAACGCTGTCGCGCGTGCGTCTTCTGGGAGTTGGACCCAGTCAGCGGCCAGGCCGCGGTAAAGGCGGGCACCCCGGATCTGGAGAAGGAGGCGTGGATCTCCGCCGTCCTGCTGGAGTGGGGATCATGCGGTCGGGTGGTCTATGTCGACGACGTACCGGTGGGCTTCGTGCTTTACGCACCGCCCGACTACGTGCCGCGCTCGACGGCGTTCCCCACGAGCCCGGTCTCGCCCGACGCCATTCAACTGATGACGGCGTTCATCCTGCCGGACTACCAAGGGCAGGGACTCGGACGTGTGATGGTCCAGACGGTCGCCAAGGATCTGCTGCGGCGGGGCTTCAAAGCCATCGAGGCCTTCGGTGACGCCCGGTGGAAGGAGCCGGCCTGCGTCCTGCCCGCCGACCATCTGCTGGCCGTGGGCTTCAAGACGGTACGGCCGCATCCGGCGTACCCGCGGATGCGGCTGGAGCTACGCACGACGCTCTCCTGGAAGGAAGACGTGGAGCTGGCGCTCGACCGGTTGCTGGGGGCTGTACAGAAGGAACCAGCGCTGCGTCCGTTGTAGCCACCGCGGCCGCACAAGCGGATGGGCCAACCCGTTCGGGTTGGCCCATCCGTGTTTCACGTGAAACATCGTCGCCTGTAGGCGGCGACGTACCGCACTACTCGGCGATGAAGTCCTCGAGGTCCCGCACGATCGCGGCCTTCGGCTTGGCACCCACGATGGTCTTGGCGACCTCGCCACCCTGGTAGACGTTCAGGGTCGGGATGGACATGACGCCGTACTTGGCGGCCGTACCCGGGTTCTCGTCGATGTTGAGCTTGACGATCTCGATCTTGTCGCCGTATTCGGCGGCGATGGCTTCGAGGGACGGCGCGATCTGGCGGCACGGGCCGCACCAGGCGGCCCAGAAGTCCACCAGTACGGGCTTGTCGCTCTTGAGGACATCCTCTTCGAAAGAGGCGTCAGTCACGTGCTTCAGGGTGCCGGCCACGGCGGGCTCTCCTTAACTGGTTGGTGCAGTGAGGCGGATGAAGGTCAGACAGCGGTCTTCTCGGGCTCCGCCGCTTCACCGTCCGCGAGAGCGGCGAGGAAGCGCTCGGCGTCGAGAGCAGCGGAGCAGCCGGTACCGGCCGCAGTGATCGCCTGGCGGTAGGTGTGGTCGACGACGTCGCCTGCGCCGAAGACACCCGTCAGGTTCGTCCGGGTCGAGGGCGCCTCGACCTCGAGGTAGCCCTCCTCGTCCAGGTTCAGCTGACCCTTGAAGAGTTCCGTACGCGGGTCGTGACCGATCGCGATGAACAGGCCGGTGACGGGCAGCTCGGACGTCTCGCCGGTCTTGAGGTTGCGCAGCGTCAGGCCGGCCAGCTTTTGGTCGCCCTGGATCTCGGCGACCTCGCTGTCCCAGACGAACTTGATCTTCGGGTCGGCGAAGGCGCGCTCCTGCATCGCCTTGGAGGCCCGGAGCGTGTCGCGCCGGTGGACGATGGTCACGGACTTGGCGAACCGGGAGAGGAAGGTGGCCTCCTCCATGGCGGTGTCGCCGCCGCCGATCACGGCGATGTCCTGGTCCTTGAAGAAGAAGCCGTCACAGGTCGCGCACCAGGAGACGCCGCGTCCGGAGAGGACGTCCTCCTTGGGCAGCCCCAGCTTGCGGTGCTGTGAGCCGGTGGTGACGATGACGGCCTTCGCACGGTGCACGGTGCCCGCGGTGTCCGTGACGGTCTTGATCTCCCCGCTGAGGTCGACAGAGACGATGTCGTCCGGGATCAGCTCCGCACCGAAGCGTTCGGCCTGGGCGCGCATGTTGTCCATGAGCTCGGGGCCCATGATGCCGTCCTGGAAGCCGGGGAAGTTCTCCACCTCGGTCGTGTTCATGAGGGCACCACCCGCGGTGACGGCGCCCTCGAACACCAGCGGCTTAAGCGACGCGCGCGCGGTGTAGAGCGCCGCCGTGTAGCCGGCGGGCCCGGAGCCGATGATGATCACGTTACGGACGTCGGTCACGGCTTGATTCCTCGTCTCTGGGGACTGCTACGTACGACCGGGGGAGTCTTTTCTGAACTCTCACCCCACCCAACGGATCCTAAGGGGCGCGCATTCCCACTGTGTCCGGGCACACGAAGACGAGTCGCCCCACCGCGGCGCGGCCGAGGCGCTCAGTTCAGCGGGTAGGAGTGCTCCAGCAGAACCTTGCCCGCGGTGATCGACGAGTTCTCCACACAGGCGGAGTCGACGACGTATGCCGTGACTCGTGTCGTGTCGGTGGCGGCGGGAAGAACCACGAGGTAGGCGTCCGTGCCCTTGTAGGAGCCTTCCTTGGACGCGAGCGGTTCGGCGTCGCGGCCGATCCCCTGCTTGATACAGATGGGCACGGAGTTCGTGGGCAGGTTGAGAACGCTCGGGCTCTCACCGGACTCGGTGCCGTTGGGCTGTGCGCTCCGGGGTCCGCGTTGTTCCTTCGTCGCCGCCTTGGCGAGAAGGTCCTCGACCTGACTGTCCAGCTTCCTGCCGGCGAAGGTCTCCGCGGAGTCGGTCGGCTTCGGGGACGCCGACGCGGAATCGTTGTCCGAGCCGTCGCTCCCCAACGAGTGGATGAGCAGGCCGCCGAGCCCCAGTGCGGCGGCCGTGAACATGGCGCCCAGGACAACGGTCCTGCGGCGCCCACGACGCGGGCGATGTGTGCGGCCGGGACCGGTGGTACCGCGGGAATGCCCTGCGGGGCGGTCCGTCGTGAGCGATGTTTCACGTGAAACATGTCCGCTGTCCTCGGCGCCCCCGTACGAGGGGTCGGCGGAGAAGAGGCTGCCCGCACCTGCGGTGGCGGGCGCCGTAGCGCTGAGCAGTGCTTCGGCGGCGAGAGCGGCGTCGATGCGCCCCGCGACGTCGGCGGGCATACGGAGCGGGCCCGGCAGCGTACCGAGCAGGCCCCGGATCTCTTCCAGCGAGTCGTACACGTCGGCGCAGAGCGGGCAGTCGTCCAGGTGCTGTCGCACATCCGCCGAGCGGGACGGGGAGAGCAGACCTTCGGTGAGGTCGGAGATCTCCGTGACGTCCGGGTGCCCGGCCATGTCCGTCGTGGATGTCACGCTCGCCCACCTCCGCCCTTCACAGCAGCTGAATCGCTCGGTCCGTCATGTGGTCCCGCTGCGGGTGGGACGGATGCCCCCGGCGTACGGTTCCTTCCCTCGCCCGACTTCTTGCCCGCTCTGTCGCTCCCGCTGTCCGGGCGCAGGTGTTTGAGCAGGGGGAGGAGTCTGGCTCTGCCGCGGGCACAACGGCTCTTGACCGTGCCGGTCGGCACATCGAGCAGACTGGCGGCCTCGGCGACGGGGTAGCCCTGCATGTCCACCAGGACGAGCGCGGCCCGCTGGTCGACCGGCAGGGTGCCCAGAGCCGTCAGCAGCTCACGGTGCAGGTCGTTGCGCTCGGCCGGGGCGGAGGCGGACTCGTGCGGTTCGAGGAGCTGATCCAGACGCTCCGCGTCGTCCACGGGAGAGGTCTTCCTGGAGGCGGCCTTGCGGGCACGGTCCAGGCAGGCGTTCACCGTGATCCGGTGCAGCCAGGTCGTGACGGCCGACTGGCCGCGGAAGGTGTGGGCGGCCCGGTAGGCGGAGACGAGAGCGTCCTGGACGGCGTCAGCGGCCTCCTCGCGGTCGCCCAGTGTCCGCAGGGCCACCGCCCAGAGCCGGTCACGGTGACGACGTACGAGTTCACCGAAGGCGTCGGGATCGCCCTCGACGTGCCGGGAGAGGAGGTCCTGGTCGCTCACTTCGCTGTAGGCGCCGTCCGCCATCGAACCCCCTCCCCCTCGCTGACCGCTCAGCCGGTGAACTTCACGTCGGTGATCGCCTGCTTGTAGCCGGCGCTGCTGAACTGATCGCCGGGCGCGCTCGGCACCTCGGTGATCCAGACCAGAACGTAGCGGGTCTTCACCGCCTTCTTGGCGGAGATGCTCAGGTCCTTGCCGCTGGTCCTGCCGGACGCGATCTTCGTCATGGAACCGAGAGGCGTGGACGACGACAGCGAGTCCGTCGCGTACAGCGTGGCCGTCGTGCGGTCGCCCGCGTAGTACAGCCCTATCGAAGCCTCCGACACATCCTGCTCGGAGCCGAGGTCGTAGACGATTCCGACGCCCTGCTTGAAGGGCGCCAGCGTGGGACCGCCCTTGTAGGAATACGTCCTCCAGTAGGTGGAGCTGTCCTTGTCGTACGTCAGCCCCGCGTCGCCCGCGTGCTGGGGCTTGCCGTCCGGGTAGTACTCCGCGGCGTCCTTGATCACGATCGGCTTGGCCGGCTTCGCCTCGACGCCGTTCTTGTCGTTCCCGTCGGTCGTCTTGGTGTTGCCCGTCTCGTCGGACTTCCCGTGATCCATGAGGGCGTCCGCCAGCTGCCAGCTGCCGAGGCCCAGGGCGGCGATCAGAAGCGCGGACACCGTCCATTTGAGCGCCTTGCCGGTACGGGTCTGCAGCGGGGGCAGCGGCGCCGGCATCGCCTGGGTGGCACCGGGGTGAGGCGCGGGACGACCGTAGTTGCCCTGCTGGTACGTCGTGCGCTGGTACTCCGGCGGGGCCGTGAAGGCGGGCTCCGGCGGCCGGATGCGGGGCATCTCCCCGACCGCCTTCACCAGCTCCTCCGGTGTGGTGCACGGAGGTTCCTGGCGGGACGCCGTCGCGCCGTCGTTGACGAGCGCGCGCATCGCGAGTTCGGACAGGCCGCGGTGCACTCCTGCCCGCACCTGGTCGGGCGCGATGAGACCGACGCCCTTGGGCAGCCCGGAGAGTCCGTACGCGTCGTCCTCGTACGGCCAGCGCTGGGTGAGCGCGGCGTACAGCAGCGCGCCGATCGCCTCCGTGTCGGTGCGCTGGGGGGTGTCCGAAGTGATGCCGCGCAGCGCGGCGTTCACGGCGAGGCCCCGGATGCGCCACTGTCCGGACGAGGTGCGCAGCACGGCGCCCGGGGTCAGCTTGAGATGGGCCAGCCCCTCACGGTGCGCGGCGGCCATCGCCTGGGAGACCTGACTGACCATCTGGTAGGCCTCGTGCACCTCCAGCGGACCGGCGGCCAGAAGCGTCGTCAGCTCCGTGGCGTCCGGCAGCCATTCGTGCACGACATAGACGAGGTCGTTCTCCTCGACCGCGTCCAGGACCTGCACGAAACGGGGGTCGCCCAGCAGCGCCGACGAACGGGCCGCCGCCAGGACGGAGCGCGCTCGTGGATGGTCGGCGGGCAGCAGGTGCACACCGACCGCACGGCGGAGTTTCTCGTCCACCGCACGCCAGCTGCTGAAACCGTCCAGACGGGTGACACACTCCTCCAGGCGGTAGCGCCTGGCGAGTTTGTGCCCACTGTGCAATTCGGGCGGGGGCGTTCTGCCGGAGCTCTCGTTCCCCCCGCTCCTCCCCTGTGCCTCTTCGCTCTGCGAGCTGTCCGTGTCCCGCTCCCGGTTTAGGGCCACCCCGTCGGCCGTGGACTGGTCCGCCTTCGCGGTCAGCGGCTCATCGCCGCTGCTGTCCGCCACGTCGACGGCAGCCGTGCTCCGTTCCGCCACCGTCGCTCCTGCCTCCCCATTCGTTGCAAGCTGTCCGACGCCAAAGCCAATTGTGCCCACAGTCCGTCCCTCTGCACGACACGCGGTCGCGGACGATGGTTGTGCGCCTACCCCGCTCTCAGCGCCCAAGGCGCCCGCGGACCATGCCCACCATTGCGTTCAGTTCCTCGATGCGCATCCGTCGTGCCGCGACGAAGAAGACTCCGATCAGTGCGGCACCACCGCCGACCAGGGAGGCGAGCGAGCCGCCGACGCCCTGTCCCAGCGTCTTGCCGATCCAGTAGCAGACGGCGCCGCTGAGCAGCGCCGCCGGTACCGCCGCGATCGCGAGCCGCGCGTACGTGCGCAGGACGCGGCCGCCGTCCAGGTCGCCGTCCAGCCGCTTGCTGAGCCGCCGCCAGGCGACCCCGACACCGGTCGCGTAGGCGAGACCGTACGACGCGGCCATGCCTGCCACCGCCCAGCGAGGGGGCAGCAGGAGGAAGCAGAGTGCGGAGGCGCCGGCGTTGACGGCGGCCACGATGACCGTGTTGTAGAAGGGCGTGCGGGTGTCCTCGTACGCGTAGAAGGCTCGCAGCACGACGTACTGAACGGAATACGGGATCAGGCCGAGGCCGAACGCCATCAGCATGTAGCCCATGTTCGTCGCCTCACTGGTCCCGGAGGCACCGAACATCAGCGTGCACATCGGGACGCCGAGGGCGACGAAGCCGAAGGAGATCGGCACGATCGCCACGGCCGTGGTGCGCAGTCCCTGGGAGATGTCGTCGCGGACGGCCCCGCTGTCGCCCTCGTGGGCGGAGCGTGCGAGCCGCGGCAGCAGGGCGGCCATCAGCGAGACCGTGATGATGGCCTGCGGAAGGCCCCAGATGAGCTGGGCGTTGGCGTAGGCGGCGAAGCCGGTGCCGTCGGCCGGGGAGGCGTCACCGGCCGCGGTGGACAACTGGGTCACCACGATCGCGCCGGCCTGGTTGGCGAGGACGAAGAGCACGGTCCACTTGGCGAGCATCGCCGCCTTGCCGAGCCCGTGCCCCTTCCAGTCGAAGCGCAGCCGCAGCCGGAAACCGGTCTCACGCAGGTACGGGATCATCGCGAGGGCCTGGACGACGAGGCCGAGCAGGACGCCGATGCCGAGCAGCCGCTCGCCCTCCGGCGGGATGGTCGAGGCCTCCATGCCGGAGCTGCTCGCGGTGCCGTACACCCAGATGAACAGGCCGAGCGTCACGATGATGACGACGTTGTTGAGGACCGGGGTCCACATCATCGCGCCGAACTTCCCGCGCGCGTTGAGGATCTGGCCCATCACCACGTGGATGCCCATGAAGAAGATCGTGGGCAGGAAGTAGCGGGCGAAGGTGACGGCGACGTCATTGGCTGCTTCGTTGCCCGCGACCCGCGTCGACAACGCTTGGACCAGGAGCGGCGCCGCGAGCACCGCGAGCGCGGTGAGCAGGCCGAGCACCACGACGACGAGGGTCAACAGCCGGTTGGCGTACGCCTCACCGCCGTCTTCGTCGTCCTTCATGGCCCGCACGAGCTGCGGGACGAAGACGGAGTTGAGACCGCCGCCGACGGTCAGGATGTAGATCATCGTCGGCAGCTGGTACGCGACCTGGAAGGTGTCGCCGAGGAGGCCGACGCCCAGGGCCGCGACGATCAGCGCGGAGCGGACGAAACCGGTGAGGCGGGAGACCATGGTCCCGGCCGCCATCACCGCGCTCGACTTCAGCAGACCCGACGCACGGCCCCCGGACTTCTTCGCTGGGGCGGCGGCGGGCGCGGCCGGAGGAGGAGGCGGAGCCGCGGCGGCGGGGGCCCGTTCCGCCGTGGGGGCGGGCGCGCCGGGTGGACCCGCGGCGGCGGCGTGGGCACCGCCCTGCTGCTGGTCCCGGAAGAGGTGGGCGAACGCGTCCGGCTCGTGACGTTCCTCACCCGCCTGGGTCACCAGGTCGTCCACGCCCACGAACTGCGTCGTGCGGGGATCGTCCCCGTACGGCAGGTACTGGGTGGGGCCCTCCGGCTCGGGCGCCGGGGTCTGCGCCCACACGCGCGGGTCGGGGGCGTACGGGGACTGGGGCGGCTGGGCGTAGAGCGGCGGCTGCGGCTGGTAGGTGCCGGGCGGCGGCGGAGGGTGCGCGGCACGGTCGTAGAGGGCCTCGGTGACGGGGTCCTGGGCGGACAGGTCCTGAGCCTGGTAGGGATCCTGGGCGTAGGCGTCCTGGAAGTACACCTCGGCCGCGTGCTGCGGAGGCACCTCGCCGGGATCCGGCGGACCCTGCGGCGGGCCGTCGGGGTGGCCGGAGCCCCCCGCGCCCTGACCGCGGTCACCGTCGTACGGCGCGTTCATGGTTACCCCACCTCATCGTCCCCGGGCCCACCGGCCACGACATCGCTCAACGGTCCACTCTCTCACCAGTGCCGGACGGGTCGGTGATTTCCGGTGCGGTGTCCGGTGAGTCACTCGCGTGCTCCGGGACGTGTGCCTCCGGCCCGGAGGCGGACGCTGCCACGCGACCGCTCTCCGTGTCGTCACCGCTCTCCGCGGCGGCGGCGTTCTCCGCGCTGTCACCGTTCTCCGCTCCGGCGGCGATCTCCGCCTCGCCGCCGTCCGCGGGGGTGTTCTCCGCTCCCTGCGCGGCCTGGCGGGCGGCCTCCCGCTTGCGCTGCGTGTACATCCGGAAGCCGGCGAGGACGAGCAGCAGGACACCACCGGCGATGACCAGCATCACCGTGGGCGTGATCTCGGTGACCTTCACATCGAAGGTGACCGCGGTTCCGTACGCGCGGCCGTCCTGCGTGTACAGCTGGGCGACCACCGCCGCCCGGCCGTTGGCGTGGGCGTTGGTGGTGAACTTCACCGACTGGCTGTGCCCGCCCGAGACCGTGACCCGCTGCTCCTCGAAGACACCGTCACCGATGCTGAGGCGGCTCGGCTGCTCGGAGGTCAGACGCAGCACCAGGTGATCGACGCCCTGGACGAGGTTGTTCTGCACGGTGATCGGGATCGTGGCGCTGCGTCCCGAGAGCTTCGCCTCGGACTTGTCGATCAGTGCGACGCTCTCGGTGAGTCCGACGAGGTACCGCTCCACGCCGGTGCGGTACGCCGACGCCTCGGCGGCCCGGCCGCGCCACGAGGTGGACATCGACCGGTCCATGGCCCGTCCGAAGGGCGTGACCACCCGGGACTTGTCCGAGAGGATCACCTGGAAGCTGTCGAGTTCCTTCTGCGTGCGCTGGATCTGCTCGAACGCTCCCCGCGGCAGCTCCTGCTTGCGCAGCGAGGAGGGGTACGAGGACGCGGAGGGGACCCGGGTGGTGGCGCCCGCGTCCGGCTTGGCCCTGGTGGCCGCGGACAGCTCGGCCGACTGTGACCAGTTCCCGTCCTGGAGCGCCGTGAGTGCCGCGGCCATCGTCTGGGCCTGGCCGGCGCTCGGCATGCGCTGCGGGGCGATCACGATGCTGCGCTGCCTGTCCGGGGCCTGGTGGTTGAGCATCAGGCTCTGGGCGAGGAACCGCTGCACGGCGAGCGTGGAGTTGTCGGCCACGGTCATGTCGCCCTGGAACGCCGTCGACAGCCGGGCGTCCGCGACCACCGCGGTGGTGCCGCCGCCGATCGGCCGGGCGGCGGAGGGCGTGTAGGGGAGGGCGCCGGTCTCCCGCAGGCTGTCGCTACGGGTGAGCACCGTGTCGGCACCCGCCGAGGTCGCGACCTTGACGATCGACGGGTCGATCGCGCCGTTCACGGGCCAGGCGTAGTCCGTGTCGGGGGTCACGTGGAGGATCGACTCCACGGTCGTCGCGGCCACGGTGGTGGCGTCCTTGAGGTGGCTGAGTGAGCCGGTCACGGCCGTGCCGCTGTGGGCGAGCGACGCAAGGTCCGGGTCGGCGAAGGGGAGGGCGACGACCTCCTCACCCTCGACGGCCGCTTCCAGTTCGCTGAGCCACTTGTTGGCCACCGCCTGGTGCGTGCCGGCCGTGGTGGTCCTGCTGGAGCCGTTCACCTGAACCCGGTAGCTGCGGGTCATCGCGTCGACGGAGGCCAGCAGGTCCGGGTCGACGACCCAGGTGATGTCGAGGTCCTTGCCGAGGCTGAGAAGCCGCTCCAGGCGGCCGCCGGGGGAGAGCTCCGCGGCCAGGGCGTCGTCGTCCGCGAAGATGGGGGTCTGCTGTTCGTTCGACCCCGTCTCGGCCGTCATGTGGGAGGCCGAGATCAGCGGCCAGAGGTACGTCGTCCTGCTCTTCGTGCCGGCTGCCTCCGGCTGCCACGGCAGGAAGGTCCGCTCGATACCGAGGATCTGCTCGTACGGGGCGGCGCTGGTCCGGCCGGTGAGCGTGACACCGAGCTGGTAGACGCCGTCGGAGCCGAGATCCAGCTTGTCGACGGGCACGGAGATGCTGAAGGACTGCGAGATGCCCGGCGCCAGCTTCGCGAATTCCGCCACGTACTTGCCGCCGACCTCGGTGCCCGCGTAAGGGTTGCTCTTCGCGGCGTCGTCGATCGCCGAGCGGCCCTCCAGCGTCGGACCCACCCGCAGGCCGACGTGCGCGGCGGTGACCGCCTGCTTGCCCTTGTTGACGATCCGGCCCGTGACGGTGAGCGTGTCGCCGTCGGAGGGAACGCTCGGACTGAGCGAGTTCAGGGAGACACCGACCGTGCGGGAGCCGGTGGCCTCGGCGGCGGCCTTCGGCTCGGAGGCATACGAGGGCATGGATGTGGGCAGCTGGAGAATGCCGGCCAGCAGAGGCGCCCCGGCGAGCAGTGCTCCCGTGCGCCGCAGCCACCGGCGGGCAGGTGAGGGACTGGTCCCCTGGAAGTCTGCCGCCTCGGCCACGCGCTCGCCCGTCCCTCGTCGTCGTCAGTGGTCGTCGGATGGTGCGTCCACGCATGGTAACGATGCGCGCGGAGGGTAAGTGCCGCGGTCCGCTCCACAAGATCGGGAGAAGAGACCGCGCTGTCCCCCTATGGGAGCGTATCTGTGGCCGTGTCCACGCCCGGAGCCGGCGGGACGCCTATGCACGTTTAATGAAGGCGCCTGCGGGCGTCGGGGCCACGTACCCTTTTCTGTTGTGTCGAACGCCAACGAAGACAGTCCCAGTGCCCTGAACCAGGTGCAGAGCCGCGCGGTGAGCGAGCTGCTACGGGTGTCCCCCGTCGCCGACGAACTCGCGCTCCGTTTTCAGGAGGCCGGGTTCTCCCTCGCCCTCGTCGGCGGCTCGGTCCGGGACGCCCTCCTCGGCCGGCTCGGCAACGACCTGGACTTCACGACCGACGCCCGCCCCGACGACGTAGTGAAGATCATGCGGCCCTGGGCGGATGCCCTGTGGGAGGTCGGGATCGCCTTCGGCACGGTGGGCGCGCAGAAGGACGCCCGCGTCGGAGAGGTGGACCAGAGCTTCCAGATCGAGGTGACGACGTACCGCTCGGAGGCGTACGACCGGACCTCGCGCAAGCCCGAGGTGTCCTACGGCGACTCCATTGAGGACGACCTGGTGCGCCGTGACTTCACGGTGAACGCGATGGCCGTGGCGTTGCCCGAGAAGGAGTTCATCGATCCGCACGGCGGGCTCGCGGATCTCGCCGCCCGGGTGCTGCGGACGCCGGGCACCCCCGAGTCGTCCTTCTCCGACGACCCGCTGCGAATGATGCGTGCCGCGCGCTTCGGGGCGCAGCTCGACTTCGAGGTGGCACCGGACGTCGTCGCGGCGATGAAGGCCATGGCCGACCGTATCGAGATCGTGTCGGCCGAGCGCGTGCGCGACGAGCTGAACAAGCTGATCGTCTCGGCGCACCCGCGCAAGGGGCTGACGCTGCTGGTCGACACGGGACTCGCCGACCGGGTGCTGCCCGAGCTGCCCGCGCTGCGCCTGGAGCGGGACGAGCACCACCGGCACAAGGACGTCTACGACCACACGCTGATCGTCCTGGAGCAGGCGATGGCGCTGGAGGAGAACGGCCCGGACCTCACGCTGCGGCTGGCCGCCCTGCTGCACGACATCGGCAAGCCGCGGACGCGTCGTTTCGAGGAGGACGGGCGGGTCTCCTTCCACCACCACGAGGTGGTGGGGGCCAAGATGACCAAGAAGCGGATGACGGCGCTCAAGTACTCCAACGAGCTGGTGAAGGACGTCTCGCGCCTGGTCGAACTGCACCTGCGCTTCCACGGCTACGGCACCGGGGAGTGGACGGACTCGGCGGTCCGCCGCTACGTCCGTGACGCGGGTCCGCTCCTCGACCGCCTCCACAAGCTGACCCGTTCCGACTGCACGACACGGAACAAGCGCAAGGCCACGGCGCTCTCCCGCGCGTACGACGGTCTGGAGGAACGCGTGGCGCAGCTCCAGGAGCAGGAGGAGCTGGACTCGATCAGGCCCGACCTCGACGGCAACCAGATCATGGAGATCCTGGGTATCCGGCCGGGTCCGGCCATCGGGCAGGCCTACAAGTTCCTGCTGGAACTGCGCCTCGAGAACGGGCCGATGGAGCACGACGCGGCGGTGTCGGCGCTCAAGGAGTGGTGGGCGCAGCAGAGCTGAGAGTGCGCGGCGAGGTCATGTTTCACGTGAAACATGACCTCGCCGCGGAAGAACCGGATACGCCGAGGGCCGTTGTTTCACGTGAAACAACGGCCCTCGCGCGTCAGCATGTTCCCGCTCGTGCGTCAGCACGTTCCTACTTGGAGGAGTACTCCGACAGGCAGAGGGTGAAGTCACTGCTGCCGCCGGTCTCGGTGTACTCGGCGTACTTGGTGCGGTCGCAGCCCGTGCTGTTGCTCTTCTTCTGCTCGACCTTGTACGCGGCCTTGGAGCTGCCGCAGTCCACGACCTCGAGGTCCGGGTCGGTCGTGCTGTCCGGGTTGCCGATGCTCATGCAGTCGCCGACCTTGGCCGTCTGGGCGTCATCGCGGTTCGACAGCCAGCCGCCGATGCCGACTATGAGGACGACGACGGGGATGGCGAACCGCAGGTACTTCTTGAGGTTGCGCTTCGGCGGCTCGGGCGGGACCGGGGCGTACGGAGCGTTCGGCTGCTGCGGGTAGCCCTGCGGCGGCTGCTGCCCGTACGGGTTTCCTTGCGGGGGCTGCTGTCCGTACGGGTTGCCCTGGGGCGGCTGGCCCTGAGCGAACGGATTCTGGCCCTGAGGCGGCGGAGTGGTCACTTTGGGGGTCCCCCTCGAACGTAAGAGCGCGTGGCGCGAAATAAGACGCACGTAAACTATCGGGCCCCACTGACAACTCCGTAGCCCGGAGGGGCTTCGTGGCATTGATGTGACACTTACTGGCGAGCAAAGCGGGCCATAGTGACAGCAACCGCCCCGTAGATAACGGCCATCGTGACCACAAGCACCACGGAACGGCCGTCAGGGGGCAGCATCAGGGCAGCCACCGCCGCGGCGCCGACGAAGGCGACGTTGAACAGGACGTCGTAAACGGCGAAGATCCGGCCACGGAAGCTGTCGTCGACGGACGACTGGACCACGGTGTCCGTGGCGATCTTCGCGCCCTGCGTGGTCAGTCCGAGGACGAAGGCTGCGACCAGTACGGGGGCCACGGCGAACGAGAGGCCCAGCGCCGGTTCCAGGACGGCGGCGGAGGCGGCGCAGACGATGATCCACCCACCGGGCCCGAACCGGTTCACCGCCGCCGGGGTCAGCACGGCCGCGGCGAAGAAGCCGGCCCCGGAGATCCCCACGGCGAGGCCCAGGAGGGCGAGCCCGTCGTCGTCGGGGCCCGACGGCCAGGCGTACCGGCAGAGCATCAGCACCATGACCGTCAGGGCGCCGTAGCAGAAGCGCATCAGCGTCATCGCGGTGAGCGCCCAGGCGGCTTCCCGGCGGGAAGGCCGGGCAAGGTGGCGTACGCCCTGCGCCAGACCGCGTGCGGTGCCCGTCAGCGCGGCCCTCAGCCGCGGCTGCACCTGCTGCCGGTCGGGACCCAGCAGGTCCGGGGCCAGGCGCAGCGAGGCGAGCGCGGAGCACACGTACAGGGCCGCTGCCACCAGGACGACCGCCGCGTCGGAGTCGGAACCCACGAGCCGTACGACGAAGGCGAGACCGCCGCCGAGGGTCGCGGCGAGCGTGCCGGCCGTGGGCGACAGGGAGTTGGCCGTCACCAGGCGCTCGGAGTCGACGACCCGGGGCAGGGCTGCGGACAGGCCGGCCAGCACGAACCTGTTGACGGCGGTCACGCACAGGGCGGAGGCGTAGAAGAGCTGGTCGGGCACGCCGCTCAGCATCAGGACGGCCGTCAGGGAGGCGAGGAGCGCCCGCAGCAGATTTCCGTACAGGAAGACCTGGCGGCGCCTCCAGCGGTCCAGCAGGACCCCCGCGAAGGGGCCCACGAGGGAGTACGGGAGGAGCAGGACCGCCATCGCGGAGGCGATCGCGGCCGCCGACGTCTGTTTCTCCGGCGAGAAGACGACGTACGTGGCGAGGGCGACCTGGTAGACCCCGTCGGCACCCTGCGACAGCAGCCGTACGGCGAGCAGACGTCGGAAGTTCCGGAGGCGCAGGAGTACGCGCAGGTCACCCACGACAGCCATGGGTCACAGCCTCGCACAGGGCGAGGGCTCCCGGAGCAGTGCCCCGGGAGCCCTCGACAGCCGTACGCGGGACGGGTCCTAGCGCTCGACCTCGCCCTTGATGAACTTCTCGACGTTGTCGTAGGCCTCGTCGTCGAAGTACTGGACCGGCGGGGACTTCATGAAGTAGCTCGACGCGGAGAGGATCGGGCCGCCGATACCGCGGTCCTTGGCGATCTTCGCGGCGCGCAGGGCGTCGATGATGACACCCGCGGAGTTCGGGGAGTCCCAGACCTCGAGCTTGTACTCCAGGTTCAGCGGGACGTCACCGAAGGCGCGGCCCTCGAGGCGGACGTACGCCCACTTGCGGTCGTCGAGCCAGGCCACGTAGTCCGAGGGACCGATGTGGACGTTCTTCGCGCCCATGTCGCGGTCGGGGATCTGCGAGGTGACGGCCTGCGTCTTCGAGATCTTCTTCGACTCGAGGCGGTCGCGCTCCAGCATGTTCTTGAAGTCCATGTTGCCGCCGACGTTGAGCTGCATGGTGCGCTCGAGACGGACACCGCGGTCCTCGAACAGCTTCGCCATCACACGGTGCGTGATGGTGGCGCCGACCTGCGACTTGATGTCGTCACCGATGATCGGGACGCCCGCCTCGGTGAACTTGTCCGCCCACTCCTTGGTACCGGCGATGAAGACCGGCAGGGCGTTGACGAAGGCGACCTTGGCGTCGATGGCGCACTGGGCGTAGAACTTCGCCGCGTCCTCGGAACCGACGGGCAGGTAGCAGACGAGGACGTCGACCTGCTGGTCCTTGAGGACCTTGACGACGTCGACCGGGGCCTCGTCCGACTCCTCGATGGTCTCGCGGTAGTACTTGCCGAGCCCGTCATGGGTGTGGCCGCGCTGGACCGTGACGCCCTTGTTCGGGACGTCGCAGATCTTGATGGTGTTGTTCTCGCTGGCGCCGATGGCGTCCGAGAGGTCGAGGCCGACCTTCTTCGCGTCGACGTCGAAGGCGGCGACGAACTCGACGTCACCCACGTGGTACTCGCCGAACTTCACGTGCATCAGACCCGGCACCTTGGACGCCGGATCGGCGTCCTTGTAGTACTCGACGCCCTGAACCAGCGAGGCGGCGCAGTTGCCCACGCCGACGATGGCTACGCGAACCGAACCCATTCCGGTTGCTCCCTGTGTGTACTCGGTGAAGCCCTGAGCGGACCTCACGTGGCAGTGTCGCCGGACGGATCCGGCCCGGGGGTACCCCCGGGCCGGGGCAGGCCGCCCGACTCCCCAGATGTGTTGTCGTGCTGAGCGGAGCCGTCGGGTCCGGGACGTTGGTCCCGGCCCGCCCGCTCGCTCTCGATGAGCTCGTTCAGCCAGCGCACTTCGCGCTCCACGGACTCCATTCCGTGGCGCTGGAGCTCAAGCGTGTAGTCGTCGAGGCGCTCCCGGGTGCGCGCCAGTGAGGCGCGCATCTTCTCCAGTCGCTCCTCGAGCCGGCTGCGGCGGCCTTCGAGGACCCGCATCCGTACGTCCCGTGACGTCTGGCCGAAAAACGCGAAACGAGCGGCGAAGTGCTCGTCCTCGTACGCGTCGGGGCCCGTCTGCGAGAGCAGGTCCTCGAAATGTTCCTTGCCCTCCGCCGTCAACCTGTAGACGATCTTGGCGCGGCGACCTGACAGGGTCGTCGCCAGTGCGTCCTCGGGGGTGTTCCCCGGCTCCTCGATCAACCAGCCGTTGGCGACCAGCGTCTTGAGGCAGGGGTAGAGCGTCCCGTAGCTGAACGCACGGAACACACCCAGTGACGTATTGAGGCGTTTGCGCAGCTCATAGCCGTGCATCGGGGACTCGCGGAGAAGGCCGAGGACGGCGAACTCGAGGATCCCGGAACGCCGGCTCATCGTCGCCTCCTCTCTGCCGCGGTTCTGCCGTGACGGTCTTTATGCCGAGCTGATGTATCGACTCGATACATCAGCACGATAGATCGGTCCTCCGCCTGCGACAAGAGGGAGCAGGGTGAACGGGGTCACATCACTGATTCGTAGGAAGCAAGTTGCCTGATTTGGGCTGAACTTCGGTCCTAGGCGGGGTTTGACGGTGCGTAGTCTGTGCGCCATGCAAACCACCGGGAACCGAGTGACGCCTGGGGACGTCCATGCCCTCGGTGCGGTACGGATGAATGTAAAAACGACCGCATCCGTACTTCGGGGGGACCGGAAACCAGCCGCTGTTTCCAGGCGCGCTCAGGTGCGCCTGCCCGAGGAGTAATCGTTCGATGAGCGAGCACCGTCGCAAACCGTCACAGCCGCAGGGTGGCGGACGTGCCGCTGCCCGACGCGGCCAGACCGGCTCGTCCTCCGGCCGCCGTGCGGCACCGCGGGGCGAAACCGAATCTCCTTCCGATTCCTACGACTCGGGGGGTGAGGAACGCCCGTTCGGCAGCCGCGCCGAAGCCCGGCGGGCGTCACAGAGGAGCACCAACGGCGGCGGTCGACGCAGAACGGCCGACGGCGCGGGATCCGGCGGGCGCGGCGGCGGTGGCCGGGGTGGCCCCGGCGGGCCCACCGGCCCCGGCCGGGGCCGCGGACGCGGTTCCGTACCGCCGAAGAAGCAGATCATCGACTACCCGCGCGCGGGCAGGTACGGGGCGGCCCGCTGGGTGCCGTCCTGGAAGCTCGTGACGGGACTGTTCATCGGCTTCTTCGGCAGCATGATGGCGGTCGCGGGCGTCGCGTACGCGCTGGTGGGCCTGCCGGACGTGGCCAAGACGGCGGAGGCGCAGAACAACGTCTACTACTGGGCCGACAATACGCAGATGGTCGCCACCGGTGGTGAGACGAACCGGCAGATCATCGACTACTCCCAGATTCCCAAGGCGATGCGCTACGCGGTCATCTCGGCCGAGAACAAGTCGTTCGAGAACGACCGGGGCGTCGACCCCATGGGCATCGGCCGGGCCCTGTTCAACATGGCCAAGGGCGGCCAGACCCAGGGCGGCTCCACGATCACCCAGCAGTACGTGAAGAACGCCATGCTGGAGGACCAGTCGCAGACGATCTCCCGCAAGTTCAAGGAGCTCTTCGTCTCCATCAAGGTCGGTGCCAAGGTCGACAAGGACGACATCATGGCCGGCTACCTGAACTCGGCCTACTACGGCCGCGGGGCCTACGGCATCCAGGCCGCCGCGCGGACGTACTTCGACAGCGCCGCCAAAGATCTGAACCCGAGCCAGTGCGCCTTCCTCGCGTCGGTGCTCAAGGGAGCCACGTACTACGACCCGGCGGGCGCGGAGTCCATCGACCCGGCCGCCACTCCCGCCGCCAACCGTGCGCGCGCGGAGAACCGGTGGGGCTGGATCCTCGACGAGATGGTCAAGGACGGGCACCTGGAGCAGTCGGTGCGCGCCAAGTACACGAAGTTCCCCAAGCTCCAGAGCCCCCGGTCGAACGCCCAGCTGAGCGGCCAGGTCGGTTACCTGGTCGACCTCGCCAAGGCGTACATCGTCAACAACAGCGAGAAGACCGGGATCACCGAGAAGCAGCTCCGCGAGGGCGGCTACGAGATCCACACGACCTTCGACAAGAACAAGGTCAAGCAGCTCGAAGCCGCGGTGAAGAAGGTCCGCAAGGAGAACATCAAGGACAAGGCCCGGCCCAAGACGGACACCCACGTCCAGTTCGGCGGGGCCTCCATCGATCCGGACACCGGCGCCATCAAGGCCATCTACGGCGGCGAGGACGCGACCAAGCACTTCACCAACAACGCCGACCAGACCGGTGCCCAGGTCGGTTCGACCTTCAAGCCGTTCGTCCTCGCGGCCGCCATGAAGTGGGGCGTCCTCGATCCCGACCTGGCGCCGGGCCAGGCCCAGGACGAGAGGAAGAAGGTCTCGCCCAAGAGCATCTACAGCGGCAAGAACAAGCTCAAGATCGAGAAATACGACGGGACCGTCTGGCAGGACAAGGACGGCGGCGAGTGGCTGCAGCGCAACGACGGTGACGAGTCGTACAACCCGCCCAGCTTCCGGATCGACCTCCGTGAGGCGATGAGGGTCTCCTCGAACTCCGCGTACGTGCAGCTCGGCATGGACGTGGGCCTCGACAAGGTCCGGGAGTCCGCCATGGACGCCGGCATCCTGGAGGACAGCCTGGCCAGTGCCAGCGTGCCGTCCTTCTCCATCGGCACCTCCGACCCGAGCGCGATCCGCATGGCCGGCGCCTACGGCACCTTCGCGGCGAGCGGCAAGCAGAACGATCCGTACTCGGTCGACGAGATCACCGACAAGGACGGCACGGTCTTCCAGCACAAGAACGTGGCCAAGGCGAAGGAGGCCTTCGTCCCGGCCGTCGCCGACAACGTCACCGACGTCCTCAAGACCGTCGTCGACGAGGGCACCGGTACCGCGGCGAAGCTGACCAACCGGCCGGTGGCGGGCAAGACCGGTACGACCGACGGCAACAAGTCCGCCTGGTTCGTCGGGTACACCCCGCAGCTCTCGACCGCGATCTCCATGTACCGCCTGGACGACGACGAGTCCAACAAGAAGCGCGAGTTCCTGGAGATGTTCGGAACCGGTGGCCAGGAGAAGATCCACGGCGCCTCGTTCCCGGCCGAGATCTGGCACGACTACATGGAGCAGGCGCTCAAGGGCACGAAAGTCGAGCAGTTCCCGACGCCCGAGCCCATCGGCGAGGTCGTCGACGACGTCCCGACCCCGACCCCGACCCCCACGCCCACCGTGACGGAGGAAGAGGAGGAGGAGACGGAGAAGCCGAGTCCCACGCCGACGAAGAGCGAGCCGTCTCCCAGCGCCACCCCGACCGAGACCTGCGGCAACTTCGACTTCGACTGCGAGGAGACCGGCGGTACGGAGAACGGCGGCACGGAGACCGGAGGCACGGACGGCGGGGTGAGTGCCTCACCCACGGAATCCGAGGAGGAGGGCAACAGCAGGGGCAACAGCAACGGCGGCCTCTTCGGAGGCTCCACGGGCTAGCCTGCAGCGCTCTCCCGTACGCGAAGTGGTCGCCGACCCCGGTCGGCGGCCATTCGCGTTTCCACGGCCGGAGGACGGATCCGGCGCCCGGACCTCCCCACCGGCCCCGAACGAGCCCGCTCCCGGCGGTTTCCCAGGCACGTACGGCAGGATGTGCGGCATGCCCAGTGCAGAGACGACGCGCGCGAGCGTGCACGAGCCGGATCCGGTGCCGCCGACCAGGGAGGACCCGGTCGCGGCGACCGGCAGTGAACTGTTCGGAGGTCCCCTCGGGCGGCGTGCGCTGCTCGGGACGTCCTGGTGGACCCCGGTGCGGGTCGTCGCGCTCGTCGCGATCGGCATGTTCGCCCTCGGCATGGTGCAGAAGCTGCCCTGCTACGACGGCGCCTGGTTCTTCGGGGCCAGCTCCCAGTACACGCACGCCTGCTACTCGGACATCCCGCACCTCTACCAGGGGCGGGGCTTCGCCGACGGGCTCGTGCCGTACTTCGACAAGCTCGAAGGCGACATGGAGTACCTCGAGTACCCGGTGCTGACCGGCGTGTTCATGGAGGTCGCCTCCTGGCTCACGCCGGGCGGCGGCAGCATCCAGGACCAGGAGCAGGCCTACTGGATGGTCAACGCCGGGATGCTGATGGCCTGCGCGGCCGTCATCGCTGTCTGTGTGAGCCGCACCCACCGGCGGCGCCCCTGGGACGGCCTGCTGGTCGCCCTGGCACCCGCCTACGCGCTGACCGCCACCATCAACTGGGACCTCCTGGCGGTCGCTCTGACGGCCGCGGCGATGCTGATGTGGTCCCGGAGCCGTCCCCTCGCCTTCGGGGTCCTCCTGGGGCTCGCCACGGCCGCCAAGCTCTATCCCGTGCTGCTGCTGGGGCCCCTGCTCGTGCTGTGCTGGCGGGCGGGCCGGTGGCGCGCGTTCGGCACGGCCCTGCTCGGCGCCGCCGGCTCCTGGCTGGTCGTGAACCTTCCGGTCATGCTGCTGGCACCCGAGGGCTGGTCGAAGTTCTACACGTTCAGTCAGGAACGCGGCGTGGACTTCGGCTCCTTCTGGCTGATCCTCTCGCAGCGCACGGAGGAACCGCTCGTCACCGACACCGTCAACACGTGGGCCACGCTGCTGATGCTGCTCGCCTGCGCGGGCGTCGCGGCGCTCACGCTGACCGCCCCGCGCAGGCCCCGCTTCGCCCAGCTGGCGTTCCTGATCGTCGCGGCCTTCATCCTCACCAACAAGGTCTATTCGCCGCAGTACGTACTGTGGCTCGTTCCGCTCGCCGTGCTGGCCCGCCCGAAGTGGCGCGACTTCCTGATCTGGCAGGCGTGCGAGGTCGCGTACTTCCTCGGGATCTGGATGTACCTCGCCTACACGACCAGTGGCGACGCCCACAAGGGACTGCCCCAGGAGGGGTACCAGCTGGTCATCACGGTCCACCTGCTGGGGACGCTGTACCTGTGCGCCGTGATCGTGCGCGACGTCCTCCTGCCGGAACGGGACGTGGTGCGCCGCTCGGGCGACGACGACCCCTCGGGGGGTGTGCTGGACGGCGCGCAGGACGTCTTCGTCCTGGGCCCCGCCGCCCGCCCGCCGCGCCAGGAGGCGGACTCCGAGGGCCCGTACGTGGAGTGGGGCAGCGACGGCGAAGCGGGGAGGAAATCGAGTTCGCTCTGAGCGAACAGCTCGCGGGTAGGGTACGCGAAAGGCCGTACACGAGGTGCGTGTACGGCCTTTCGCGTACCCCGCCCGGCGCCGGGCGGCCAGTGCGCCGGAGCGCCGGGGTCAGCGCTCGACGACGCGGTCGAACTGCGTGGTGGTGTGCCGAAGATGGGCCACCAGTTCCTCGCCCACCTGCGGCTCCGGGGCGTCCGAGGGCACGAAGAGGATCGAGACCTGCATGTGCGGGGGCTCCGCGAACCAGCGCTGTTTGCCGCCCCAGACGAACGGCGAGAGGTTCCGGTTGACCGTGGCGAGGCCGGCCCGGGCCACCCCCTTGGCGCGCGGCATGACGCCGTGCAGGGCCTTGGGGGCCTCCAGACCCACCCCGTGCGACGTGCCGCCCGCCACGACGACCAGCCAGCCGTCCGAGGCGGCCTTCTGCTGGCGGTAGCCGAAACGGTCCCCCTTGGCGACGGGCGTGACGTCCAGGACGGCTCCGCGGTACTGGGTCGCGTCGTGGTCCCCCAGCCAGAGCCGCGTGCCGATACGGGCCCGGAACCGGGTCTGCGGGAACTGCTGCTGCAGCCGGTGGAGCTCGTCCGCCTTGAGGTGGCTGACGAACATGGTGTGCAGCGGCAGCCGGGCCGCGCGCAGCCGGTCCATCCAGCCGATGACCTCCTCGACGGCGTCCGAGCCGTCGGTACGGTCCAGGGGCAGGTGGATCGCGAAGCCCTCGAGCCGCACGTTCTCTATGGCGGCGTGCAGTTGGGGCAGGTCCCGCTCGCTCACGCCGTGCCGCTTCATGGAGGACATGACCTCGATGACGACACGGGCGCCCACGAGGCCGTAGACCCCGTCCACGGAGGAGACGGACCGGATGACGCGGTCGGGCAGCGGCACGGGTTCCTCACCCCGCCTGAAGGGCGTCAGGACCAGCAGGTCGCCGCCGAACCAGTCCTTGATCCGCGCCGCCTCGTAGGTCGTGCCGACGGCCAGCATGTCCGAGCCCAGGCGGGTGGCCTCGTCGGCGAGCCGCTCGTGGCCGAAGCCGTAGCCGTTCCCCTTGCAGACGGGTACGAGCCCCGGGAACTGCTCGACCACGTGCTTGTGGTGCGCCCGCCAGCGTGCGGTGTCGACGTAGAGCGTGAGCGCCATGGCCGGACCTGGAACCTTTCTCGTGGCAGCGGTGTCAGAGGTGTCGAAGACGACCGTGATGCCGAAACCGACTGTGATGCCGAAGTCGACCGAGGTGTCGAAGACGGATTCTGGTACGTCAGCGGCGCGACATGTACATGTCGAGCGCCTTGTGGAGCAGTTTGTTGAGCGGGAAGTCCCACTCCCCGAGGTATTCGGCGGCCTGCCCACCGGTACCCACCTTGAACTGGATCAGACCGAAGAGGTGGTCCGTCTCGTCCAGGGAGTCGGAGATGCCGCGCAGGTCGTAGACGGTCGCACCGAGCGCGTAGGCGTCACGCAGCATGCGCCACTGCATCGCGTTCGAGGGCCGCACCTCCCGGCCGATGTTGTCGGAGGCGCCGTAGGAGTACCAGACGTGCCCGCCGACGACCAGCATTGTCGCGGCGGACAGGTTCACACCCTCGTGCCGCGCGAAGTAGAGCCGCATGCGGTTGGGGTCCTCGGTGTTGAGAGCCGTCCACATGCGCTGGAAGTACGAGAGCGGGCGTGGCCGGAAGTGATCGCGCAGAGCCGTGATCTCGTAGAGGCGCTGCCACTCCTCGAGATCCTGATAGCCGCCCTGGACGACCTCGACGCCGGCCTTCTCGGCCTTCTTGATGTTGCGCCGCCAGAGCTGGTTGAAGCCCTTGTGGACATCCTCGAGGGACCGGTTGGCCAGCGGCACCTGGTAGACGTAGCGGGGCTGTACGTCGCCGAAGCCCGCCCCGCCGTCCTCGCCCTGCTGCCAGCCCATGCGCCGCAGCTTGTCGGCCACCTCGAAGGCGCGCGGCTCGATGAAGTCGGCCTCGATGTCGCGCAGGCGCTTCACGTCCGGGTCCTGGATGCCCCGCTTGATCGACGTGGCCTCCCAGCGCCGGATGATCACCGGCGGGCCCATCTTCACGGAGAAGGCGCCCTGCTGCTTGAGGTGCGCGAGCATCGGATCCAGCCACTCGGCCAGATTCGGCGCGAACCAGTTGATGACCGGGCCCTCGGGCAGGTAGGCGAGGTAGCGCTTGATCTTGGGCAGCTGGCGGTACAGCACGAGGCCTGCACCGACGATCTCGCCGGACCTGTCGTCGAACCATCCGAGGCTCTCGGAGCGCCACTCCGCCTTGACGTCCGCCCAGGCGGGGACCTGCATGTGGCTGGCCGCGGGCAGGCTCTGGATGTACGCCAGATGCTGCTCGCGGCTGATGGTCCTCAGGGTCAGGCTCATTCCGGGCGCTCCTCGGGCTGGTGTGTCCCCATGGGTACAGGGGCTCCGGCTCTCGCGCCGAAGCCTACTGCGCCCTGGGAGCGCCCCTGCTGACCGTATGCGTCCCGGGCCCCTGCCGGTACGTGCGAGGGACGTCCCGAGGAGGTGCCGGCGGCCGGTCCGGGAGCTCGGCGGGCCGTCGGAGGGCCGCCGGGCTCCCGGCCGCCGTCAGCCGATGACGCCGCCGAAGAGGCCGCCGTGCGCCATGCCCAGGAGAAGGCCGACACCGGAGGCGCCCAGGCCCACGATCAGCCCGAACCGTTCCCTGGTCGTCTCGGAGACGAACTGGCCGGTCGCGCCGGTGATGATCCCGATCAGCCCCGCCCACGAACTGAGCAGGTGGAGGCTGTGGAACATCGCGGAGACGAAGGCCGTCACCCCGAGGACCAGTGTCACGGCGAGCAGCGTGTCCTGGAGGGGATGGGACCTGTGGTCGGTGGCGAAGAGGGATCCCACGGTGTTGCGTCGCAATGCCTGTGCCATCTGGCACCTCCTGCGGAAGGCGGCGCATGGTAGCGCCGTACACACCCGATGTGTACAGACTGACGGCCATCGGCCCCTGATTTCAACCGGAAGCCGGTGAGCGGGTAGTCTGTAGCGTCTGCACCGGTGTCTGTCCAGGCCACGGCACGGCTCCCGCTCAGTTCGCTGATCGGCGGTCCGATTGTCAGTGGCGGCCGATACCGTTGCGAACGCATCACAACCCTCCTGCCACGGAACGACCGTGGCCGCCGAGTCCAAAGGAGGTGGGTTACACATGCGTCACTACGAAGTGATGGTCATCCTCGACCCCGATCTCGAAGAGCGTGCTGTCTCGCCGCTGATCGAGAACTTCCTCTCCGTCGTCCGTGAGGCGAACGGAAAGGTCGAGAAGGTCGACACCTGGGGCCGTCGTCGTCTCTCGTACGAGATCAAGAAGAAGCCCGAGGGCATCTACTCGGTCATCGACCTGCAGGCCGAGCCTGCGGTCGTGAAGGAGCTCGACCGCCAGATGAACCTGAACGAGTCGGTCCTCCGGACCAAGGTCCTCCGTCCCGAGACCCACTGAGCCTTCCGGCTCAGCTGATCCCGGGCATCGAGTAGCAGCACCAAGCAGCCAGCAGCAAACCCGCCGAGAGGTTCCCCCATGGCAGGCGAGACCGTCATCACGGTCGTCGGCAATCTTGTCGACGACCCCGAGCTGCGCTTCACCCCGTCCGGTGCGGCGGTCGCGAAGTTCCGTGTCGCGTCCACTCCCCGCACCTTCGACCGTCAGACCAACGAGTGGAAGGACGGCGAAAGCCTGTTCCTGACCTGCTCGGTCTGGCGTCAGGCGGCGGAGAACGTCGCGGAGTCGCTCCAGCGAGGCATGCGCGTCGTCGTGCAGGGCCGGCTGAAGCAGCGGTCCTACGAAGACCGTGAGGGCGTCAAGCGCACGGTCTACGAGCTGGACGTCGAGGAAGTGGGCGCCAGCCTGAAGAACGCCACGGCCAAGGTCACCAAGACCACCGGCCGGGGTGGCCAGGGCGGTTACAGCGGCGGTGGCGGTGGCGGCGGCCAGCAGGGCGGCGGCTGGGGCGGAGGCTCCGGCGGCGCTCAGCAGGGCGGCGGCGGTGCTCCCGCCGACGACCCCTGGGCGACCAGCGCTCCTGCCAGCGGCGGCAACCAGAGCGGTGGCGGCGGCGGTGGCTGGGGTGGAAACTCCGGCAGCTCCGGCGGTGCCAGCGGTGCCGGCGGCTCCGGCGGCGGCTACTCGGACGAGCCCCCCTTCTAGGCCCAGGGCCGACAAGGGTGGGTCGTACCCACACTTCTTGATCAAACAGGAGAGACACACATGGCGAAGCCGCCTGTGCGCAAGCCGAAGAAGAAGGTCTGCGCTTTCTGCAAGGACAAGGTCACGTACGTGGACTACAAGGACACGAACATGCTGCGGAAGTTCATTTCCGACCGCGGCAAGATCCGTGCCCGCCGCGTGACCGGCAACTGCACGCAGCACCAGCGTGACGTCGCCACGGCCGTGAAGAACAGCCGTGAGATGGCGCTGCTGCCCTACACCTCCACCGCGCGATAAGGGAAGGGTGACCGACTCATGAAGATCATCCTCACCCACGAGGTCTCCGGCCTCGGTGCCGCGGGCGACGTCGTCGACGTCAAGGACGGTTACGCTCGCAACTACCTGATCCCGCGGAATTTCGCTATCCGCTGGACCAAGGGCGGCGAGAAGGACGTCGAGCAGATCCGCCGTGCTCGCAAGATCCACGAGATCGCGACGATCGAGCAGGCCAACGAGATCAAGGCGCGCCTCGAGGGCGTCAAGGTCCGCCTGGCCGTCCGCTCCGGCGACGCCGGTCGGCTCTTCGGTTCCGTCACCCCGGCCGACGTCGCTTCGGCGATCAAGGCTTCCGGTGGCCCCGAGGTCGACAAGCGCCGCATCGAGCTGGGCACGCCGATCAAGACGCTGGGCGCCCACGAGACGTCCGTGCGTCTGCACCCCGAGGTGGCCGCCAAGGTCAACATCGAGGTTGTCGCAGCCTGACCGCTGCGCTCGGCAGAGCTGGGAGAAGGGCCGCACCCCGCGTGGGTGCGGCCCTTCTTCATGTGGCTATGCACGTGGCTATGCGGCTATGTGGCTGGACCAAGGGCTGTGAGCGTCCGTTTCACGTGAAACGGGCGATCCGTTTCACGTGAAACGTCAGTCAGCGCGTGGCGCCCGTGACGATCCAGCGGCCCGAGCGGGTACGCAGCCACAGGGTCAGCATGCGCACGGTCATCATGAGGGTCATCGCGGCCCAGACCGCCGTGAGTCCGCCACCGAACGCCGGGACGAGCAGCGCCACCGGAGCGAAGACCGCCAGGGTGAGCAGCATGGCCCGTGCGAGGTACGGGCCGTCTCCCGCCCCCATCAGTACGCCGTCCAGGACGTAGACGATGCCGCAGACCGGCTGAGCGAGCGCCACCATGAGCAGCGCGGGCAGCGCTATGTCATGGACGGCCGGGTCGCTGGTGAACAGCGGGAGGAAGAGAGGGCGGGCGGCGATCACCAGCCCGCCCAGCACGACGCCGACAGCGATGCCCCACTCCACCATGCGGCGGCAGGCCTCCCGGGCCCCCAGGGTGTCGCCCGCGCCGAGGTAGCGCCCGATGATGGCTTGTCCGGCGATGGCGATGGCGTCGAGCGCGAAGGCGAGCAGGCTCCACAGGGACAGGATGATCTGGTGGGCCGCGATGTCGGCGTCGCCGAGGCGGGCGGCGACGGCGGTCGCGATCATCAGGATCGCGCGCAGCGAGAGGGTCCTGACGAGGAGCGGTGCGCCGGCCCGGGCACATGCGCGTATCCCGACGGCGTCGGGGCGCAGGGAAGCGCCGTGCCGCCGTGCCCCGCGGACCACCACGACGAGGTACGCCGCGGCCATCCCGAACTGGGCGATGACGGTGCCCCAGGCGGAACCGGCGATGCCGAGACCGGCGCCGTAGACGAGACCGACGTTCAGGGCGGCGTTGGCGACGAAGCCCGCGATGGCGACGTAGAGAGGCGTCCTGGTGTTCTGCAGACCGCGCAGAACTCCGGTGGCGGCGAGGACGATGAGCATCGCGGGGATACCGAGCGCCGAGACGCGCAGATACGTGACGGCGTAGGGGGCGGCGGTGTCCGAGCTGCCGAAGAGCTCCACCAGGAAAGGCGCGGTGGGCAGAACGACGACGATGACGGCGACGCCGAGCAGCAGGGCGAGCCAGATCCCGTCCATGCCCTGGCGGACGGCGGCCTGCAGGTCTCCCGCGCCGACCCGTCGGGCGACAGCGGCCGTGGTGGCGTACGCGAGGAAGACGAAGATGCTGACGGCTGTGGCGAGGAGGGCGGAAGCGACTCCGAGTCCGGCGAGTTGCGCGGTGCCGAGATGGCCGACGATGGCGGTGTCGGCCATGAGGAAGAGGGGCTCGGCGATGAGCGCGCCGAACGCCGGAACGGCCAGTGCGACGATCTCCCGATCGTGTCTGCGGCGGGAGGCCCTGGGAGCCACGGGAGCCTGTGTCATGCACATCAATCTAATCTTCCACAGGTAAGAGATGCAAATGCAGAGTGACCCTTACTGGCAAACACGTGCGACGCCCTGTTGCCCGTCCTTCGCGACGATCTTGGCCCGACCGGGAAAGTTTTTCTTCTGCACAGCCGGTGGATGGGATAACCGCAGCTCAGGGCGGTTGTGGAAAAGAAGCTGAGTGCTTGTTCACAGGCCTGTCCACCGAGTCGTGCACAGGTTTCACCGAGTTCTCCACAGCATCGGGGCCGTCGTCCACATGGCCTGTGGATAACCAGATTGGCTGACGGTGCCCGCGGGCCTACCGTGGTGCGGCACCCTCTCCTCCCCCAGCCTCGGAAACCTCGCAAAACCGACGCGTCAGAACCGGAGTCGGGGCGTCTCATTTGTCAGTGTCGTGCCGTAGGAATGAGGGGCACGGCGAGGTCCGCTCGGCGGACGGGAGGAGGTGGCCCGGTGAGTATTTCCGAGCCCTTGGACGACCCGTGGGCCGACAGCGGTCCCAGTGATCGTCTGCCCGCCTCCCGCCGGCGCGACAACGGCGGCGGTGGCGGTCGCGGCCGGGAGGACCGGCACGACCGCGGTCCGGACAACAGCGCCTGGGACGGCGGGGGCTCGTCCTTCGAGCGGGTCCCGCCGCAGGACCTGGACGCCGAGCAGTCCGTCCTGGGCGGCATGCTGCTCTCGAAGGACGCCATCGCCGATGTCGTCGAGGTGCTCAAGGGCCACGACTTCTACCGGCCGGCGCACGAGACCGTCTACGGCGCGATCCTCGACCTCTACGCCAAGGGCGAGCCGGCCGACCCGATCACGGTCGCCGCCGAGCTCACCAGACGCGGCGAGATCACCAAGGTCGGCGGCGCGTCGTATCTGCACACCCTGGTCCAGACGGTCCCGACGGCGGCCAACGCCGAGTACTACGCGGAGATCGTCCATGAGCGCGCCGTCCTGCGCCGCCTGGTCGAGGCCGGTACCCGCATCACGCAGATGGGTTACGCGGCCGACGGCGACGTGGACGAGATCGTCAACAGCGCCCAGGCCGAGATCTACGCCGTCACCGAACAGCGCACGACCGAGGACTACCTGCCGCTCGGCGACATCATGGAGGGCGCGCTCGACGAGATCGAGGCGATCGGCTCGCGGTCGGGGGAGATGACCGGAGTACCGACCGGCTTCACCGACCTCGACCAGCTGACGAACGGGCTGCACCCCGGCCAGATGATCATCATCGCCGCACGTCCCGCCATGGGTAAGTCGACGCTTGCGCTGGACTTCGCCCGGGCCTGCTCGATCAAGCACAACATGCCCAGCGTGATCTTCTCGCTCGAGATGGGGCGCAACGAGATCGCCATGCGCCTGCTGTCGGCCGAGGCACGCGTCGCCCTGCACCACATGCGTTCCGGCACGATGACCGACGAGGACTGGACCCGGCTCGCGCGCCGGATGCCCGACGTCTCGGCGGCTCCCCTCTACATCGACGACTCTCCGAACCTGTCGATGATGGAGATCCGTGCCAAGTGCCGCCGCCTCAAGCAGCGCGCCGACCTGAAGCTGGTCATCATCGACTACCTGCAGCTGATGCAGTCGGGCGGCAAGGGGCGCTCCGAGAGCAGGCAGCAGGAAGTCTCGGACATGTCGCGAAACCTGAAGCTGCTGGCCAAGGAGCTGGAGCTGCCCGTCATCGCGCTGTCCCAGCTGAACCGTGGCCCCGAGCAGCGCACGGACAAGAAGCCGATGGTCTCCGACCTGCGTGAATCGGGATCCATCGAGCAGGACGCGGACATGGTGATCCTGCTGCACCGCGAGGACGCCTACGAAAAGGAGTCGCCGCGCGCGGGCGAGGCGGACATCATCGTGGGCAAGCACCGAAACGGCCCGACGGCCACCATCACGGTCGCCTTCCAGGGCCACTACTCACGCTTCGTGGACATGGCGCAGACCTGATCCCCGCCCGGTGCAGGTGCGGGGTCCCGGAGTTCGTGCCGGAATCTCACGGCCGGTGCGGGGCGGAAGCCGGATCCGGCGGGGTGCCCGGACATGCAGGCCGCGCCTGTACCTCGTTCGCGTCGAACGCCGACTCCCGGAAGGTCGAGTGGCGTGCGGGGAACAGCCGGTCCGGCCGGCGCGGTTGCACCGACCGGGGGACCGGCGCCGTACGGCGGGGGGCATGGGGACCACAAGGTCGTTCGCCCCACCGGGGTCCGGGCCCCGGGACCGCGGTACGCCTGCCGCGCACCCGTACCGAGACGTATTCACGCAGGCTTATGCAGGAGGACTTTTTCATGACAGACCGGCCTCTGACGCTCATGGCAGTACACGCCCACCCCGACGACGAGGCCACCGGAACCGGGGGAGTTCTCGCGCGATATGCGGCGGAGGGAATCCGTACGGTTCTCGTGACGTGTACCGACGGCGGCTGCGGTGACGGACCGGGGGGCGTCAAGCCGGGCGATCCCGGGCACGATCCGGCGGCCGTCGCCTCGATGCGCCGCCGAGAGCTCGAGGCGAGCCGTGACGTCCTGAAGATCAGCGACCTGGAGACGCTGGACTATGCCGACTCCGGGATGATGGGCTGGCCGAGCAACGACGCGCCCGGATCCTTCTGGCGGACCCCCGTGCAGGAAGGCGCGGCCCGCCTCGCGGAACTCATGCGGCACTACCGGCCCGATGTGGTCGTCACCTACGACGAGAACGGCTTCTACGGTCACCCCGACCACATCCAGGCCCACCGCATCACGATGGCGGCGCTGGAGATGACCACGCTGACACCGAAGGTCTACTGGACCACGATGCCCCGCTCGGGGATGCAGCGGTTCGGCGAGATCATGCGCGAGTTCCACGAGGACATGCCGGAACCGGATCCTGCCGAGGCCGCCGCGATGGCCGAGATCGGCCTCCCCGACGACGAGATCACCACGTGGGTGGACACCACCGCGTTCAGTGGTCAGAAGTTCGACGCGCTGGCGGCGCACGCCAGTCAGGGCGAGAACATCTTCTTCCTCAAGATGGGCAAGGAGAGGTTCGGCGAGCTGATGGGCATGGAGACCTTCCTGCGGGTCCAGGACGCCACCGGCGCGGCCATACCCGAAGACGATCTCTTCGCCGGACTGCGCTGACCCACCCGCCCGTGCGGCCGGAAAGCGCGTCGGCCGCACGGCGCGACCGAGCGGGTCGCACACCCGGCGGTCCGCTCCGATCAGGACGGACCGCCGGGAAACGGCACCGATCGCGAGACGCCGCACCCGAAGCCCGACGCGGCGCGGACAAATGCGCTCGACGCGGGGCGCCGGGGCAGGTGGACTTGCGCCATGACGACCACACCCGCGGAAGAGCTGCTTCCCGCCACGCGCCGTGCCCTGCTGCACGAGATCGCCACCGCCCAGACGAAAGGGCGCGCGCCGTCGTTGGTCGCAGCGGTGGTGCGCGGCGGGGAGACCGTGTGGCACGGCTCCCGTACCTCGGTGGACGGGCACGGGCCCGACGAGAACGTGCAGTACCGCATCGGCTCGATCACCAAGACATTCACCGCCGTCCTCGTCCTGAGACTGCGTGACGAGGGCCTGCTCGACCTGGGCGACCCGCTGGAGAAGCACCTGCCGGGCACGGGCGCGGGGGAGGCGACGATCGCCGAACTCCTCGCGCACACCGGCGGGCTGGCGGCCGAGTCGCCCGGTCCCTGGTGGGAGCGCACGCCCGGTTCGCTGCGCCCCGAACTGGCCGATGTCCTGGGTGAGCAGCCGCACCGGCATCCGGTCGGCCGGCGGTTCCACTACTCGAACCCCGGCTACACGTTGCTGGGTGCGCTGGTCGAGGAACTGCGCGGCGCCCCCTGGGAGGACGTCCTGCGGAGCGAGGTGCTCGAACCGCTGGGGCTCGACCGGACGAGCGGGCAGCCACGGGCGCCCCATGCGGGCGGCTGGGCCGTGCACCCCTGGGCGGACGTCATGCTTCCCGAACCGAGCGAGGACCTGGGGCGGATGGCACCGGCCGGGCAGCTCTGGTCGACCAGCGGGGACCTGGCCCGCTTCGCCGTCTTCCTCGCCCGCGGCGACGACCGGGTGCTGAGCGCGGAGTCCGTACGGGAGATGCGTACGCCCGCCGCGCCGGCCGAACCGGAGGAAGTGGCCGCCGGCGCCGCCTACGGTCTCGGGATGCAGGTCCAGCACCGGGACGGCCGGACCCTGGTGGGCCACAGCGGCTCTCTCCCGGGCTTCGTCGCGGGGCTCATGATCAGCGTCGAGGACGACCTGGCCGCTGTCGTGCTCGCCAACTGCACCTCGGGCCCGCCGGTGTCGACGGTTGCCGCTGATCTCGTACGGATCGTCGCGGAGGCCGAGCCCCGGATCCCCGAGCCCTGGCGGCCTCTGCCCGAGGTCGACCGTGCGGTGCTGGACCTGGCCGGGCCCTGGTACTGGGGGACTCACGCCTTCGCACTGCGTCTGGCGGCCGACGGGGACGTCACGCTGGGACCTCTGGCGGGCACCGGCCGGCGCTCGCGTTTCCGGGCCGGGGCCGACGGGACCTGGACCGGGCTCGACGGCTACTACGCCGGTGAGCTCCTACGGGCCGTGGAAGGCCCTGACGGGTCGGTGACCCACCTGGACCTCGGTTCGTTCGTGTTCACGCGGCAGCCGTACGGTGAGGGCGCTCCGGTCCCGGGCGGCGTGGATCCCGAAGGGTGGCGCGGCCTCAAGTAGTCGCCTTCCTGGACGTATACGCGGACACGGTATGACGAAGGGTGTCCTGTTTCACGTGAAACAGGACACCCCTCGTCATACGGCCTGCCGCATGCTCGCCGCACCCTGCTGTGGGGGACCACCGGCGGTGGACCCTCAGAGCTGAAGCTTGAACCCGACGTGCGACGCCGTGAAACCGAGTCGCTCGTAGAACCGGTGCGCATCCGTCCGAGTGGCGTCGGAGGTCAGCTGCACCAACTGGCAGCCTTCGGCGCGGGCTTGGTCCACGGCCCACTCGACGAAGCGGGTGCCCAGACCGCTGCCGCGCTCGTCGGCGTGAACCCGTACGGCTTCGATGATCGCGCGGGTCGCTCCCCTGCGGGCCAGTCCGGGAACGACCGTGAGCTGCAGGGTGCCGACGACACGGTCCTCGCGCACGGCGACCACCAGGTGCTGGTTCGGATCTCCGGTGAGGCGCTCCAGCGCCGTCAGGTACGGGGCCAGATCGTCCGGTGACTCGCGCTGCGCGCCCAGCGGATCGTCGGCGAGCATCGCGACGATCGCGGGCACGTCGTCCGCGACCGCGCGGCGTATCTCAAGATCTCCCATGACCACAGCCTAGGCCCGCCGCACCCGGCGCCGGACGCGCCTACGCGGGGGCGGGAACGCTCGCCGACTCCACCACGCGCACCAGCGGGGCCAGCTCAGGGCTCTTGGCCGCTTCGTCCAGTGCCTCGCGCAGGGCCGAGTCGTTGGTGGGCCGGGCCTCGTCCAGGAGCGCGAGTCCCGCCTCGCTGACGTTCGTGTAGATGCCGCGGCGGTCGGTGGGGCACAGGTAGCGCGAGAGCAGGCCCCGGTCCTCGAGCCGTGTCACCAGGCGGGTGGTGGCGCTCTGACTGAGAACGACCGCGTCGGCGACCTGCTTCATCTGCAGGTGTCCGCCGTCGCCGTCGTGCTGGCGGCTGAGGACGTCGAGGAGTGAGTACTCGCGCACGCTCAGGTCGTGCTCGGCCTGCAGGGCCCGTTCGATGTGCGCCTCGATCCTCCCGTGCAGCAGGGAGAGCGCGCACCAGCCCTGGGCGAGAGCGGTGAGTGCGGGGTCCGTCGCTGTCATGGCATGTCCTCCGTCCCGAACGGCTGAGAACCAGGATAGGGCACATCCGCAATATCCAGCGTTTGCACTTAGCCCGCGTCTGCAACTATTGTGAACGCACGTAAAGCGCTCCTGCAATCTTCTGGAAGGTTCTCCTCCATGCCTCTCGCGCTTCTGGCCCTCGCGATCGGGGCCTTCGGAATCGGAACCACCGAGTTCGTGATCATGGGCCTGTTGCCCGAGGTCGCGGGTGACTTCGGTGTCTCCATCCCCACCGCCGGGTTCCTCGTGACCGGTTACGCGCTCGGAGTCATGTTCGGCGCACCCCTCATGACCGTCCTCGGCACCAGGGTGTCCCGCAAGCGGATGCTGATGCTGCTGATGGGGCTGTTCATCGTCGGCAACCTGGTCTCCGCCGTCGCCCCCACGTTCTCCGTCATGCTGGTCGGACGCGTGGTCGCCTCACTCGCGCACGGTGCCTTCTTCGGCATCGGTTCGGTCGTCGCCGCCGACCTCGTCGCGCCGGACAAGAAGGCGGGCGCCATCGCGATGATGTTCACCGGCCTGACCGTCGCCAACGTCGTCGGCGTACCGCTGGGCACCCTCATCGGGCAGTCCGCCGGCTGGCGCGTGACCTTCACGGCCGTCGCCGCACTGGGCGTCCTCGGCCTGGCGGGCATCGCCAAGCTGGTGCCCGACATGCCCAAGGCGGAAGGCGTGCGACTCCGCCACGAACTGGCCGCCTTCAAGAACGTCCAGGTCCTGCTCGCCATGGCGATGACCGTCCTCGGCTTCGGCGGCGTCTTCGCGGCGATCACGTACATCGCGCCGATGATGACGCATGTCGCCGGCTACGCCGACGGCTCCGTCACCTGGCTGCTCGTCCTCTTCGGCCTCGGCATGGTCGGCGGCAACCTCGTCGGCGGCCGGTTCGCCGACCGCGCCCTGATGCCGATGCTGTACGTGTCACTGGGCGCCCTCGCGGTCGTCCTCGCCCTCTTCACGCTCACCGCGCACAACAAGATCGCGGCGGCCGTCACCATCACGCTGATCGGTGCCCTCGGCTTCGCCACCGTTGCGCCGCTGCAGAAGCGGGTGCTCGACCAGGCCCACGGTGCCCCGACGCTCGCCTCCGCGGTGAACATCGGCGCCTTCAACCTCGGCAACGCCCTCTCGGCGTGGCTCGGTGGCGTCGTGATCGCCGCAGGGCTGGGCTACACCGCCCCCAACTGGGTCGGCGCCGTCCTCGCCGCAGCGGCTCTTCTGCTCGCCGTCCTGTCGGCCGCCCTGGAACGCCGGGCCGGCTCCACCGGACACGCGGCCGACACGGTCGTCGCCGACGCGGGGCAGTCGCTCTCCGCGCAGCAGCGGGCCGTGGTCCACAACTGAGGCACGGACCGGGCCACCACCGCGGTGCGTGGCCAGGCGCGGCGCCGTCCTGTCCCGCCGCGTCCGGTCACGGTTCCTGCCGGCAGCAACCGCCCCTCCCCACAACACCCCTTCGCACCTCTGCCGCACAAGGAGAAACCCTCATGAGCACCACCACCGTCACCCCGCTGACCACTCAGGACGCCGAGAACCTCGTCACGGCCGCCCGCCGGGCCGCGGAGGCCGCCGATGTCACGGTCAGTGTCACGGTCCTCGACGCGGGCGGTCACCTGCTCGCCTTCCGACGGGACGACCGCGCGGTGCTGATCTCGGGCGAGACCAGCACCCGCAAGGCCTACACGGCACTGCAGCTCGACACCCCCACCGCGGACCTGGTCGACGCCGTCCGGCCCGGCGGTCTCTTCCACACCCTGCCGACCGCGCTCGACCGCCCGCTCCTGTTCATCGCGGGAGGCGTCCCGGTGCACCGGGACGGCCGTCCGATCGGCGCGATCGGAGTCGGCGGCGGCGCACCCGAGCAGGACCACTCCTTCGCCACCGCAGCCGTGCGGGCGCTCACCCAGGAGGGCCGGCGCGCCTAGCACGACCGGCACGCCCGGGGCGTCACGGAGCAGTGGACGAACGGTTCAGCCCGCGGCCACGGTGAGCGGCGCGAACCGCCGTGTCCAGTCGCCGGGCAACTCCCCGATGCCGTACGTCATGACCGCGTTGAAAGCCACGGCAGCGAGTCCACGCTCCTTCACCCAGGCGAGCAACTCCTCGTGCCGTACGTCGATGTCGGTGCGCAGCGGGAGGTCGGTGCGGGAGGCGAGCGAGGCGACGAGGGCCTTCGCCACCTCGGTGTCCCGGGCGATCAGCGGGCCCACGACCTGGCTGTCCATGTTGGGCCAGGCGGCTGCGTACCCGATGATCCGGCCGTCCTCCTCGGCGACGCGCAGCTGGTCGGAGAAGGCCGGCAGTCGCGTGATCATGTGGGTCCGGTCCGTACCGAAAACCTCTTCGTCGAGGCGGAGGATCGCGGCGAGGTCCCCGGCCGTGGCCGGGCGCGTGGCGACCCCGGACTCCGGGCCGCCGGGAGTGAAGCGGCCACGGACCATCTCGGCCCGCCCGACGGCCTTGAAGCCCAGCTCCTCGTAGAGGGGGCGCCCGTACGGCGTGGCGTGCAGAGTCACCGGAGTGGTCCCCAGGTCGGCCACGATGTGGCGCATGAGCCGGCGTCCGATGCCCCGGCGGGCGTGCCGTTCGGCGACCAGCACCATGCCGATCGCTGCGAGATCAGGTCGGTCCTGCGGTCCGTAGAAGGTCACGACGCAGCCGGCGACGAGGCCGCCGCCGGGGTCGTCGATGCCGTAGCCCGTGCCGGCGGCGAGCAGCAGACCCCACTTGTGTTCCTCCCGGGGCCAGCCCCGGTTCTCGGAGAGGTCGGCGCACGCGGAGAGGTCGCGAGGCGTCAGACGGCGAATGGGCAGAGTGGCGGAGGAAGGAATCGGCACGCAGGTCAGGCTGTCCGACCGGCGGCTCCGGCGTCCACCCGTTTGCGGAGGGTCGTACGGATCCTTTGCCCGCGTCGGGTCAGCCCCCAGGGCTTGAGGATCGAGATCACCGTCATGAAGAGGTACGCGGTCAGGGAGACGATCGGCCCGAACAGGACGTCACCGGAATCGGGCAGGACCCCGTCCGCGGACACGGCGGCCACCGCCGAGCCGACCCCGGGACGCAGGGCGAGGACGGTGGCCGTGACCGTCACCAGGGTCAGCCAGAACTTGGTGTGGACCCACCGGTGCCTGGCCAGCCCCCAGTGCGTGCCCAGAGACAGCACCAGGCCGCTCAGGAGCGTGAGGAACGCGAGGGGGAGCAGGAGCCAGTCGGTGAACATCTTCATGGCGCGGACAGAGGCTTCCACGGTCGCCGCGGACCCGGTGGTGGTCGCGGCGACACCCAGCGCGAGCAGCCCGAGCGTGAGCCCGAGCCAGCACGCGGACGCGGCTACATGGACGACGAGGTTGGCCCGGCGTGCGGGGCGGCTTAGTTTCACGTGAAACACCGTGCCGGGTGCGAGCGCCGGAGGCGTCCGACAGCGGGAGTAACCGTGCGTACTGGCCTCGGCGTACATGACGAGCCCGCGTCGAATTGCCGTGTGCCGTCCGGCAATTGAGAGAACCGACGGGAAGTCCCCACCCAATTCCTGACGTAAGGAATCTTGGACTTGTGCGCATGACAGCGGCCGGTATGGTCGACTCCGGTTCGTCTTTGACGGGGTGTCCGCACATTCCGCCGGGGTACGCACAGAGCAATGCAGCGTAAGGGGACAGGGAGATCGAAGACCCGCGTTCGCGGTTACGTGACCGGGGCGTCGAGCCGAGTGGAAAGCTGCGATGGCAGTGGTGCGGCCAATGTCACATTCTCGGCTCACTTGTCCGCAGGGCGCGTGATACGCGATTCAATGTGGCCGAATCGGCCGACGGGACGGAGCGGGGCGAAGCAAGCAGTCCGCGGGGGAAGGCAGGCATCTTCCGATCGAGGAGGTGCGCAGACCGACCGAAAGATGTTCGAGGCGAGGCACAGCATGGACGCTCCGACCACCACGTCGGCCGACAACGGCACTTCTGGGGGTGGCGGCGGAGGCGGCTGGTTCACGCCGCACACACCGCCGGATCCGCCCGCGGGCGGCGGGCAGGAGGCGACCGAGGGGCGGCGTCTGGCCGGGCTGCGCCCCGTGGGACGGCCCGCGAAGGGAGACAACAGCCCGACGCGGCGGCGAATACCCCCGCATACGGAGCCCGGAGCGGACACCGACCGCCCCGATTCCGACCGCTCCGGCCCCGACCGCTCCGGCCCCGACCGGTCCGATCCCGAGCGTTCAGACGCCGGCCACTCCGGTACCGACCGCTCCGACGCTGATCGTGCGGCCGTCGACTCCGCCGCCTCGGACACCGTCTCCGCTCCCGCCCCGGACACCGCCCCGGCCCGGCCCGCCTCCCCCGACGCCGTCCTGATCCGCCGCACCATGGACGAGGTGGCGCCCGTCGCCGACAAGGTCACCTCGTACTTCTACGCGTTGCTCTTCGTGCGCCACCCGGACCTGCGGCCGCTGTTCCCCGCCGCGATGGACGCCCAGCGGGACCGGCTACTGAAAGCCCTGCTGACGGCGGCCGAGCACATCGACAACACCGAGATCCTGGTCGCGTACCTGCAGAACCTCGGACGCGGCCACCGCAAGTACGGAACTCGCCCCGAGCACTACCCGGCCGTCGGGGAGTGCCTGCTCGGCGCGCTGAGCAGGTTCGCCGGCACCGTCTGGGACCGGGAGGCGGAGGCGGCCTGGGTCAGGGCGTACACGACGATCTCCCAGATCATGATCGACGCTGCGGCCGCGGACGAGCTGCGTGCCCCGGCCTGGTGGTACGCCGAGGTGGTCTCGCACGACCTGCGGACCCCGGACGTCGCCGTCGTCACGGTCCGCACCGATCAGCCGTACCCCTTCCTCGCCGGGCAGTACACGAGCCTGGAGACCCCTTGGTGGCCCCGTGTGTGGCGGCACTACTCGTTCGCCTCGGCGCCCCGGTCCGACGGACTCCTGTCGTTCCACGTGAAGGCGGTTCCGGCGGGCTGGGTCTCCAGCGCCTTGGTGCACCGGGCCCGCCCCGGCGACATCATCAGGCTCGGCCCGCCCGCCGGCTCGATGACCGTCGACCACACCACCGACAGCGGTCTGCTCTGTCTGGGCGGCGGCACCGGCATCGCCCCGATCAAGGCGCTGGTCGAGGACGTCGCCGAGCACGGCCACCGGCGCCCGGTCGAGGTCTTCTACGGAGCCCGCACCGATCACGACCTGTACGACATCGACACCATGCTCCGGCTCCAGCAGAGCCATTCCTGGCTCGCGGTGCGCCCGATCGTCGACCAGAAGGCGCATCTGCAGCTTCCCGACGCGGTACGCGAGTCCGGTCCGTGGAACGAGTACGACGCCTATCTGTCGGGCCCGCCCGGCATGATCCGCAACGGTGTGGACGCCCTTAGGGACATCGGTGTCCCCTCGGACCGGATCCGGCACGACGCGGTGGAGGATCTCGTCGCGATACGGGACTGACTCCGTCCGGAGACCGCGGTACGAGACCGGAGACCGCGGTACGAGAAGCGCGGCAGGTGCCCCCGGGCCGCGAGCCGTCCCCCGGCCTGCGGCCCGCGGTGGCGAGCGGTCAGCCGAGGTCGGGCGCGTGCATCGCCCGCAGGCCCTCGATGTTCCCGTCGAGGTAGTGCCGCAGCGAGAGCGGTACGAGATGGACGGAGGCGATGCCCACCCGGGTGAAGGGGATCCGTACGATCTCGTACTCGCCGATGGGTTCCTCGATCTCGGGGCCATGGCGCAGCGAGGGATCCATGGATTCCAGGCGGCAGACGAAGAAGTGCTGCACCTTCACACCGGTCGAATCGCTGTCCTCGCCGATGTGCTCGACGGTGTCGACGAAGCAGGGCACGACATCGGCGATCTTGGCGCCGAGCTCCTCGTCCACCTCACGGTGCAGCGCTTCGACGACGGTGGCGTCCTCCGGTTCGACCCCACCGCCCGGTGTCAGCCAGTAGGGATCGACTCCGGGCTTGGTCCGCTTGATCAGGATCAGGTCGTCGCCGTCCAGCAGTACAGCCCGGGCAGTGCGCTTGACCACGGGTCGGTCGGTCATGGGAGGAATGTGGCCCGGTTGGTTCCACGTGAAACATCGCCGCGTCGTCGAGGTGGGGCAACTTCCTCACGACCAGTCGGCGGCCGCGCGTATCAGCCACTCGTGCGCCCGTGCGATGTGGGGCATGGCGAGTGTTCCGGTGCGTACGACGAGAAAGTAGGTACGCAGCGGAGGCACCGCGGGTTCGGTCAGCGCGACGATGTCGCCGCGCTCCAGAGCCGGTCCGCACAGGTAGCGCGGCAGTACCGCGAGTCCCGCGCCGGTGGTGGCGCAGGCGAGCACGGCGCGCAGGTCGGGAACGATGACGGTGCCCGACGCGGCGGGCAGGGAGTCGAAGACGGAAGCCCAGTAGCGGGAGATGAACGGCAGCGACTCGTGCACCTCCACCACGGGCAGGTTCTCCAGCGCGGGTGCGCCCATGCGGCACAACGTGCCGCAGTCGATGCGGGTGAGCCAGCTCGGGGCGGCGACCAGCACGTGTTCCTCGTCGCAGAGCGGAGTCGCGGTGAGCAGGGGGCCCCGTGGGCGAGCCGTGCCGATGGCCAGATCGTGATGCCCGGCAGCCAGCCCTTCCAGCGTTTCCTCCGCGTTGCCGAAGGAGGCCCGCAGCGCGAAGCCGTGGCCGTCGTCGATGGCCCTGGTCAGTGCGGGCAGTGCCCGTTCGGCGGTGAACTCCGGCGGTCCGGCGAGATGGAGGGTGCGGAGGGAGGAGTCGGCGTCGAGGCCGGTCTCGGTGATCTCCACGAGGGCGTCGAGGTGCGGGGCGGCCTTGTGTGCGAGTTCGTCGCCGATGGTCGTGGGGGTCACCCCGCGGGCCTGCCGCAGGAACAGGGGGCGGCCCAGTTGCCGTTCGAGCGTACGGATCTGCGAGGTGACGGCCGGCTGGGAGAGGCCCAGCAGGGCGGCGGCGCGGGTGAAGGAGCCGGCCCGGTGCACGGTCACGAAGGTCCGCAGCAGGGCCAGATCCATGGCGTCCCTTCCTCGGCCGGCTCCTTCGGAAGTCACCCACTATAAATATGTCGATAGGCCCCTGTCGCTACCGTGATTGGACACTGACACAGAGTCAACTAGCCTTGTGCACGCGGTTCTTCGCGCGCAGAACCGGGACGGCCCGAGCCACGAGGGGGGAGGCTCGGACCGTCCGTCCCGCGCAGGCCCGCCACCGGCCCGGCCGTCAGTGGAGGCTCACCGCGCAGATGCCTCGAGGGCCTGCCGGACGTCCGCCAGGAGGTCCTCCGGGTCCTCGGCGCCGACCGAGAACCGGATGAAGCCCTCCGGGACCGCGTCGCCGCCCCAGCGGCCGCGCCGCTCGGCCGTCGACCGCACGCCGCCGAAGCTGGTCGCGTCGTCCACCAGCCGCAGCGCGTCGAGGAAGCGGTCGGCACGCGCGCGCGTGGGCAGTGTGAACGACACCACGCACCCGAAGCGCCTCATCTGCTGCGAGGCGATCTTGTGCGAAGGATCGCCGGGCAGCCCGGGATAGCGGACCCCGAGCTCCTCGGGCCAGTCCCGCAGCGCCTCGGCGACCACCTGGGCGCTCGCGTTCTGCCGGTCCACACGCATCTGCAGCGTGGCGAGCGAGCGGTGTGCGAGCCACGCCTCCATGGGCCCCGGGATCGCCCCGACAATCTTGCGCCAGCGCCGCACGGAGGCCATCGCGGAGGCGTCGTTCCCCGTGACGTACCCCAGGAGGACGTCGCCGTGCCCGGTGAGCTGTTTGGTGCCACTGGCCACGGAGAAGTCGGCGCCCAGTTCCAGCGGCCGCTGGCCGAGCGGGGTCGCCAGGGTGTTGTCGACCGCGACGAGGCAGCCGCGCGCGCGGGCCGCCTCGGCGAGCCGCCGCACGTCGCACACGTCGAGCCCCGGGTTCGACGGGGTCTCGATCCACAGCAGTTTCGCTCCGTCGAGGAGTTCGAGCTGGGCATCGCCGCCGGTCGGCGCGGTGCGCACCTCGATCCCGTACGCCTCCAGCTGACCTCGTACGAGCGGCAGGACCTGGTAGCCGTCGTCGGGCAGGACGACCGTGTCGCCCGCGCTCAGCTGGGAGAAGAGGACGGCGGAGACGGCGGCCATGCCGGAGGCGAAGACGAGCGTCTCGACGCCGTCGTGCCCCGGAGCCTCCAGCTCACCGATGGCACGTTCCAGATGGGTCCAGGTCGGGTTCTCGTCGCGCCCGTAGGTGTACGGGCCGGTGGGGTCGCCCGGAAGGTGGAAATGGGCCGCGAAGACCGGGCCCGGGAGGGTCGGCTCGTGCTTGACCGGCTCGGGCAGCCCCGCCCGCACGGCACGCGTGCCGTCCCCCGCTCCCTGCTGAGAATTCGTCATGCTGCCTGTTCCTCCACTTGCTCGCGCACGACGGCGAGCAGTCCCGCGCTCGCCCCCTCCACCATCTCAAGACACTCCTCGAAACCGTCCATCCCCCCGTAATAGGGATCCGGTACGTCGAGATCGTCGCCGGCGGCGGGGTCGTACGAGCGCAGCAGCCGGACCTTCCCGGCGTCGGCCGGGCCGGGTGCCAGGCGGCGCAGAGCCCTGAGATGGCCGGCGTCGAGGGCTATCACCAGGTCGAGACGGGCGAACCAGTCGGCCCGGAACCGGCGGGCCGAGTGGCCGCTGTCGTAGCCGTTGGCCTCGAGGACGGAGACGGTGCGCGGATCGGCGCCGTCGCCCTCGTGCCAGCCGTCGGTACCCGCGCTGTCCACCTCGACCGAGGTGCCGAGCCCCGCCTCGGCGACCCGCGCGCGGAAGACCGACTCGGCCATCGGGGAGCGGCAGATGTTTCCGGTGCACACGAAGCACACGCGATAGGTCATCGGGCCGCTCGGTCCTTCTCGGGAAGGACGACGTTCAGTGCCCAGGAGACGATCGAGATGATCAGGCCGCCCAGGACGGCGGTCCAGAACCCGTCGACGTGGAAACTCAGGTCGAGCTTGTCCGCCAGCCATGAGGTGAGCAGCAGCATCAGGGCGTTGACCACGAGTGTGATCAGGCCGAGCGTGAGGATGAACAGCGGAAAGGTGAGGACCTGCACGAGGGGCTTGACCAGGACGTTCACCAGTCCGAAGAGCAGTGCGACGAGCAGCAGGGTGCCGATCTCCTTGCCCGTGCTGTCGCCGGTCAGGGTGATCTTGTCGAGCAGCCACACCGCCACGGCCAGGGCGCCCGCGTTGGCGATCGTCTTGACTACGAAATTCTTCATGTGTGTGATCGTGGCAGAAGAGATCGGACACGAGCAGCGGGGCAGGAGCGGACAGGGCGATGAAGGCATTTCGGCTGGACGAACTGGAGGCGGAGCGCGCCGCCAACGACGGCGCGTACCTCCAGTTCCTGCGCGAGAAGAACATGTCGGTCGGCCTGTACGCGCTGGACGCGGGCACGCAGGACCCGCAGCAGCCCCACCGCCAGGACGAGGTGTACTTCGTCGTCAGCGGGCGGGCCGCGATCACGGTCGGGATGGAGACGACCCAGGTGGCGCGGGGCAGCGTCGTGTACGTACCCGCCGGGGTGGCGCACAAGTTCCACCACATCAGCGAGGATCTGCGGGTTCTTGTGGTCTTCTCTCCGCCCGAGAGCTGACGTCGGCCTCAGGGTTCCCTAGGGGAACGGTCAGGGGAGGACAAGGGGTGCGGGGCCCCCGCCGGCACCCTGCCGCGCCTAGCATCGGGAACAGGACATCCGAGACCCGTCCGTAGTGCGGACGGGCCGGGTCGGCACCCGGCAACGGGCAGAGAGACGAGGGACAAGGGCGATGCGAGAGATCTTCGCGGGGATGCCGTGGTGGGTTAAGTGGGTCGCGGTGCCGGTCATCGCCCTGGTCGTGTTCGGCGGGTTGCTGGCGAGCGTCGTCGGCTTCGTGATCGGCCTGCTCTTCAAGCTGCTGGTGTTCGTGGCACTGGTCGGCGGACTGATCTACGTCGTACGGAAGTTCATGTCGAGTTCCACGTCACGGAGCGACTGGTAGGCACCGGTTGCCGGCGGTGCGAACGACAGTTCCCCGGGGTGAACGGGGGTTTTCGAGGCATGGCGTGAGGGATCGGTGGCAGACGGTTAGGGTCCGGAACCCGACACGGGAGTGACCCTCGTGGGCGGCGTTCCGAACCCTCTCGTGAAACTCCAGCACGGGCGGCCCCCTCGCGTTTCGGGAGTACCCCTTGGCCACGGTTGACACCGCGCCCGCAGGACTGCGTGCCTCCGCCTCCGAACTTCACCCCACCACGCTCATCGGCTCGGTGCGGCGAGCGATGCGTCTCCTGGAGTCGGTGGCGCGGCACGAGCACGGGGCGCCCGCCAAGCAACTGGCCCGCGAGGCAGGCCTGGCCCTCCCCACGGCGTACCACCTGCTGCGCACCCTGGCGCACGAGGGCTACCTGCGGCGCGAGAAGGGGCTGTTCTTCCTCGGCGAGGCGGCCGAGCGCCTGGGTGGCAGCGGCGCCGAGCAGAAACGCCGCAGCACGGTCGCCGACGCGCTGGGAAGCTGGCGGGATGTGATCGGTGCCCCGGTGTACTGCGCGGCCTACCGCGACGGGGAGATCGAGGTGCAGCACGTCGCCGACGCCCCGGGCAATCCGGCGGTCGAGGAGTGGGCGGACTTCCGCGAGACGGGGCACGCGCACGCGATCGGTCAGTGCCTGCTGTCCCAGCTCGACGACGAGGCGCGCAGGGACCACCTGGACCGCTACCCCGTACGGGCCATCACGCCGTACACGGTGCGTGACGATCTCACCCTGCTGCGCCGCCTCGAATCGACGCGTCGCATGCAGCCCGTGATCGAACATCAGGAGTACGCGCTGGGCACGGTCTGTGCCGCGATCCCGATCACGCTGGGCGGTACGGCCGTGGCGGTGGCCATCTCCATGCCGTCCCACCAGGCCGAACGGCTGCTCCCCGCGGCGCGGCGACTGCAGAGTGAGATCAGCGGCATGCTGGGGACGTTTTCGCTCTCTATCAGTATCTGAAAACTCACTCCTTGTGATCTGGTGTACACGGTGAGCAAGATGCCAGAAGCGTTTAGGTGGGCGATTCCCGGCCATGGACGGCGAACGACAGGGCAGGCGATGCACGAGTCGGTAGTACAGGCAGAGGTCATGATGAGCTTCGTGGTCTCGGAGGAGCTTTCCTTCCGGATCCCGGTGGAGCTGCGTTATGAGACCGGTGATCCCTACGCCGTGCGTCTGACCTTCCACCTGCCCGGAGACGCCCCGGTGACCTGGGCCTTCGGCCGGGAGCTGCTGGTCGACGGAGTGGGCCGCCCGTGCGGGGACGGGGACGTGCACATCACCCCAGCGGACACCGAGGGGTTCGGCGATGTGCTGATCCGGCTCCAGGTGGGGGCCGACCAGGCCCTGTTCCGCTGCGGTACGGCGCCCCTGCTGGCGTTCCTCGACCGCACGGACCGGCTGGTTCCGCTGGGGCAGGAACGCTCCCTCGCCGATTTCGACACGCACCTGGACGAAGTGCTGGACCGCATCCTGGCGGAGGAACAGAGCGCGGGATGACGCGGGTTCAGTGCTTGCGGCGGCGGCCGCTCCCGCCGCGCAGCGGCACCCTCGGGCCGGACGGGGACTGCGGCTGGGCCGGTGGCTGGGCCTGCGGCTGCTGGACAGGGGCGGCGGCGCCCGGACGATCCGCCGAGACCACGAGGGCCGCGAGAGCGGTCGTGACCGGCACCGAGGCGACCAGCCCGATCGACCCGACGAGCGTGCGCACGATCTCCTCGGCCACGAGTTCGCTGTTGGCCACCGCTCCCACGCTGCTCTGCGCGATCGAGAAGAGCAGCAGCAGGGGAAGCGCCGCACCGGCATAGGCCAGGACGAGCGTGTTGACGACGGACGCGATGTGGTCGCGTCCGATGCGGATGCCCGCTCGGTACAACCCCCGCCGGCCCATGGTGGGGTTGGCTTCGTGGAGCTCCCAGACCGCGGACGTCTGCGTCACCGTGACGTCGTCGAGCACGCCGAGCGAGCCGATGATGACCCCCGCGAGCAGCAGACCGCTCATGTCGATGGACGGGTAGAGCCCGTGGATCAGACCGGTGTTGTCGTCGGTGTTGCCCGTCAGCGCGGCCCAGCCGATGAACAGCGAACCGAGCAGCCCGATCAGCAGCAGGGACAGCAGGGTGCCGAGCACCGCGACCGAGGTCCGGGCGGAGAGGCCGTGGCACATGTAGAGCGCGATCAGCATGATGGCGCTGGCCCCGATCACCGCCACGACCAGCGGGTTCGACCCCTGCAGGATCGCGGGCAGGATGAAGAACGTCAGGATCATGAAGCTGACGGCCAGCGCGACCAGCGCCATGACACCGCGCATCCGGCCCACCACGACCACGGCGACGGCGAAGATACCGGCGAGCAGCGCCATCGGCAGCTTGCGGTTCACGTCGGTGACCGAGTACTGCAGCTCCTCCGGAGCGTCGGGCGCATACGCCACGATCACCTCCTGGCCCTGCTTCAACTGCCGGGAGGAGTCCGGCTGGACGATCTCCGTGAAGGTACGGCCCTTGTCCTTGCCGGTGTCGACCCGGACCGTCGCCTTCTTGCAGGTCCCCGAAGCCTGTTGCTGTGCGGACGAGCCCTCGGCCGTCGAGGTGTCGCCGGTCGGGGTCCCGCCCGAGGCGTTCACGGACTTGCAGTCGACCTCGTCGACCTCGGTCACGGTGGCCTGCTGCGTCTGCCGGTCGAAGCCCACACCCGTGCGCTCGTGCCCGGGAGCGCCACCCGGCCAGAGCACCACGAGACCGACCACGACCGCCGCGGCGAAGGGGATCAGGACCGCAGCGATGATCTTGCGCAGATGCGCGGAGACGGGCGCCGCGGGGCCATGACTGTGCGAGTGCCCGTGCCCACCGTCGGCGGGTCCGTCGTGGCCGTGTCCGTGGGGCGGTTCGGACGGCGGAAGTGGGGGCTGCTGCGTCGTGGTCACCGACCGATCATCGCAAGAACGCGAGGGGCCCACTGTTCACCGCGCCCATTGTGGCGCTAGCGTGGAAGCACCTTTGCACACGCGGGAGCTCGGAGCACCGGGCTGAGAGGGCGCTGACCTCCGCATCCGCGATGTTTCACGTGGAACATCGCCGGACGGAAAACGCTGCGTCGACCGCCGAACCTGTTACCGGGTAATGCCGGCGTAGGGAGTAGGTCTCATGACCAACAAGGACGCACGCACGCCTGTCTCCAGCCAGACGACCGGGGCGCTCGCCCCGGTCGACGGCACCGAGGTGTCCGACTCGCCCGAGAGCGGCGGGGCAGCCGTCCCGGCCGGGAACGGCGAGGCCGGCAAGTCCATCGGCTGGCACAAGGCGTATGTCGCGGGTTCGCGCCCCGACCTGCGGGTGCCGGTCCGTCAGGTGCATCTCACCAACGGCCGGTCGGTCACGCTGTACGACACCTCCGGCCCGTACACCGACCCGGCCGTCGACACCGACGTACGCAGGGGTCTGGCACCCCTGCGCGACAACTGGATCATCTCCCGCGGCGACACCGGGGAGTACCCGGGCCGCGCCCCGCGCCCCGAGGACGACGGGATCAAGCACACCTCCCCGCGCGGTGGACTGCGCAACCTCGACGCGGTCTTCCCGGGGCGCCCGCGGCTGCCCCGCAGGAGCCGCGACGGGCAGGCGGTGACACAACTCGCCTACGCCAGGCGGGGTGAGGTGACCCCGGAGATGGAGTACGTGGCCATCCGGGAGAACGTGGCCCCCGAGGTCGTACGTGAGGAGATCGCGGCGGGCCGGGCCGTGCTGCCGGCCAACGTCAACCACCCGGAGATCGAGCCGATGATCATCGGCAAGCGGTTCCTGGTGAAGGTCAACGCCAACATCGGCAACTCCGCCGTCACCTCCTCCATCGAGGAGGAGGTCGAGAAGATGACCTGGGCGACGCGCTGGGGCGCCGACACGGTCATGGATCTCTCCACCGGCCGCAACATCCACACCACGCGGGAGTGGGTGCTGCGCAACTCCCCCGTGCCCATCGGGACGGTCCCGCTCTACCAGGCGCTGGAGAAGGTCGACGGACGGGCCGAGGAGCTCACCTGGGAGATCTACAAGGACACGGTCGTCGAGCAGGCCGAGCAGGGTGTGGACTACATGACGGTCCACGCGGGCGTACGGCTGCCGTACGTCCCGCTGACCGCGAACCGCAAGACGGGCATCGTCTCGCGCGGCGGCTCGATCATGGCGGCGTGGTGCCTGGCGCACCACAAGGAGTCGTTCCTGTACGAGCACTTCGAGGAGCTCTGCGAGATCCTCGCCGCGTACGACGTCACGTACTCGCTCGGGGACGGCCTGCGGCCCGGCTCGATCGCGGACGCGAACGACGCCGCGCAGTTCGCGGAGTTGCGCACGCTCGGTGAACTCAACAAGGTCGCGAAGCGTTTCGGCGTACAGACCATGATCGAGGGCCCGGGGCACGTCCCGATGCACAAGATCAAGGAGAACATCGACCTTCAGCAGGAGATCTGCGACGAGGCTCCGTTCTACACGCTCGGCCCGCTGACGACGGACATCGCCCCGGCGTACGACCACATCACCTCCGGCATCGGTGCCGCGATGATCGCCTGGTGGGGCACGGCGATGCTCTGCTACGTCACGCCCAAGGAGCACCTGGGCCTGCCGAACCGCGACGACGTCAAGACGGGCGTCATCACCTACAGGATCGCGGCCCATGCGGCGGACCTCGCCAAGGGGCATCCCGGCGCACAGGAGTGGGACGACGCGCTGTCGGACGCCCGCTTCGAGTTCCGCTGGGAGGACCAGTTCAACCTGGCGCTCGATCCCGACACAGCCCGGGAGTTCCACGACGAGACGCTTCCGGCCGAACCGGCCAAGACGGCGCACTTCTGCTCCATGTGCGGGCCGAAGTTCTGCTCGATGAAGATCAGCCACAGCATCAACGAGCAGTTCGGCGGCACGGCGGAAGCGGGGGCCACGCCCGAGGAGGTCGCCGACGGGATGCTCCAGAAGTCGAAGGAGTTCGCCGCCGCGGGCAACCGGGTCTATCTGCCGCTGGCCGACTGAGGAGGGCGCAAAAAAGATCGACGACGGGTCTCCGTCGTCGATCAGTTTTGCGAGGCGGATTCCTCACTCAGGAGCGTGCTCCGGTCCTCCGAAGTCCGGGCTGCTGAAGTCCGGACTCGAGTAGCTCGGCCGGGGGCCCGCTGCCGGCCCGCCGTCGGGGCTGCTGAAGCCCGGCCGGTTGTAGCCGAGCTGCGGGATCCGGCTGGTCGGCGCCGAGGGCTTCGTACGGCCGAGAGCCGCGGCGCCCGGGTCGACGAGGGCCTCCTTGAGGAACGGCATGATGCCGTGCTCCAGGAGGGCGTCGTGCCAGGCCTGCCTGGCACGGTCCACCTCTTCGCCCCGCTCGCCGTGCGCGCCGGCCTGGAGCGAGCTGTCGCCGTTGCGCAGGGCGGCGAGCAGCAGACCGACCGCGGCCACCAGGATCGAGGCCGCGGTGATGACGCCGAACACCCACCCGGTGGTGACGAGGGTCTGTGCGATGTTCGGCCGGGGGTCGAGCATTCTCAGGGCGTAGCCGACGAGCAGGAGTATCACCGCGGCCGTGCCGGCGAGGACGGGGGCGAGCACGGCGACGACCGCGGCGGCACCGGCCCCGGCGGTCTCGGCGACCTCCCCCATGGTGGTGGCGAGCCCCACCGCGCTCGTACCCGGATCCGTGGAGCTGGAGGATCCTTCGCGGACGGGAGGGGTGGACGGCGCCGGCCGGCGCAGTTCCTCGCGGACCTTCACGTAGTGCTGGTACTCGGTCGCTGCGGCCGCCGTGATGAGGGCGGTGGCGTTCAGGGCCATCGTGCGCAGCTGTTCGGTGTTGAGCCGCTGACCGACAGCGGCAAGTTCGGGACGGTGTGGTGCGGAGCGCAGCGCCTCGTCGAGGATCCGCTCGTACTCTTGGCGGTCCTCGCTCAGCAGGTGCTGCGGAACGCTGTTCATGTGCATCCCCCGATGCTCCGTAGGGCTTGGGGCTCGGCATGCTGACGAGCCGTCGGGCAGAAACGGAGGGGAGCCTGCTACGGATAAGCCGATGGTAGAGCGGTGACGGCACAGGGTGACAGGGGGTTTCCAGAATTTACCCCCGGACGCCATGTGTCCTTCATCGAAGGACGTCTGCCCCGTGAACGCTCAGCCATCCAGCGGAAGTTGCTGGACCAGCAGTTTTCCGGCCATGGTCACGCCACCGTCCATCGCGATGGCGAGTTTGTCGGCGTACACGTGCGGTTCTTCGACCGCGGGAGCCGACGAGTCCCCGCCGTCCTCCGAGCCGACGTCGCCCCTGAGGTACGGAATGGGGCTGTGACCATGGACGATGCGCGAACCGCCGTACGTCTCCAGCAGGGAGCGCACCGCCTGCGCGCCGCCGTCGTCGCGGAACGCGAAGCGCTTGGTGAATTTGCGGAAGAGGTCCCAGCACTCGTCCGCGTCATTGCGGGTGAGCGCTTCCCGGATGGTGTCGTTGACCGCTTCGATGGAGTCGCCGTAGTCGAGATAGGCGGTCGTGTCGGAGTGCACGAGGAGATGCCCGTCGGCCAGTTCCATCGCGTCGAGGCGGGCCATCCACTGCAGATGGTGGTCCTGGAGGCGCTCCATGTCGGTCTTCTGGCCGCCGTTGAGCAGCCAGGCGGCCTGGAAGGTGGCGGTTCCGGCGCCGGAGTTGACGGGGGTGTCCCCGAACCGCCTGGCGCCGAGCAGCAGCAGCTCGTGGTTGCCCATCAGCGCCTTGCAGTAGCCGCCGGCGGCGGCGGCCTCCGCCGACAGCCGCATCACGAGGTCGATGACGCCGATGCCGTCGGGCCCGCGGTCGGTGAAGTCACCGAGGAACCAGAGCCTGGAGGTCCCGGCCACCCAGCGGCCCTCGGCGTCGATGAGCCCCTTCTCGCGCAGTGCGGCGAGCAGCTCGTCGAGGTATCCGTGCACGTCACCGACGACGTAGAGCGGCCCCGGGCCCTCGTCGGGCTGCACCGGCTGCACGGCCTCGGGGTCGACCGCCACCTGAACCGTGTCACCGCGGTTGATGACCGGCAGATCGCGCTCCGTCGGTGTGTAACCCTCCGGCACCTCGGCCGGGACGCCGCCCTCGGCGTGCGGCGGTCGACCCGCGTAGGTGCCCGGCCGGACGTACGGCTCAGCCGGCCCGGTGTACGGGTCGGCGGTCTGGTCGTACGGATCCGCGGCCCGGTCGTACGGGTCGCCGGGCCCGTCGTACGGTCCGGGCGGTTGCGGGTGAGGTCCGGGCTGCTGCGTGTACGGACCGGCATCGTGGACGTACGCCGGCACGCGGAAGTCGCGCACCGTCGGCGTCCGCATCTCGGGTCCCTGACCGGCCCCCTGAGTCATCGACCCCTCCACCACCATCGCGCCGCATCTGCACCGCGTCGGACTGCCTGGTCGCAGCGGCCCGCGGTGTCGTCCGCCCATCATAGGAATGCGGATCGCGCCATGTGATGACCCAGGGGTGGTGAATCGGAGCGGAACCCCAGTTCACCGTGGTTTTCTCCCGAATTGGGATGGCCTTTCCGCGGGGGAGGTCACCCCTGTTCCGGAGACCTCGGCGCACTGACGGTCGTCCGTGGCGGCCGTCGCTGGGAGGAGGTGCGCACGATCAGTTCCGTCGGTATCACCTGCTCGACCGGTTGGTCCGTTTCGACCCCCTCGATGGCGTCGATGAGGAGCTGGACCACGGCCGTGCCGATCCGTCGCGGTTTGAGCGAGAGTGTCGTGACGGGCGGCTCGGTGTTGGCGTAGACGGTGGACTCGCTGCAGCAGACGAGGAGCAGGTCCTCCGGGACGCGCAGTCCGTAGCGCCGGGCCGCCGCGAGGAGGTCGGTGCCGTTCGGGTCGAAGAGCCCGTAGACGGCGTCGGGCCGGTCGGGCCGGGCGAGCAGCCGGTCGGCCGCGACGGCCCCCGCGCACGGATCGTGCGCGGGATAGGCCTCGTACACGGGATCCTGGCCCACCCGTTCGCACCAGCGCAGGTACGCGGTCGTGGAGAGGTGCGTGTAGGTGTCCGTGGTCGTGCCCGTCAGCAGCCCGATCCGGCGGGCTCCGGCGGCGGCCAGGTGGTCGAGGATGCCCAGGACCGCGGCCTCGTGGTCGTTGTCCACCCAGGCGGTCACCGGCAGCGAGCCGGCCGGGCGGCCGTCCGAGACCACCGGTAACCCCTGGCGGACCAGTTCGCTGACGACCGGGTCCTGGTCGGAGGGGTCGATGACGACCGTCCCGTCCAGGGCCACGTTCGACCACACGTCGTGTCGCGAGGTCGCGGGGAGGATGACCAGGGCGTAGCCCCGGGCGAGCGCGGCCGAGGTGGCGGCTCGGGCCATCTCCGCGAAGTACGCGAACTCCGTGAAGGTGAAGGGTTCGTCCCCGTACGTCGTCACGGTCAGGCCGATGAGGCCGGACTTGCCGGTGCGGAGCGTCCGGGCCGCGGCGGAGGGGCGGTAGCCCAGCCGGTCGGCGACCTCGCGGACATGGCGTCTTGTGGCGTCCGGAAGCCGTCCCTTGCCGTTGAGGGCGTCGGAGACCGTCGTGATGGAGACTCCGGCGGCCGCGGCCACGTCTCTGATGCCCGCCCGGCCCGGCCGGCTTCCTCGGCGGGAGGTATCCGACCGGCTCACCTGGTGCTTCCCTGCTGCTGTCATGGCGAGCCGATAGTAGGGCTCATGCGGTGGGGTAGTGCGGACGCATATGCACGCGTTGACAGGCACGTTTCTGCATGGTCATAAATCCACGACTCCCTTGGAAAGCAAGGAGGTTGAAGGATTCAATGGCAGTACGTCACTTGTCGACGCGCATGAGCCTGCTAAATGAGCCATGTTTCGAAGAGGTCTCAACTCACCTGCACGAGGGATGCGCGCCACGGCGCAAGCCACCGGCGCGGGCCGGGACGAGCGGCGCGCCCCCTCATTCGTACGCCTTCGAGTGGTGATGCCCGGGAGTGCGCACCCCCGGTGACCGGTGCCGGCGGGGAGGTCGGTCCCGGCCGTACGCGGCGGCGTCGAATCCTCTTAAGGTGAGCAGTATTGGCAGCCGGCGGCGGTGATGAGCCGGAGACGGTCACGAGGAGGACTGCGGTGAGCGAGACGAGCCCGAAGCTGCGAGCCGAGCTGGAGGGTATCCCCACGTACAGGCCGGGCAGGCCCGCCGCGGCCGGGGACGGTCCGGTGACGTACAAGCTGTCCTCCAACGAGAACCCCTATCCGCCGCTGCCGGGCGTGCTGGAGAGCGTGAGCGCGGCGGCGGGCGCCTTCAACCGCTATCCGGACATGGCGTGCACGGGGCTGATGAACGAGCTGGCGGAGCGGTTCGGAGTGCCGCCGGCCCATCTGGCCACCGGTACCGGCTCGGTCGGCGTGGCGCAGCAGTTGGTGCAGGCGACCTCCGGTCCGGGCGACGAGGTGATGTACGCCTGGCGGTCCTTCGAGGCGTACCCGATCATCACCCGCATCAGCGGGGCGACGCCGGTCCAGGTGCCGCTGACGCCGGGGGACGTGCACGACCTCGACGCCATGGCCGACGCGATCACCGACCGGACGCGGCTCATTTTCGTCTGCAACCCCAACAATCCGACGGGCACGGCGGTACGGCGGGCCGAGCTGGAACGATTCCTCGACCGGGTGCCCGGTGACGTCCTCGTGGTCCTCGACGAGGCGTACAGGGAGTTCGTGCGCGATGTCGAGGTGCCGGACGGCGTCGAGCTCTACCGGGACCGGCCGAACGTCTGCGTGCTGCGTACGTTCTCCAAGGCGTACGGTCTCGCCGGGCTGCGGGTCGGCTTCGCGATCGCTCACGAGCCGGTGGCGGCGGCGCTGCGCAAGACGGCCGTGCCCTTCGGGGTGAGCCAGCTCGCCCAGGACGCGGCGGTCGCCTCGCTGCGCGCCGAGGACGAGCTGCTCGGCCGGGTCGGTGCGCTGGTGACCGAACGCACCCGTGTGGTCGAGACGCTGCGCGGCCAGGGCTGGACGGTGCCGGACACGCAGGCGAACTTCGTGTGGCTGCGGCTCGGGGAGCGCACCACCGACTTCGCCGCCGCGTGTGAGCAGGCCGGCGTCGTCGTGCGGCCCTTCGCGGGCGAGGGGGTCCGTGTGACGGTGGGCGAGCGCGAGGCGAACGACATCTTCCTGAGGGCGACGGAAGACTTCCGCAAGGAGCTCTGACCGACGTGTGAGCTCCGACTCACTGGCGGCCCAGGCCCCGGTATCCCGCACCTCGCGGGATGCCGGGGCCTGCTGTTTCCGGTGGGGCACCATGCCCTTTCACCTGCGCTGACCTGGTGTTATGGAGCTGTAGCGACCGGATCGGCACCCGGGCACCCCCACCTCTCCACACTCGAACGCGCATGCTGCATAATTGCTTGTGAATGTGAACGCGTTCACAAGCGTGTCCCAGTTACTCCCGTGATGTCACTGACAAGCGGGACAAACTGCCGCTGTTTCTACGGCGACGTAAGGAGATGACGACGTGGAATTGGCTCTGGCACCGGAAACCGTGGCCCGATGGCAGTTCGGCATCACCACCGTCTACCACTTCCTCTTCGTCCCGCTCACGATCTCGCTCGCCGCGCTCACCGCGGGCCTGCAGACCGCCTGGGTGCGCACGGAGAAGGAGAAGTACCTCAGAGCCACTAAGTTCTGGGGCAAGCTCTTCCTGATCAACATCGCGATGGGTGTCGTCACGGGCATCGTGCAGGAGTTCCAGTTCGGTATGAACTGGTCCGACTACTCGCGCTTCGTCGGTGACGTCTTCGGAGCGCCGCTCGCCTTCGAGGCCCTGATCGCCTTCTTCTTCGAGTCCACCTTCATCGGGCTGTGGATCTTCGGCTGGGACAAGCTGCCGAAGAAGATCCACCTCGCCTGCATCTGGATGGTCTCGATCGGCACCCTGCTGTCGGCGTACTTCATCCTCGCCGCCAACTCCTGGATGCAGCACCCCGTCGGCTACCGGATCAACGAGCAGAAGGGCCGGGCCGAGCTCACCGACTTCTGGCGGGTCCTGACCCAGAACACCGCGCTCAACCAGGTCTTCCACAGCTTCTCGGCGGCCTTCCTGACGGGCGGCGCCTTCATGGTCGGTATCGCCGCGTCCCACCTCCTGCGCAAGAAGCACATACCGGTGATGCGCACCTCGCTCCGGCTCGGCCTGGTCACCATGGCGGTCGGCGGCATGCTCACGGCGATCAGCGGGGACACCCTCGGCAAGGTCATGTACGAGCAGCAGCCGATGAAGATGGCCGCGGCCGAGGCGCTGTGGGACGGCGAGAAGCCCGCACCCTTCTCCGTGTTCGCCTACGGCGACGTCGACGAGGGGCACAACAAGGTGGCCCTGGAGATACCCGGGCTCCTGTCCTTCCTCGCCCACAGCGACTTCGACTCGTACGTGCCCGGCATCAACGACACCAACAAGGCCTCGCAGGAGAAGTTCGGCCCCGGCGACTACAAGCCCATCGTCCCCGTCGCCTACTGGGGCTTCCGCTGGATGATCGGCTTCGGGATGGCGTCCTTCTCCCTGGGCCTGCTGGGACTCTGGCTCACCCGCAAGAGGTTCCTGCTGCCGGCCGCTCTGCGGACGGGGGAGGACGAGGTGCCGCACCTGGTCCTGCTGAAGAAGCCCCTCGGGTCCAGACTCACCCGGCTGTACTGGCTCCTGGCGCTCTGGACGATGGCCTTCCCGCTGATCGCCAACTCCTGGGGCTGGATCTTCACCGAGATGGGCCGGCAGCCCTGGGTCGTCTACGGCGTGATGCAGACCCGGGACGCGGTCTCCCCCGGCGTGTCCCAGACCGAGATGATCATTTCGCTGGCCGTCCTCACCACGATCTACGCGATCCTCGCCGTCGTCGAGGTGAAGCTGCTCGCGAAGTACATCAAGGCCGGACCGCCCGAGCTCACCGAGGCCGACCTCAACCCGCCCACCAGGATCGGCGGCGACCTCCGGGACGCCGACAAGCCGATGGCCTTCTCCTACTAGGCCGAGGGAGCTGCTGAGTCATGGAACTTCACGACGTCTGGTTCGTCCTCATCGCCGTCCTGTGGACCGGCTACTTCTTCCTGGAGGGCTTCGACTTCGGGATCGGTGTTCTCACCAAGCTGCTCGCCCGTAACCGGACCGAGAAGCGGGTGCTGATCAACACCATCGGGCCGGTCTGGGACGGTAACGAGGTGTGGCTGCTCTCGGCGGGCGGTGCCACCTTCGCCGCCTTCCCCGAGTGGTACGCCACCCTCTTCTCCGGCTTCTACCTGCCCCTGCTGCTCATCCTGATCTGTCTGATCCTGCGCGGAGTCGCCTTCGAGTACCGGGCCAAGCGGCCCGAGGAGCAGTGGCAGCGCAACTGGGAGAACGCGATCTTCTGGACCTCGCTGCTCCCGGCCTTCCTGTGGGGTGTGGCCTTCGGCAACATCGTGCGGGGCGTGAAGATAGACCAGGACATGGAGTACGTGGGTTCCCTCTGGGACCTGCTCAACCCGTACGCCCTCCTGGGCGGTCTGGTGACACTGACGCTGTTCACCTTCCACGGGGCGGTGTTCGCGGCGCTCAAGACCGTCGGTGACATCCGGATACGGGCGCGGAAGGCGGCACTCGGGCTCGGACTGGTGACGGCTGTCCTCGCGCTGGTCTTCCTGCTCTGGACCCAGGCCGAGAACGGCGACGGCAAGAGCCTGGCCGCACTGGTCGTGGCGGTGATCGCGCTCGTCGCGGCGATCGGGGCGAACCAGGCAGGCCGTGAAGGCTGGGCCTTCGCGCTGTCGGGCCTCACCATCGTCGCCGCGGTCGCGATGCTCTTCCTGACGCTCTTCCCGAACGTCATGCCGTCCTCGCTCAACGACGAGTGGAGCCTCACGGTCACCAACGCCTCGTCGAGCCCGTACACGCTGAAGATCATGACCTGGTGTGCGGTGATCGCGACACCGGTGGTGATGCTCTACCAGGCCTGGACGTACTGGGTCTTCCGCAAGCGGATCGGTACGCAGCACATCGCCGAAGCCGCACACTGAGCCCGATGAGTCCAAAGGTCGTGTTTCACGTGAAACACGACCTCATGAGAGAAAGGTGTGTTTCACGTGAAACACACCTGCTTGATCCGAGGGTGTGTTTCACGTGAAACCGATCGACCCGCGACTCCTCCGCTACGCCCGCGCCACCCGCTTCTTCCTGATGACGGTCGTCGGCCTGGGGGTCGTGGGTGCGGGGCTGGTCATCGCCCAGGCCATGCTCATCGCCGAAGTGGTGGTCGGCGCCTTCCAGCGTGGGCTGACGACCGGTGAACTCCGTACGCCGCTCCTGCTGTTGGCGTCTGTGGCGATCGGCCGTGCCCTCGTCTCCTGGCTGACCGAACTCGCGGCACACCGGGCGAGCGCGGCGGTCAAGTCGGAGCTGCGGGGGAGGTTGCTGGAGCGGGCCGGCGAGCTGGGGCCGGGGTGGCTGAACGGGCAGCGGACGGGTTCACTGATCGCGCTCGCCACACGCGGGGTGGACGCCCTGGACGACTACTTCTCGCGCTACCTGCCGCAGCTGGGGCTCGCAGTGGTCGTGCCCGTCGCCGTGCTCGCCCGGATCGTCACCGAGGACTGGGTGTCGGCGGCGATCATCGTGGGCACCCTGCCGCTCATCCCGGTCTTCATGATGCTCATCGGCTGGGTCACGCAGTCCCAGACGGACCGGCAGTGGCACCTGCTGTCCCGGCTCTCGGGGCACTTCCTGGACGTGGTCGCGGGGCTGCCCACCCTCAAGGTGTTCGGACGCGCCAAGGCGCAGGCCGAGTCCATCCGGCGGATCACCGGTGAGTACCGGCAGGCGACCATGCGGACCCTGCGGATCGCCTTCATCTCGTCCTTCGCGCTGGAACTGCTCGCCACGCTCTCGGTCGCCCTGGTCGCAGTGACCATCGGGATGCGGCTCGTCCACGGTGAGATGGAGCTGTACGACGGTCTGGTCGTGCTGATCCTCGCCCCCGAGGCGTATCTGCCGCTGCGCCAGGTCGGGACGCAGTACCACGCGGCGGCGGAAGGGCTGTCGGCCGCCGAGGAGATCTTCTCGGTCCTGGAGACGCCCGTGCGGGCGCCCGGGACCGGTGCCGTGCCCTCCTCCGGCGAGCTGCGCTTCGAAGGCGTGACGGTCCGGTATCCCGGGCGTTCGGCCGACGCGGTGACGGACGTGTCCTTCGCGGTCCGGCCCGGGGAGACGGTGGCCCTGGTCGGCCCCAGCGGCGTGGGCAAGACGACCCTCCTGAACGTGCTGCTGGGGTTCGTCGAACCCACGGCGGGTCGGGTCGGCGCCGGTGGGGTCGATCTCGCGGAAGCCGATATCGAGGAGTGGCGTGCGCAGGTCGCCTGGGTACCGCAGCGGCCCCACCTGTTCGCCGGGTCCGTCGCCGAGAACGTACGACTGGCACGGCCCGGGGCGGACGACGCGGCGGTGCGGGAGGCGCTGGCCGACGCCGGTGCCCTGGAGTTCGTGGACGCGCTGCCGGACGGGCCGGACACGGTTCTCGGTGAGGACGGTGCCGGGCTGTCCGCGGGGCAGCGGCAACGGCTCGCCCTGGCACGGGCCTTCCTCGCGGACCGGCCGGTGCTGCTGCTGGACGAACCGACCGCCGCGCTGGACGGGGCGACCGAGGCGCAGGTCGTGGAGGCGGTCCGGCGGCTGGCCGTCGGACGGACCGTGCTCCTGGTCGTCCACCGGCCCGCCCTGCTGGCCGTGGCGGACCGGGTGGTGCGTCTGCGACCGGTGGCTCCGGCGGACCGCGTCGCAGAGCCCGACGGTGTGGACCACGCCGCGGGCCGCACGGAACCCTCTTACCCCGACGCGGTGCCCGTGGTACCGGCGGCGGGCGGGGAAGAGATCCCCGTGCTCCCCGCAGGGCGGGGCGGGGTGCTCGCGCGCGTACGGGCCATGGCGGGGCCCCGCCGTGGACGGCTGGCGCTGGCGCTGCTCCTCGGCAGTCTCGCGATCGGGAGCGCCGTCGGCCTCATGGCCACCTCGGGCTGGCTGATCTCCAGGGCCTCGCAGCAGCCGCCCGTCCTCTATCTGATGGTCGCCGTGACGGCCACGCGGACGTTCGGCATCGGGCGGGCCGTCTTCCGGTACGCCGAACGGCTGGTGTCGCACGACGCCGTGCTGCGGATGCTCGCCGACACCAGGGTCGCCGTGTACCGGCGCCTCGAGCGGCTGGCGCCCGCCGGACTGCGTACCACCCGGCGCGGTGACCTGCTGTCGCGGCTCGTCACCGACGTCGACGCGCTGCAGGACTACTGGCTGCGCTGGCTGCTGCCCACCACAGCGGCGGCCGTCGTCTCCGCCGGCTCGGTCGGGTTCACGGCCTGGCTGCTGCCCGAGGCCGGCGCCGCCCTCGCCGTCGGGCTGCTCGCCGCCGGCGTGGGCGTTCCGCTGGTGACCGGCGCCGTCGCGCGCCGTGCCGAGCGCCGGCTGGCACCGGCACGGGGTGCGCTCGCGACCCGCGTGGCCGATCTCCTCACCGGAACCGCCGAACTGACGGTCGCGGGCGCGCTGCCCGCCCGTACCGCCGAAGCACGGCGGGCCGACGCGGACCTCACCCGCATCACCTCGCGCGCGGCCACCGCCACCGCCCTCGGTGACGGGCTCACCGCGCTGATCTCCGGGCTCACCGTCACGGCCGCCGCGTTCTTCGCCGTCCGGGCGGTCCTCGACGGCCGCCTCGGCGGTGTGACGACCGCTGTCGTCGTCCTCACACCCCTGGCCGCGTTCGAAGCCGTCCTCGGGCTGCCCCTCGCGGCCCAGTACCGGCAGCGGGTGCGCAGGAGCGCGGAGCGCGTGTACGAGGTCCTGGACGCGCCCGAGCCCGTACGGGAACCGGAGCGGCCCGAGCAGGCCCCCGGGTCGCCGTTCCCGCTCGTGCTGAAGGGCATGACGGCCCGGCACGGGGGCCAGGAGCGGGACGCGGTCGCCGGGGTGGACCTGGTGCTCGAACGAGGGCGCCGGACCGCGGTCGTCGGCGCGTCCGGATCGGGCAAGACGACGCTGGCACAGGTCCTGCTGCGGTTCCTCGACCCGCGCGGGGGGACGTACACCTTGGGCGGTGTGGACGCGTACGGCATGGACGGTGACGACGTGCGGCGCATGGTGGGCCTCTGCGCGCAGGACGCCCACCTCTTCGACAGTTCGGTGCGCGAGAACCTGCTGCTCGCCCGGAAGGAAGCCACCGACTCCGACCTGCGGGACGTGCTGCGACGGGTGCGGCTGCTCGACTGGGCCGACGGGCTGCCCGACGGACTCGACATGCTGATCGGGGAACACGGCGCGCGGCTGTCCGGGGGACAGCGGCAGCGGCTGGCGCTGGCCCGTGCCCTGCTCGCGGACTTCCCCGTGCTCGTTCTCGACGAGCCCGCGGAACACCTCGACCTCGCGACCGCCGACGCCCTCACCGCCGACCTGCTGGCCGCGACCGAGGGACGCACGACGCTGATGATCACGCACCGGCTGGCGGGGCTGGAAGCGGTGGACGAGGTGATCGTCCTGGCCCGGGGGCAGGTGGTGCAGCGAGGGCCCTTCGACGAACTGGTGCGTGCGCAGGGGCCGCTGCGGGAGATGTCCGAGCGGGAGAGCCGGACGGAGACATCGGCTCTCATGCGCTGACGGCCCGACCGGCCGGACCCGACCGGCCGGGCTGCATCAGTCAGACCCGACCGGCCAGGCCCGACTTTCCCTGACAAATGCCACTGATTAGGCTCGGTTCATGTCAGTCGAGCCGGGCCCCGGTGGCACTCCGAACCCAGACGATGTGCCGCGGCTGCTGGAGGCGATGCGGGCGGTGGGGAGCGGGCTGCACCTGCGGTCCACGCTGGAACGGATCTGCGAGACCGCGGCCGAGCTGGCGGACGCGCGCTACGCGGCGGTCGGACTGACGGCGGAGTGCGAGGAGGGCTCCGCCGGGCACGGACCCGACGGGCGACCGTGCGAGGACCCCGAAGGGCCGCCGTGCGAGGACCCCGAAGGGCGGCAGGTCCGCTGGATCGGACGGCTGCCGGCCGGGCACGAGGGACCCGGCGGATCACCGGCGCCCGGCTTCCTGCGGGCCCCCATCCGCGTGCGGGGCGAAAGGCTCGGCACCCTCCACCTCGCCGAGAAGCGCGACGGCGGACCGTTCGGCGACCACGACCTCGACATGGTGCGCGTACTGGCGCGGGAGGCGGGCATCGCCCTCGGGAACGCGCGGCTGTACGAGGCCGCCAAGCGGCGTGAACGCTGGATCGACGGATCCGTGGCCGTCACCACCGCGCTGCTCTCCGGAGGGGACGCCGACGAAGCCCTCCAGGTGGTCGCGGAACAGGCCCGCAGGCTCTCCGACTCGATGGCCGCACTGGTGCTGCTGCCCGCCGCGCAGGGCGGCCTGGAGATCGTTGCCGTCGCCTCCGAGCGGCCGTCGAGGACGCTGGGGCTGGTCGTGCCGCCCGAGAACGCGGTGGCCGGTCACCTCCTCGCGGGTCGGGCGGTCTTCATCGAGGACGCGGCCCGCGACCCCCGGATGCACTCCGACCTGGCCCGCGGTTACGGGCCGACCCTGCTCCTTCCCCTGCAGAGCAGCGGCCGGGTCCTCGGGAGCCTCGTCATGGCGCGGGCCGGGGATGCGCGCCCGTTCACGGACGTCGAGCGCACCCTGGCGACGCAGTTCGCCTCGCAGGCCGCGCTCGCGCTGATGATGGCCGAGGCCCAGCGGGACCGGGAGCGGCTCGCGGTCTTCGAGGACCGCGACCGGATCGCCCGTGACCTGCACGATCTCGTCATCCAGCGGCTGTTCGCCACCGGGATGCTGCTGGAGAGCGCACAGCGGCGGTCCGTCCTGCCCGAGGTGCGGCGGGGCGTCGGCAAGGCCGTCGACGAACTGGACGTCACGATCCAGGAGATCCGCACGGCCGTCTTCGCGCTCCAGCAGGGACCGGCGGAGTTCCCGACCGGACTGCGGACACGGGTACTGCGCGAGATCAACATGGCCGCCGTACCGCTCGGCTTCACCCCCTCGCACCGCTTCGTCGGCCAGGTCGACACGGTGGTCGGCGAACTCACGGCCAAGAACCTGATCGCGGCCCTGCGCGAAGCACTGTCCAACGCCTTCCGGCACGCGGGAGCCTCCCGTATCGACGTCACCGTGGACGCGACGGCACGGCTCGCGGACCAGCGGTCCGGCGTGCGCCTGACGGTCGCGGACGACGGCGTCGGCATCCCGGAAGGGGGCAGGCGCAGCGGGCTGAAGAACCTCAGTCGCCGGGCGGAGTCGCTCGGCGGGGACAGCTGGTACGGGCCGGGGGCCGGGCGGGAGGGCGGCGGTACGTCGGTGGTCTGGGAGGCGCCGTACTGAGCCGGCCGGGCCGCGGTCCCGGCGCGGCCCGGTGTCCCCGGTGGTACTCCGTTCGGCCCAGCGCAGTGGTCCGTCCGTGCCGGCCGCTCCCCCAGGTGTACGACTCGGACGGGCCCGCGGCGGTCCGTACGCGACACGATCCATGTCATGCGCTCACGTCGTCGCTCCTCCCTGCTCGTCCCGGTGCTGCTGTGCGCGGTGGCCGTCCTGGTGGCGGGACCCGCGGCGGCTTCCGGGGACGCGGACGGTTCCGACGGGCTGAGCGCCGAGGTGGTGCGGCTGTACGAGGAGGCGTCGGAGGCGACGCAGCGGTACGAGGAGGGCCGTCGCGCGGCCGAGACGCAGCGGGGGCGGGCGCGGCGGCTGGAGCGGCTCCTCGACCGCGAGCGGCAGGACGTCGAGGTGCTGCGCGGGGAAGTCGGCCGTATCGCGCGCGCCCAGTACCGGAGCGGCGGCGGCCTTCCGCACGCCGTTCGGATGCTGCTCGCGCGCAATCCCGACGAGCTGATGCGCGGGCAGCGGGCCGTCCGGCAGGTCGGTCTGACGGTCGACCACACGGTCGGCAGGAGCCGTCGGGCCGAGACCCGGCTGGCCGCCGACGAGGCCAGGGCGGCGTCGGCATGGCAGGCGCTGGATCGGCGCAACGGCGAGCTCGCCGGGATCAAGCGGGAGATCGAGCGGAAACTGAAGAAGGCCCAGGGAGCGCTCCAGGGGCGGGCGGACGCCTCGGTGGCCGCCGGTGCGTGCCGGGGCTCCGTCCGGCTCGACCAGCCGCGTACGGCCTTCACACAGCCGTGGATCCCGCCGGTGGAGACGTACGCGCTCTCCGCCGGTTTCGGCAGCGGCGGTGACCGCTGGGCGAACCGGCACACCGGGCAGGACTTCGCGGTGGACATCGGCACGCCGGTGCGGGCGGCCGGCGCGGGACGGGTGGTGAAGGTGGCGTGCGGCGGCCCGTTCGGCATCGAGGTCGTGGTGAGGCACGCGGGGGGTTACTACACGCAGTACGCCCACCTGGCCGCCGCCACCGTGGACCAGGGGGAGCGGGTGTCCGTCGGGCAGTGGGTCGGCCAGTCGGGCACGACCGGCAACTCCACCGGGCCGCACCTGCACTTCGAGGTACGCCTGACCCCACAGGCCGGCTCGGCGGTCGATCCGCGGGAGTGGCTGGCCGAACGGGGGGTGCGGCTCTAGGACGCCCCGCGCTCCGCGAGTATCCGCTCGATCACGACGGCCACGCCGTCCTCGGTGTTGGCGGCCGTACGTCCGGACGCCGCGGCGATCACCGCGGGGTGCGCGTTGCCCATCGCGTACGACGTGCCCGCCCAGGTGAGCATCTCCACGTCGTTCGGCATGTCGCCGAAGGCGACGACCTCCTCGTGCGAGATACCGCGCTCGGCGCAGCACAGCGCGAGGGTGCTCGCCTTGGAGACACCGGGGCCGCTGATCTCCAGCAGAGCGCTGGGACTGGACCGGGTCACATCGGCCCGGTCGCCGATGGCCAGCCGGGCGGTCATGAGGAAGTCGTCCGGGGCGATGTCGTGGTGGTAGGCGAGGATCTTGAGGACCGGTTCGTCGGCACCCGGGGCGTCCGGCGCCAGGAGTTTCTCGGCGGGCGCGAGGCTGTCGGGCGCCTCCAGGTGCAGCTTGGGGTACTCAGGCTCCTGGTAGAAGCCGTACGTCTGCTCGATGGCGAAGAGCGTCCCCGGAGCGGCGTCGCGCAGCAGCCGTACGGCGTCCAGCGCGTTCTCCCGCGCCAGTTCCCGGACCTTGACGAAACGGTGGGCGCCGGGGCCGCCGTGCAGGTCGACCACGGCGGCGCCGTTCCCGCAGATGGCGAGGCCGTGGCCGTGGACGTGATCGCTGACGACGTCCATCCAGCGGGCCGGGCGCCCGGTGACGAAGAAGACCTCGATGCCGGCGGCCTCGGCGGCGGCCAGGGCGGCCACCGTGCGCGGCGAGACGGACTTGTCGTCGCCCAGCAGGGTGCCGTCGAGATCCGTGGCGATCAGGCGGGGCGGGAGGGGGGAGGCCGGAATCCCCGGCTGTCGGGTCGCTGAGGTCACTTCACCATTCTCCCGCACACGTGCGCACGGCCGTGCGGCGGTCCGCACATGTGAGTGACACCCGCCTCCACCTGGTCTTTTGCCGGTCCGGTGGCCGCCCCGTGCGAGGCGCCGGGAATTGCGCGAGCAATCCACGACGCCCCACGGACAAGAGACGCCCCACGGACAAGAGACGACCCGCGGAAAGAGACGCCCCACGGACAAGGGCTGACGTCGAGCTGACGCCGGCCGGGGCGTCAGCCCAGCTGTCCGACCGCTTCCGTCGCGATGGACGCGAAGACCTTCTCGTCCGCCGCGAAGTCGGAGTCCGGGATCGGCCAGTGGATCACGATGTCCGTGAAGCCGAGCTCCAGGTGACGTCCCGCGAAGTCGACGAACGCGTCGAGGGACTCCAGCGGACGGCCGCGGTCCGGGGTGAAGCCGGTGAGCAGGATCTTGTCGAGCTCCCGCACATCGCGGCCGACCGCCTCGCACGCGGCGGTCAATTTCTCCACCTGGCCCCGCAGGGCCTGCACCGACTGCTCCGGAGTGCCCGCCTCGAACAGCTTCGGGTCGCCGGTGGTCACCCAGGCCTGCCCGTGCGCGGCGGCGAGTTTCAGCCCGCGCGGCCCGGTGGCGGCCACGGCGAAGGGCAGCCGGGGCCGCTGGACACAGCCGGGGATGTTGTAGGCCTCGCGCGCCGAGTAGAACGTTCCGTCGTACGACACGGCGTCCTCGGTGAGCAGCCGGTCGAGCAGCGGTACGAACTCGCCGAAGCGGTCGGCCCGCTCCCGCGGCGTCCACGGCTCCTCACCGGTGCGCAGCAGCGTCGTGGCGTCGAAGCCGGAACCGCCGGCGCCGATGCCCAGCGTGATCCTGCCACCGGAGATGTCGTCGAGCGAGATCAGTTCCTTGGCGAGGGTCACCGGGTGCCGGAAGTTCGGGGAGGTCACCAGGGTGCCGAGGCGCATGCGGTCGGTGGCGCCCGCGGCGGCGGTCAGCGTCGGCACGGCGCCGTACCAGGGGCCTTCGCGGAACGTCCGCCAGGCCAGGTGGTCGTACGTGAAGGCGGTGTGGAACCCGAGCTGTTCCGCGCGCTGCCAGGCGGAACGCCCTCCCTCGTGCCAGCGGAGGTACGGCAGGATCACGGTGCTCAGACGCAGACTCATGCCTCAGAGCCTATGCGCAGCCCCGGGCCCCACCGCAACGGCGACCGGCGGGGACGGATCCGGCCCGTCCCGGTCAGTGCGTCGCCGGAAACCGCAGGTAACGCGGGGGCACGGCGGCCGTGAGCCAGACGCCGTTGGCGCTGACCCTGAAGACGTGGCCGTCGCGGTCCATGGCGCCCGCGTCCACGGCGAGCACGACCGGACGGCCGCGGCGGGCACCGACGCGGGTCGCCGTTTCGCGGTCCGCCGAGAGGTGCACGTCGTGCCGGTCCATGGGCAGCAGGCCCTCGGCGCGGATCGCGTCCAGACTGCGGGCGACGGTCCCGTGGTGGAGGTACGCGGGCGGGGTCGCCGGGGGCAGTCCCAGGTCCACCTCCACGGAGTGCCCCTGGCTGGCCCGGATCCGGGTGCCCTCGATCGCGAAACGCCGCTTGTCGTTGTGGGCCACCACGTGTTCGAGCTCGGCCCGGGTGAACCGGAAGCCGTGGGCGGCCGCCGCGGCCGTCAACGTGCCGATCTCGACCCAGCCGCCCTCGTCGAGCGTGAGCCCGATCCGTTCGGGCTGGTGCCGCAGATGCTTCGAGAGGTACTTCGACACCTTCACGGTGCGTCTTTCGTCGGCACCGGTTGCGTCGGCACCGGTTGCGTCGGCACCGGTTTCCTTCGGGTCGCTCTGGTCCATCCCGTCAGGGTCCCCGGTGAGACGCTGATCACGCGAACGATTTTGTTGTCGAGGTTTGATCCACAGCCAAATGCGTTATCCACAACGCCAGTTGATAAATCTGTGGACAACCGGCCGACTCATCACAACGGTTCGTCAAGTTTGTTTGACGGCGCGGCTTTTGTGGCCAGTGCGTCCAAACGCCGTGCGCGCAGCTCGCGTTCCGCGGCCAAGGTGAAGAACTCGGACGCGTGCTCCGCGCCGACCAGCCCTTCCACAGCGGTCATCGTCGGCTCCGGTACCGCCACGTCGCGCGTCTTCCCCTTACCGGGACGGTGCCGGTCCGTGCCCAGCCGGCGGTGCAACTCGCGGTGCGCGAACAGCCGCATGGCCCGAGCCAGTTCGGCGTCCACCGTCTGCCGGGCGAGCGGCCGGAGCCGTCGTACGAGGGCCGCCGCTTCGGTGGCGTCGGCGTCGGTCGGCGGACGACCGACCAGATAGCGGGCGAAGACGTGCTCGGTCGTGAACTCCAGGAAGCGTACGGCGATGTGCTCGACCTGGCCCCTCAACTCCCGCAGATGGACGGAGATCGCGGACAGGGGGACACCCGCCTCGTGCAGCTCGGCCGCCACCGCCAGTTCCTGGGGGCTCGGTACGAGGAACGTGTCGTCCTGTCCCGGGATCCGTTCGAGCACTCCGAGCTCGACGGCGTCGGCCACCGCCGCGTCGTCCGGCTCGCCGCCGAACCGTTCGTCGAGCTCGGCCCGCGAGATACGGACCGCCTCCTCGTCCGTCCACGGCCCGTCGACCTCGGCGACCAGTCCGAGTACGCCTCCGAGTCCGCGTCCCGCGTCCCAGGCCTCCAGGAGCTCCTTGATGGACGCCAGGGTGTAGCCGCGTTCCAGCAGCTCGGCGATCTGCCGCAGTCGGGTCAGATGCGTGTCCGAGTAGACGTTGGCGCGGCCGCGCCGCTCGGGACGGGGGAGCAGTCCGCGGTCCTGGTAGCCGCGGATCGTCCGGACCGTGGCGCCACTGAGGTGCGCCAGGTCCTCGATCCGGTACGCGGCGCCGGCCGGCTCGTCGGTCACTGTCCCCGTCCTTCCGGATCTCCGCCGCCACGCGGTCGCCGCGGCGCCGCCCTCCCGGTGGGCAGGGGCCCTCCGTGCACCGGCGTGACGGTGGTGTGCCGCCCGGTCACAGCGGGGGCTCCATCCGCGCGATCGCGCGCAGCGCCCCGGGAGCGAGGCGGGACATGAGGCGGCCGCCGCGCGCCTCCGCCGTCACGGGCACCACGGCCTGGTTGCGGACGACGGCCCGCAGAACGGCCGCGGCGACCTTCTCCGGCGGGTAGTTGCGCAGCCCGTACAGCCGTGCGGACCTCTTCCGGCGCCGTTCCTCCTCGTCCGCGTCGACTCCGGTGAAGCGGGCGGTGGAGGTGATGCCGGTGTTGACGAAACCGGGGCAGATCGCCGAGACCCCGATGCCCCGGCCCGCCAGTTCGGCGCGCAGACACTCACTGAGCATCAGGACCGCCGCCTTGGAGGTGCTGTAGGCGGGCAGCGCCTTCGACGGCAGGTACGCGGCCGCCGACGCGGTGTTGACGATGTGGCCGCCCTGTCCGCGCTCGGCCATCTGCTTCCCGAAGAGCCGGCAGCCGTGGATCACACCCCACAGGTTGACGTCGAGGACCTTGCGCCAGTCGTCCACGCCGGTGTCCAGGAAGGAGCCGGACAGGCCGATCCCGGCGTTGTTCACCAGGACGTCGACCACCCCGTACTCGGCGGCGACCTTCGCGGCGAGCTGTTCCATGGCCTGCTCGTCCGAGACGTCGACCGTCTCGGCCCACGCCTGCGGGGCGCCGGCCGACCGGGACAGTTCGGCGGTGCGCGCCGCGCTGTCCGCGTCCCGGTCGACGGCCACCACGCGCGCGCCCGCCCCGGCGAAGGCGAGGGCGGTGGCCCGTCCGATGCCGCTGCCCGCGCCGGTGACCAGCACGAGCTGTCCGCCGAAGCGTTCGGCGTGCGGGCCGCGCGCCCGCGGCGCGGGCCGGCCGTCCTCGGTGGCGGTCACGAAGTCGGTGATCCAGGCGGCCAGCTGGTCGGGCCGGGTGCGCGGCACCCAGTGCTTGGCCGGGAGGGTGCGGCGCACCAGCCGCGGTGCCCACGACTCCAGTTCGTCGTAGAGCTTCTCCGACAGGAACGCGTCCCCCAGCGGCGTGATGAGCTGCACGGGCGCGTGCGCGTACGCGTCGGTGCGGGGCGCGCGCAGACGGGGGCGGACGTTGTCGCGGTACAGCCAGGCGCCGTGGGCCGCGTCCGTGGGCAGCGACGGGGTCGGATAGTCGCCCGCGGGGACCTTCTCGAGCCGGCGCAGGATCTTCGGCCACTGCCTCCCGAGGGGGCCGCGCCAGGCGAGTTCGGGCAGGACGGGGGTGTGCAGGAGGTACACGTACCAGGACTTGGCTCCCTGGCCGAGCAGTTGGCCGACCCGGCGGGGCGTGGGACGGGTCATGCGCTTCTTGATCCAGTGCCCGAAGTGGTCGAGGGAAGGACCGGACATCGACGTGAAGGAGGCGATCCGCCCCTTCGTGCGGCCGACCGTGGTGAACTCCCAGGCCTGCACCGAACCCCAGTCGTGACCCACCAGGTGCACCGGCCGGTCCGGGCTGACCGCGTCCACGACCGCCAGGAAGTCGTCCGTCAGCTTCTCCAGGGTGAACCCGCCGCGCAGGGGGCGGGGTGCGGTGGACCCGCCGTGGCCGCGCACGTCGTACAGCACGACGTGGAAGCGTTCCGCCAGGCGTCCGGCGACCTCGGACCACACCTCCTTGGAGTCCGGATAGCCGTGCACGAGCACCACCGTGGGCCGCGCGGGATCGCCCAGCTCGGCGACACACAGCTCGACCCCGCCCGTACGCACCCGGCGCTCGCGCGCTCCCTGAAGGGTCACTTCCGAAGTCATGCCACCGTCCGTCCCAAGCCGACCGCCGTACGTGCCCGTAACGTGCCACTGATGAATGTGACAATGACCGGCGGCTGCGTCAAGGGCGGGCCTGCGGCCTGTGGAGAACCGGGCCGCTGTGGACAACCCCGGCCGGTCCGGTCAGCCCGGCCCGCCCGGCCGATGCGGAGCGGCAGCCGCCGGTTGTTCGACCTGAGGGGGACCCCTACGGGCCCGTACGACTGGAGAGTGACGGCGATACAGCTCCCAGGTCTGACGACTGATGTGGCCTGCGCCACTACCTTCGAATCGTGACTGTGATCGCGACCGAAAGCCTGAGCAAGCGGTTCCCGAGGGTGACCGCTCTTGACCGGCTCTCCGTGGACGTCGGACCCGGTGTGACCGGACTCGTCGGAGCCAACGGAGCCGGCAAGTCCACACTGATCAAGATCCTGCTGGGTCTGTCCCCCGCCACCGAGGGCCGCGCCGCCGTGCTCGGACTCGACGTCGCCACCAGGGGCGGCGACATCCGTGAGCGCGTCGGATACATGCCCGAGCACGACTGCCTGCCGCCCGACGTCTCGGCCACCGAGTTCGTCGTCCACATGGCGCGCATGTCCGGCCTGCCCCCGACGGCGGCCCGTGAACGCACCGCGGACACGCTGCGCCACGTCGGCCTCTACGAGGAGCGGTACCGCCCCATCGGCGGTTACTCCACGGGCATGAAGCAGCGCGTCAAGCTGGCCCAGGCGCTGGTCCACGACCCGCAACTGGTCTTCCTCGACGAGCCGACGAACGGCCTCGACCCGGTCGGCCGCGACGAGATGCTCGGCCTGATCCGGCGCATCCACACCGACTTCGGCATCTCCGTCCTGGTCACCTCGCACCTGCTGGGCGAGCTGGAGCGCACCTGCGACCATGTCGTCGTCATCGACGGCGGCAAGCTCCTGAGGTCCAGCTCCACCACGGACTTCACCCAGCGCACCGCGATCCTCGCGGTCGAGGTCACCGACACGGACGAGCACCCGGACGGCACCGGCGCCCTGCGCGACGTGCTGCACGCGCGCGGGATCGACACCCACGACGGCAGCGGACTCCCGGGCGCGGGCCACATCCTGCTGCTCACCGCACAGGGCGAGGAGACGTACGACCTCGTACGGGACGTCGTCGCCGACCTGGGCCTCGGCCTGGTGCGCATGGAACAGCGCAGGCACCACATCGCGGAGGTCTTCACCGACAGCGACGAACAGGCGGCCCGGGAGGCCCAGGCGCAACGGGCCCCGGAGAACGGCGACGAACAGCGGAAGGAGGCGGTCGGCCATGGCGGTTGAGCAGCCCCAGGCACAGACGGCCTCGGCCCAGGCCCAGGTCCCGGCTCGCGCGGGCGAGCAGACCCGGATCCACAACATCGGCTACCGCAACTACGACGGCCAGCGCCTGGGACGCGCGTACGCCCGCCGCTCGCTCTACTCGCAGTCCCTGCGCGGCGCGTACGGCCTCGGCCGCTCGGTGAAGTCGAAGGTGCTGCCGATGCTGCTCTTCGTGGTGATGTGCGTTCCCGCGCTGATCATGGTCGCGGTCGCCGTCGCCACCAAGGCGAAGGACCTGCCCGTCGACTACACGCGCTACGCGATCATCATGCAGGCCGTCATCGGCCTGTACGTCGCCTCCCAGGGACCGCAGTCCGTCTCCCGCGACCTGCGCTTCAAGACCGTTCCCCTGTACTTCTCGCGCCCCATCGAGACCGGCGACTACGTACGTGCCAAGTACGCCGCCCTGGCCTCGGCGCTGTTCATGCTCACCGCCGCGCCGCTCCTCGTGCTGTACGTGGGCGCGCTGCTGGCCAAACTCGACTTCACCGACCAGACCAAGGGCTTCGCGCAAGGGCTCGTCTCCGTGGCACTCCTCTCGCTGCTCTTCGCCGGCATCGGCCTGGTCATCTCGGCGGTCACCCCGCGCCGCGGCTTCGGCATCGCCGCCGTCATCGCCGTGCTGACCATCTCCTACGGGGCGGTGTCCACCGTCCAGGCCATCGCCTACGAGCAGTCCAGCACCGACGCGATCGCCTGGCTCGGGCTCTTCTCGCCCATCACGCTCATCGACGGGGTCCAGACCGCGTTCCTGGGCGCCACGTCCGCCTTTCCCGGCGCCGAAGGCCCCTCCGGAGGGCAGGGCGTCGTCTATCTGCTCGTCGTCCTGGGGCTCGTCGCGGGCTGCTACGGACTCCTGATCCGCCGCTACCGGAAGGCCGGACTGTGACCGCCCGCCCGTCGTCCGCCACCACCCTCCCGAGGAACGGGCCGCGCCCATGAGCACACTCACCATCGACCACGTCTCGCGCTGGTTCGGCAACGTGGTGGCCGTCAACGACATCACCATGACCATCGGCCCCGGTGTCACCGGCCTGCTCGGCCCGAACGGCGCCGGGAAGTCCACCCTCATCAACATGATGGGCGGCTTCCTGGCCCCCTCCACCGGCTCCGTCACCCTCGACTCCAGGCCGACCTGGCGCAACGAGGAGATCTACCGGCAGATCGGCATCGTCCCCGAGCGCGAGGCGATGTACGACTTCCTCACGGGCCGCGAGTTCGTCGTCGCCAACGCCGAACTGCACGGGCTCGGCGACAAGGCCGCCCATCGCGCGCTCGCCACCGTGGAGATGGAGTACGCGCAGGACCGCAAGATCTCGACGTACTCCAAGGGCATGCGCCAGCGCGTGAAGATGGCCTCCGCGCTCGTCCACGACCCGTCGCTGCTCCTGCTCGACGAGCCCTTCAACGGCATGGACCCGCGCCAGCGCATGCAGCTGATGGACCTGCTGCGGCGCATGGGCGACGAGGGCCGCACGGTCCTCTTCTCGTCGCACATCCTCGAGGAGGTCGAGCAGCTCGCCTCGCACATCGAGGTGATCGTCGCCGGACGGCACGCGGCGAGCGGCGACTTCCGCCGCATCCGCCGCCTGATGATCGACCGCCCGCACCGCTACCTGGTCCGCTCCAGCGACGACCGCGTGCTCGCGGCCGCGCTCATCGCCGACCCGTCGACGTCCGGCATCGAAGTGGACCTCCAGGAGGGCGCGCTGCGCATCCAGGCCGTCGACTTCCCCCGTTTCACGGCGCTGCTGCCGCGGGTGGCACGCGACCACGGCATCCGGCTGCTCACGGTCTCACCGTCGGACGAGTCCCTCGAGTCCGTCTTCTCGTATCTCGTCGCGGCGTAGGAGGCCGAAAGATGTACGACCCCACAGTCGCCCGGCTCACCTACCGCGGCCTCCTCGGCCGCCGCCGGGCCCTCATCCTGGGCGCCCTGCCCGTCCTGCTGATCGTCATCTCCGTGGCCGTACGCGGTTTCACGGGCGCCGACGACCAGGTGGCCGCGGACGTCCTCGGCGGATTCGCGCTCGCCACGATGGTGCCGATCATCGGTGTCATCGCCGGCACCGGCGCGATCGGTCCCGAGATCGACGACGGCTCGGTCGTCTACCTGCTCGCCAAGCCGCTCAAGCGCCCCACGATCATCTTCACCAAGCTGATCGTCGCCGTCGCCGTCACCATGGCGTTCTCGGCGGTCCCGACGTTCCTCGCCGGGATGATCCTGAACGGCAACGGCCAGCAGATCGCCGTCGCCTACACCGTGGCGGCGCTGGTCGCCTCCATCGCGTACGCCGCGCTCTTCCTGCTGCTCGGCACGATCACGCGGCACGCGGTGGTCTTCGGGCTCGTCTACGCGCTCGTGTGGGAGGCGCTCTTCGGGACGCTGGTCTCGGGGGCGAGGACGCTCAGTGTCCAGCAGTGGGCGCTCGCCGTGGGCCACAAGGTCTCCGGGGACCTCGTCACCTCGGACGTGAGCCTCGCCACCGGCACGGTGCTGCTGGTCGTGGTGACCGTCGCCGCCACCTGGTTCGCGGGTCAGAAACTGCGGACGCTGACGCTGGCCGGCGAGGAGTAGTCCCCCCCCCCCGAACCGGGAGGCCTCGTGACCTCCGTGGTCGGGGAAGTGTCGCGGCTCCACGCGTGCGTGTGCGGGGAGCCGCGACGACTTGGTCTTGAAGTCCGCCTTACGCGGGCGACGGCACACTTGCCCGAGGGGATGCGACGAGGAGGAACGGGGATGACTGCGCAGGCACCACGCGGTGACGGACGCGGTCCCGGCGACGCCGGGGACCAGGGGGAGGGCGCCGGGGAGACCTGGGACGAGCTCGTCCTCGACGACGACTTCATACGGTCCGCCGATACGGCCGAGCCGTCGGCGCGTGCCCGTATGCTCGCCGCCCGCTGGCGTGACGGCGGGCCCGATCCACAGCCCTGGCGCTCCGACGAGCCGCCCGCGGGCTGGTTCTTCAGCAAGGCCCGGCGACGCAGATGGCGGCGCCGCTGACCTTTGGCGGGGGATGCCGGACCGGGTGCCGTTTTATTCGGTGGCGTCCGGCCCGCCCCACGGGCACAGTGGTCGTGTCCAGACCGCCGCGATTCCTCCGGCGCCGCAGTCCGGGAGAGGAGCGCGACGATGCCTGTCAGTAGCAGTTCGTCGAGTTCCCGGCAGGGCAGCGCACGGGCTCCGGAGTAGTCAGCTCCGTCGAGTCCGGCCCCGTGAGGGAGCTGCCCGGGGCGGCCGCTTCGAGCGCGCACGTTGGCGCGGGCCGCCCACCCGGAGGATTGGCCGAGCGGTAAGGCACCGGCTTGCTAAGCCGTGGTCGGGTTTTCAGCCCGCGCGCGTTCGATCCGCGCATCCTCCGCGTGACGCTGTCGCTTTGACCGGGCGGGCGGGATCGCACGTGCCGCTTCGCGGCGGTGACTTTCCCGCTCGTCCGCCTTTTTGCGCCAGCCGCCAGCCGCCAGCCGCCAGCCGCCAGCCGCCAGCCGCCAGCCGCCAGCCGCCAGCCGCCAGCCGCCAGCCGCCCAGCAGGAGACCGGACCGGCAGCCGTTCCCGGCACGGGGGCGGCTAGCTCAGCAGTCGTTCCAGTACCACCGCGATGCCGTCCTCGTCGTTCGACGTGGTCAGCTCGTCGGCCACGGCCTTGAGTTCGGTGTGGGCGTTGGCCATCGCCACGCCGTGGGACGACCAGGCGAACATCGGGATGTCGTTCGGCATGTCGCCGAAGGCGATCGTGTCGGCGGCCTTCACGCCCAGGCGGCGGGCCGCCAGCGAGAGCCCCGTGGCCTTCGACAGGCCCAGGGGCAGGATCTCCACGATGCCCTCGCCCGCCATCACGACGCTCACCATGGAACCGGCCGCCGCCCGCGCCGCGGAGGCCAGTTCGTCGTCGGTGAGGCGGGGATGCTGGATGTACATCTTGGTCAGGGGTTCGGCCCACAGCTCGGCCACGTCGGTGAACGGAACGGCCTTCAGCAGCCCCTGCACCCGGTAGCCGGGGCCGATCAGGACGTCACCGTCGAGGCCGTCGCGGCTCGCGGCGAGGGCCAGCGGACCGACCTCCGCCTCGATCTTGGCGAGCGCCAGACCCGCCACCTGCCGGTCGAGGGTCACTGACGTGAGCAGCCGGTGCGCCCCGGCGTCGTACAGCTGTGCGCCCTGGCCGCACACCGCGAGCCCCTCGTACCCGAGGTCGTCGAGGATGTGCCGGGTCCAGGGGACCGCCCGGCCGGTGACGACGAGGTGCGCGGCACCCGCCACGGTGGCCGCGGCGAGTGCCGTACGTGTGCGCTCCGAGACCGTGTCGTCGGAGCGCAGCAACGTTCCGTCGAGGTCGGTCGCCACGAGCTTGTAGGGGAACGCCCCGGTGGAACCGCTCACTTGGCGATCGGCTCCAGTACCTCGCGGCCGCCCAGGTACGGACGGAGCACCTCGGGCACCTGCACGGAACCGTCGGCCAGCTGGTGGTTCTCCAGGATCGCCACGATCGTGCGCGGGACCGCGCACAGCGTGCCGTTCAGTGTCGCGAGCGGCTGCACCTTCTTGCCGTCCCGCATGCGCACCGACAGGCGGCGCGCCTGGAAGCCGTCGCAGTTCGAGGCGGAGGTCAGCTCGCGGTACTTGCCCTGGGTCGGGATCCACGCCTCGCAGTCGAACTTGCGCGAGGCGGACGCGCCCAGGTCGCCCGAGGCCACGTCGATGACCTGGAAGGGCAGCCCGAGGCCGGTCAGCCACTGCTTCTCCCACTCCAGGAGCCGCTGGTGCTCGCTCTCCGCGTCCTCGGGGGCGACGTACGAGAACATCTCGACCTTGTCGAACTGGTGCACGCGGAAGATGCCCCGGGTGTCCTTGCCGTACGTGCCGGCCTCGCGGCGGAAGCACGGGGAGAAGCCCGCGTAGCGCAGCGGCAGCTTGTCGGCGTCCAGGATCTCGTCCATGTGGTACGCCGCGAGCGGGACCTCGGAGGTGCCGACCAGGTAGAAGTCGTCCTTCTCCAGGTGGTACACGTTCTCCGCGGCCTGGCCGAGGAAGCCGGTGCCCTCCATGGCGCGCGGGCGGACCAGCGCCGGGGTCAGCATCGGGATGAAGCCGGCCTCCGTGGCCTGCGCGATCGCCGCGTTGACGAGGGCGAGCTCCAGGAGCGCGCCGACCCCCGTCAGGTAGTAGAAGCGCGAGCCGGACACCTTGGCACCGCGCTCGACGTCGATGGCGCCCAAGGCCTCGCCGAGCTCCAGGTGGTCCTTGGGCTCGAAGCCCTCGGCGCCGAAGTCGCGGATCGTGCCGTGCGTCTCCAGGACGACGAAGTCCTCCTCGCCGCCGACCGGGACGTCCGGGTGCACGAGGTTGCCGAGCTGCTGCAGGAGGCGCTTGGTCTCCTCGTCCGCCTCGTGCTGCTCGGCGTCGGCCGCCTTGACGTCGGCTGCGAGCAGTCCGGTCTTCTTGAGCAGCTCGGCCTTCTCGTCGCCCGAGGCCTTGGGAATGAGCTTGCCGAGCGCTTTCTGCTCGGAGCGCAGCTCGTCGAAGCGAACGCCGGACGACCTGCGCCGCTCGTCGGCGGAGAGGAGGGCGTCGACGAGCGCGACGTCCTCTCCACGGGCGCGCTGGGAGGCGCGGACACGGTCGGGGTCCTCACGGAGCAGGCGAAGGTCAATCACCCCACAAGGCTACCGGTGCGGGGTTACACGGCACGACCCGGTATTCCGATCTGCCTCTTCTGTCATGGTTTGGGAGAATTTTCGATGCGACGAATTGCGTCCGCGTCGCGTCCGAATTGCGTCAACACGGAGGGCGTCCGCTCCCCGGACGGGGGTGGGTGGCGTGCGGCGAGTTGACCCGAGTCCCTTGTGGGACGCGGGACTTGGGAGCGGGTTGTCCACAGGAATCCACAGTTCGGGAAAGTTATCCACAGGCTGTGCGAAAGATCTGTGGACACCGGAAGCGATCATCCCGAAAGCCGCATTCGGGGCGAGGGATTCGCAAATCAAACCCTCTCTACACCCACATTCGAGTGGAAATGGCTCGCTCTAAGGGATTGGGCAGGGAAAACGGGTGGACGAAGGGTGATCTGTCGAGCTGTGGACGCAATTGGGGCCTGTAGGCCGATTTGTCGACCGGGCGCCACTTCGTTGTCGACTTGTCCCCAGGTCGAGAAGCGCGCCTGTGGATAACTTTGTGGACGGAGAAAATCTGCAGGTAGGACGGACCCGGCAGGACCGATTCGGCAGGACCGGCGCAGCGCGGTGTGGACGGACCGGCGGAGCGGAGTGGCAGGGCCGACGGAGCGGAGTGGCAGGGCCGGCTAGAAGCGGCCGTCCTGGCAGCGCGCCAGCCAGTCCGAGGCCGCCGCGAACTCGCTGTCCGACGTACCGGCCCGCGGCGGGCGCACGTCCTTGAGATCGACGTCGGCCTGCGGATAGGACCCGAGGAACCGCACCTGCGGACAGATCCGCTTCAGCCCCATCAGCGCCTCCGCCACCCGGCGGTCCGCGACGTGCCCCTCCGCGTCGATCGCGAAGCAGTAGTTGCCGATGCCCTCACCGGTCGGCCGGGACTGCAGCAGCATCAGGTTGATCCCGCGGACGGCGAACTCCTGGAGCAGTTCCAGCAGGGCGCCGGGGTGGTCGTCGCGCTGCCAGATGACCACGGACGTCTTGTCCGCGCCGGTCGGCGCCGCGGGCCGGGCGGGCCTGCCCACCAGGACGAACCGGGTCTGCGCGTTCTCCGCGTCGTGGATATTGGTCTCCAGCGCCTCCAAGCCGTACCGCTCCGCCGCGAACTCGCCCGCGAAGGCCGCGTCGTAGCGTCCCTCCTGCACCAGGCGGGCGCCGTCCGCGTTGGAGGCAGCCGACTCCCAGGTGACGTCCGGGAGGTTGTTCCGCATCCAGTTGCGCACCTGCGGCTGGGCGGCCGGGTGCGCGCTGACCGTCTTGATGTCGGAGAGCTTCGTACCGGGACGGACCAGCAGCGCGAAGGTGATCGACAGGAGCACCTCGCGGTAGATCATCAGCGGTTCGCCGACGGCCAGTGCGTCGACCGTGGTGGTGATGCCGCCCTCCACCGAGTTCTCGATCGGCACGAACGCGGCCTCGACCTCGCGCGTCCGGACGGCGTCGAGCGCCGCGGGGACGGACACCATCGGGACGAGCTGCCGGGTGGCCGACTCCGGGAGGGTCCGCAGGGCTACTTCGGTGAAGGTGCCCTCGGGGCCGAGATACGCGTAGCTGGCTGGCATGGCCTCACCCTAATGGGCCTTGCGGGACCCGGCTCACGCTTCCGCGACACGCCCCGGCGGTCTCCGTGGCCCCGGTGAGCGACCGTCACCCCTCCAGCAGCTCCTGCCCCACGTACTCCCCCTCCGTCGCCCCGCCGGGCACCGCGAACAGTCCGCTCGACTCATGCCGGATGAAGGCGGACAGCGCGTCCCCGCGGTCGAGCTTGCGCTGCACCGGGACGAAGCCGCGCAACGGGTCGGCCTGCCAGCACACGAAGAGCAGGCCCGCGTCCGGCACCCCGTCCGCGTCGATGCCGTCGTGGAAGGAGAAGGGCCGGCGGAGCATCGCCGCGCCGCCGTTCTCGTCGGGCCGGGTGATCCGGGCGTGCGCGTTGACGGGCACCACGAGTCTGCCGTCGCCGCCGGTCTTCTCCAGGTCCATCGCGGTCGCCTCGGTGCCGCCGGACAGTGCCGCGCCGTCGGACTTCCGGCGTCCGATCACGTCCTCCTGATCCTTGACCGAGAGCTTCTCCCAGTCGTCGAGGAGCATCCGGATCCGGCGTACGACGGCGTACGAGCCGCCCGCCATCCAGGACGGGTCGCCCGCGTCGGGCACGAAGATCCGCCGGTCGAAGTCGGGCTCCGACGGCTTGGGGTTGCGCGTGCCGTCGATCTGCCCCATCAGGTTGCGGGTCGTCATCGGACGGGTGGTGGCGCCGGGCGAGCGGTTGAAGCCGTTCATCTGCCAGCGCACCCGGGCCGCGTCGCCCGCGTCCTGCTGGATCGCGCGCAGGGCGTGGAAGGCGACGAGGGAGTCGTTCGCACCGATCTGCACCCACAGGTCGCCGTTGCTGCGGGCCTTGTCGAGGTGGTCCGAGGAGAAGTCGGGCAGCGGGTCGAGCGCGACCGGGCGCCGCTTCTCCAGCCCCGTACGGGCGAAGAAGCTGTGGCCGAAGCCGAAGGTGACCGTGAGGGACGACGGCCCGGCGTCACGCGCCACGCCGGTGTCCCCGCTCGCGGACGCCTCGCCCGCCATCAGCCGCCGCGCCGTCGTGGACCAGCGCCGCAGCAGGGCCGCCGCCTCCCTGCGGCCGGCGCCCGCGCGCAGGTCGAAGGCGACGAGGTGGCCGCGGGCCTGGAGGGCGGTCGTGATGCCCGGCTGATGTTTCCCGTGAAACATCACCTCGTCCGCGCCCACCGAACTGAGGAGCGCGGTCCGGTCGGCGGCGGGCACGGCGGGTGCGGCGGCGTACCCGGCGGCGCCCCCCGCGGCGCCCAGCGCGAGGCCTGTCGCGCCAGCGGTGCCGAGCAGGCGCCGCCGCGAGACGACGCTCTTGGAGGAGGGCTCGGGAGTGGGTTGTTCAGCCTGTTCAGCCATGGTGTCGTTCAGCCGATCTGCGCGTTCTTGTCCACGGTCACCTGGTCGATGTCGGAGGTGCGCACGGTCACCGCGATCTGCCAGCTGCCCGCCATCGGGATCTGCACCCCGCTCGCCGTCCAGTGTCCGGTGGCGATGCGGTCGGGGACCACGGGCAGCGGCCCGATGTCCTTCGCCTTCAGTGTGAAGGCGATCTTGACCTCGGGGACGTCGAAGGCTTTGCCGTTGGCCCGCTCCACGTAGACGTGCATGTCGTTGCCGCCGACGCGGGCCGGGTCCAGTTCGACGCGGGCTATGCCCTTGCCGTCCTGGCCGCCCGTGTCGAACGGGATGTCCAGCGACAGCGCCCCGCCGGTCTGTTCCGAGGCGGCGGCGGTGGCCTTGGCCTCCTCCTCCGTACGCCCGGGCTCGGTGGAGGTCAGCACCGTGGTGACGGCCAGCAGGACGATCGCGACACCCGCCTCGCCGAGTACCGAGCGGCGCAGACCCGAGCGGAGCGGGTCGGCGTCCCGCAGGCGCTTCTCCCGCGTGGTGGCCACCGCGGCCCGCTGCCGCGCCAGCTGGGCGGCCCGCTTGCCGTCCCCACCGTCGGAGACCGCTGCCTTCTTGTCCGGACGCCCCGTGGAGCCGTCGGAGCTCCCGGAGCCCCTGGAGCTCCCGGAGCCGTCGGATCGCTGCGGCCCGCCGGACCCCTTCGACTCGCCGGACTCTTTCGATCCGGTGGATCCCTTCGGACCCTTCGGACCCTTCGGCCCTTTCGGTCCCTTCGAGCCGTTCGACTTCTTCGAGGCCGAGGCACCGACCGGGACCTTCGCTGGCTCCTTGACGGGTGCCTGCGCCAGCAGACCGGTCCAGCGCCGTGAGAACCACGCGATGCCGACGAGGACGACCACCAGGGCGACCTTGATCATCAGCAGCTGTCCGTACCCCGTCCCCGTGAGCGCGGACCACGTACCGACCTGCCGCCACGACTGATAGACGCCGGTGACGACCAGTACGGCCACGCTGCCGAACGCGACGCGGGAGAAGCGGCGTACGGCGGACGCCTCGATCGACGACGGGGTGCGGTAGAGCACCACGAGCAGTGTCGACAGCCCCCCGAGCCAGACCGCGACGGCCAGCAGGTGCAGTACGTCGGCGGGCATCGCGATGCCCGCCTGCAGACCGGTCGAGGCGTGCTCGGCCATCGCCCACGTGGCGGCGAGACCGGCCGCCACGACGGACCCGCCGATGGCGAGCCCGAAGGTCAGGTCGTTCTTCTCCTCGTCGTCCTCGCGCTTCTCGTACGCCCCGAAGAGCACGGCGATGAACAGCGCGGCCGCCGCGAGCAGCAGCAGCCGCGACACCAGGGCGGCGCCCGTCTTGGTCTGCAGCACCTGGCTGAGGAGGTTCAGGTCGAAGATGTCCCCGACCTTCCCCGAACCGGTGTACGAGCCGCGCAGCAGCAGCATGGCGAGCGTGGCCCCGGTCAGGGCGAGCCACCCCGAGACCACGAGCCGCTGCACCGCCCGTACGCCGGAGCCCCCCTGCCAGCAGGCCAGCACGAAGGCCGAGCCGCCGACGAGGAGGATGAAACCGGTGTACGACACATAGCGGGCGAAGCCGTAGAGGCCGCCCACGATCCCGCCGCCGGCCTCCTGGTCGGACACGGCGACGGTGGTCTTCGAGGGCGCCCCGATGGAGAAGGTGAAGGCGCCGGAGACGGGGTGGCTGTCCGCCGACACCACCTGGTAGGTGACGGTGAACGTGCCGTCGGGCAGGCCGGAGTGCAGCTTCACCGCGTAGGTGTTGCCGCCCTGCCCGGACGTCCTGCCGGTGTCGACGCGCTTGCCCTTGGGATCGAGCACGCGCACCGAGCCGTCGGACATCGCGACCTGCTCGGAGAAGGTGAGCGACACCTGGGCGGGCGCCTCGGCGACCACCGCTCCCTGCTGGGGGTCGCTCCCGGTCAGTGCGGCGTGCGCGGAGACGGGCGCGGCCCCGGCGAGAAGCGCGCCGACGACGGCGAGCAGCAGCAACAGCAGCGTCCGCACGCGGGGAGCGGTGGTCTGGCTCAACGGTGGTCCCTCCCTCAGTGGTGCGATGTCGTGGACAGGTACGCGGACAGGTACGCGGACGACCGCGTGGACGACCGCGTGGACGACCGCGCGGACGAATTCGTCGCCGACGACGGCTGGTAGGTGGCGGACTTCACCGGCATCTCGACCTTGATCGGCCCGGACCCCGTGAAGTGCAGCTCCAGGGACACCGTGTCGCCCTCCTTCGGCTTGCGCCGGAGTTTCTCGAACATGAGGTGGTCGCCACCGCTCGCCAGGACGAGCTTGCCGTGGGCGGGGATGCCGAGGTCCTTCACCTGCTCCATCGTCTGCCCGACGGTCGTGTGGATGGTGACCTCGCCGGCGACGTCGCTGGTGACGGAGGTCAGCCTGTCGCCGGAGCCGCCGTCGTTGGCGATGACCAGGAAACCGGCCGCCATGGAGTCCGAGACCGGCTGCGGCATGTAGACGGAGGTCACCGACAGGTCGCTTCCCGAGGTTCCCGAACCCCCCGACCCGTCGGAGTCCGCGTCCCCGCAGCCCGCCAGGGCCAGTGCGCCGGCCAGTACCAGGGCGGCCGCGGCCGCCGTGCGACGTGTCACGGCTTCTCGCCCCTGATCAGCGCGGGGAAATCCTTGGTGTAGTCGTCGACGGTGGCGTCCTCGCCGTACAGCACGTACCCGGCGTCGGTCTTCGGCGAGAAGGCGATGACCTGCGTGCCGTGCATCGACGTGACCTTGCCGTCCTTGTCCTTCGTCGGCGCCTCGATGGAGATGCCGAGCGTGCGGGCACCCGCCTGGATCGTGTCGAACGAACCGGTCAGGCCGACGACGTCGGGATCGATGCCCTTGAGCCACTTGCCGAGCGCGGCGGAGGTGTCGCGTTCCGGGTCGGTCGTGACGAACACGACGCGGAGCGAGTCCTTCTCCTTCTGGGACAGCTGCTTGTCCTGGGCCAGTTGCTTCTTGGCGACGGCGATGTTGTTCATCGTCAGCGGGCAGACGTCGGGGCAGTTGGTGTAGCCGAAGTAGACGAGTGTCGGCTTGCCCTGGGTCGCCTCGCGGAGGTCGTACTTCTCGCCCTGGGTGTCGGTGAGGACGAGGTCGGGCTTTTCGAACGGCTTGTCGAGGACGGTGGCGGCCTTGTCGGAGCCGGCCTCCTCGGACACCTCGGCGACGCTGTTGCCGCTGTCGCTGTCACCGCTGCCGCAGGCGGAAAGAGTCAGAGCGGCCGCGGCGAGCAGAGCCGCCACGACATGGGTCTTCTTGCGCATAGTGCATTCTCCCGGGGACGCCGCACCCGGCCGTGAGGCACGGGCCCGGGCCCCCGGCCGGCAAGGGCCGGCCGGGGGTTCCGGTGGGGCGTCCGACGTTGGGTCGGTCGGTCGGACTGGACTTAGGCGTTGGTACGCCGACGGCCGGCGAGAACACCGAACGCCACGCCCGCCACGCCGACGACGATGCCCACGACGCCCAGCACGCGGGCCGTGGTGTCGCTGCTGTCGGTGTCGGCGGCCTCGGTGGTGTCGGCGGCGGCCTTCGTGTCGTCGCTCTTCTCGGCGTCGGCGTCGGCATCGGCGTCGTCGTCGGAGGCGGCGGCCCCGTGGTGGTCGTCGGTGGCCGCGGACAGCGCGAGCACCGGAGCCGGCGTCTCGGGCTCCTCCTCGCCGTCCTCCTGGGTCTCGATCCAGCGCACGACCTCCTTGTTGGAGTACGTCTGGATCGCCTTGAACACCAGTTCGTCGGTGTCCTCGGGCAGCGCGCCGATGGAGAGCGGGAACTTCTGGAAGTAGCCGGGCTCGATGCCCTTGCCGTCCGCGGTCCAGGTGACCTTGGTGACGGCCTTGTTGATCTTCTCGCCGTGCAGTTCGAGCGGCTTGTCGAGCTTGGACTCGGTGACCTTGACGTCCCAGCCGTCGACGGGCTGCGGCATGACCGAGGCGAGCGGGTGGTCGGCCGGGAAATTGATCTCCAGCTTGGTGGTCGAGGCGTTGTCGCGCTCGTTCGGCACCTTGAAGTTGACCGTCGCGTAGCCGCCCTTGGCGGCCGTGCCCTCGGGCTGCACGCTGACGTGCGCGAACGCGGGTCCGGACAGGACGAGAACGGCGGAGGCGGCGACGGCACCGGTCGCGGCGATACGGGAAACCTTCATTGCGGGACACTCCACTTTCAGCACTGGTTCGTCGGAGAACGGGGATTGCGCGCGTGAAAGAGCGGGCACGCGCGCGTGCCGCACGACGGCACCCCCGGAGTGGTACGTCCGAAGTGGTGCGTCGTGTCAGGCGGCGAGGGCGAGTGCCGTGCCGGCCGGCGGACCGCGCCGGCTGACCGAGTGCTGAAGAGCGGTCGTCCGCGGGACCGGTGGCTCGTACCGCCACGCGCGCGGTGCGCCCGGCATCGCCGGGACCGCGCCGGGAAGGCCCGCCAGAAGAGCGCGTACGAGCGCCAGGGCCCCGCGCAGGGGGACGAGCGTCCCCTCCGCCACGCCGTGTGCCGAGAGCCGCAGGAGGCGCCGCAGGGCGATGTCCCCGCGGCGCAGCAGCCATCCGGTGGCGGCGGCGGCGAGCACGTGGCCCAGGAGCATCGGCAGCGACGGCAGCGCCGACACCGATGTTCCGTCGGCCACCGGCATGGCGCCCATCTGTCCGTGCAGGGCGTGGACGGCGCCCCCGTTCCCGCCCGTACCGCCGCTGCCGCTGCCGCTGCCACCCGCGCCGAGTCGGGCGTCGGCGAGGATGCGCTGTGCCTGGGCGGGGCTGAGGGTCGCGACGGACGCGCCGCACACCAGCCGTGCGGCCTTGGCCACGAGCGAGGCGTCCACGCCGGTGGACGCGGCGGCCGACGTGCCGTGCTGGCCCAGCCCGAAGAGCGTGTGCAGGACCGTCTGGCCGGTCGCGAGGAGCACGGTGATGCCCGGCAGCGAGCGTTCACGTCCGGCGAGCGGGGCCGCGACGGCGAAGACGGCGAGGAATCCCGCGCCGAGCGACCACAGCGGAACCGTCGCGCAGGAGGCGATGGAGTGACCCGCCGCGGCCAGCACGACACAGACCGCGGTGAACACCGAGGCCCTCAGGACCCGGAGATCACCTCCGGTGCGCGCGCGCTGGCGGGGGGCAGTCATGGCGGGCTCATCATCGCACTGGCCCGGCCCGCGCCGTACGGCAGGTCCGCAAGATGACGTACGGTCCGGAAGATCATGTTCTGGTACGAGTCGCCCGCACATACACCGGCAGATGGCGCCGGCACATCCTCCTTATGGGCGGCATCACGTCGGCCGGACGCTTATGTACGGTCCCGCCCGGCAATACGTAACGGTATGTCGAGCCGCGGCCAGGAGGCTGGCGCATGAGCATCTGGTGGTCCCTCCATCTCCGGCGTGAGGCGGCGAGTGTTCCGCTCGCCCGGCGCCTGCTGATCGGCACCATGGAGTCCGCGGGGGTGGACCCGGACATCTCCTACGACATCTCCGTCGCGCTCAGCGAAGCGTGCGCCAACGCCGTCGAACACGGCGGCGACGCGGATCCGGGTGAGCCCGCCGAGGCCTACCGGGTGACGGCCTATCTGGACGGCGACAAGTGCCGGATCGAGGTGACCGACTCGGGTCCGGGTTTTCCCGCGGGACGCAATCGTGCGCCCATCCGGCCCTCCCGCAGCGACGCGGAGCACGGCCGGGGTCTGTGTCTGATCCAGGAGCTCGCCGACCATGTCCACATCGGCAACAGTTCCGTCAGGGGCGGGGCCGTGGTCAGCTTCGACAAGATGCTCAAGTGGCGCGAGGGCACGCCGCTGATGGCCTTCTGACAACGCCCGCCACCGCCTCCTGGCGGGGTGTTTTCCGCCGACCCCGCCGACTCCCGCCGATCCCGGTCTCCGCGGCATTCTCAGGTCGCTCACAGCCTTCCCTCAGGTCCCTGACGGCTCGTCCCCCTACTGTTCCTGTCATGCCGCTCATGACAGGAACACGTAAAAGCGCGGGTTCGGCGCGGTGCCACGCACGCGCGGTCACCGGCGGTACGCCCCCGAGCGGGGCCGCCCCCTCGGCCGCCTCCTCGGCCGCCCTCCCGGGCATCCCCTCGGCCGCCTCCTCGTAACGGGCCGTGGCGATGAGCAGCCGTGAGGACGAGACGCTGGCGCGGGCCGCCGTGGCCGCGCTCGTCGGGCAGCTGGCGCTGACCCCCAAACCAGGTCTGCCCGACCCGCGCGATCTCGGTGCCCGCGCGACGGGCGAGGACCACTGCTCCCTGCGCTGGTCGGCCAGGGCGCTGGAACCGGGACTCGCGGCGATGGCGGCGGCCGCGCGCCGCACCGGCTCCGCGACGCCCGGACTCCGCGCGGAACTCGGGGCGATCGGACGCTCCACCGAGCACTCGGTGGCCCTGGCGGGCGGCGGGCACCGCGGGGCGCTGTGGGTGCTCGGCCTGCTGGTCGCGGCCGCCGCCCTGGAACCCCGGGCCGCCGGACGGGATGTGACCGCGACCGCCAAGCGCATCGCCGCCCACTCCGACCGGCGCGCGCCACGACGGCCCTCGCGCGGTTCGTCGGTCTCCGCGAAGTACGGAGCGGCCGGCGCCCGGGGCGAGGCGAGGGCCGGATTCCCGCACGTGCGCCGGGCCTTGGAGGCGCTGGCCGCGGCCCGCACCGCGGGTGTCCCCGAGCCGTACGCGCGCCTCGACGCCCTGCTGACCGTCATGTCGACCCTCCAGGACACGGAGCTGCTGTACACGGCAGGTCCGCACGGTCTGCGGCACGTCCAGGCGGGCGCCCGCGCGGTCGTCGAGGCGGGCGGCACGTCCACCGGGGCGGGCCGCGCGGCTCTGGACGCCTTCGACGAGGACCTCCACGCGCGCGCGTGGAGCCCTCGCGGAAGCAGCGGGCTGCTCGCGGGGGCCCTGTTCGCGGACTCGCTCCCGGTGCTTCCGGTGCCCCCGGTCAGGGCCGGTTCACCGGTACGGGCGAACCGGCCCTGACCGGGGGCACGGTGGCCCGGCCGGCCGTCGCCCACCGCACCGCGGGACCCATCGCGCACGAGGCCGCCAGTGTCAGCCCGCCCAGGAGCAGCCAGCCGGGTGTCCCCCAGTCCACGAGCAGCGTCGTCAGCACCAGCGGGCCGAGTGTCCGGGCCACCGTCACACCCGTGCCGAAGAAGCCCTGGTACTCGCCCGTGCGGTCGGCGGGCGCGAGGTCGAAGGAGAGCTGCCAGGAGCCCGCCGACTGCTGCATCTCGGCGACAACCTGGAGCACCGCGCCGGCCGTCAGCACGCCGACCGCCGCCCAGGGCGACGGCCCGGCCGACAGGGCGAACACCGCGCACGAGGCCAGCATCACGAACCCCGAACGGCGTACCGCGCGCGTGGCCGACACCGGGTCCGTCACCCCGAGGGCCGTGCGGACCTGGAAGAGCATCACCGCGGCCGTGTTGAGCACGAAGAGGGCGGAGACCGTCCACGTCGGGGCCTCGGTCCGCTCGGCGATCCACAGCGGGATGCCGAGGCTCAGCAGCGGCATCCGCAGGAGCAGCACGGTGTTGAGCAGCGCCACGACGGCGTAGGGACGATCGCGCAGCACACCGGGCACGTCGCCCCGCCCAGACCCTCGACCGCCCCGCCCAGGCCCCCGACCGCCCCGCCCAGACCCTCGACCGGCCCCCACGCGCGCGTGCCCCGGTGCGACGGCGGGCAGCCGCAGCAGCACCGCCGCGCACAGCAGGAAGCTCACCGCGTCCAGCGCGAACACCCCGAGGTAGGCGGCCCGGGACCCGATGTGCAGCGCGAGCCCGCCGAGGCCCGCCCCCACCGCGAGCCCGGCGTTGAGCGTGGACTGCAGGTGCGCGAGCAGGCCCGTGCGCTCCTCGCGGGACACCAGGCCGGCCAGCAGTGCCTGCCGGGCGGCCGCGAGCCCCGACTGGGCGGTCGCGTACGCGCACGCCGCCAGCACGAACGGCACGAAGCCGCGTACGACCAGGAAGGACGCCACGGCGAGACCCGTGGCCAGGGCCAGTAGCACCGCCGTGCCGCGCGGCCCCCGCCGGTCGGCGAGCCGGCCCAGAGGCACGCCCGCCACCGAGCCGACCGCCCACGCCACCGTGAGACCGAGCCCCACGCGCGTGGGCGCGAGTCCGACGACATGCGTGAAGTAGAGGGCGGAGGTGACGAAGAAGGCGCCGTCCCCCACGGAGTTGCTCAATTGGGCCAGGGCCAGGACCCGCCGCGGTCCCGTCGGCGGGACCAGCCGGCTCGTCCGCCCGGGAGTCCGCGCCGCCGCCGCGTCCCCTGCTGTTCGGTTCCTCATGGCCGCGACGCTACGGCCGGGGTGGACCGGTCAGAAGGCCCAATGTCCGCGTGATTCACTGGCCCAATTCCTGACGCGACCCCGGTCTCAGGTCCCTTCGAGCACCTGGCCCAGCACGTCCAGCGCCTGCGGATAGACCCGCTCCCGAGGCGTCCCGTACCCCACCACGAGCCCCTGCGGACGTCCGGCGCCGCCCGGCCCGTGCCAGTGCTCGCCCAGGCGCCCCACCGCGAGCCCCTTCCCGGCGGCCCGCGCCAGCACGGCCTCCTCGTCCGGCACGTCGACCAGGGCGTGCAGCCCCGCCGCGATGCCCCGCACCCCCCGCCGCCCGCCCAGCCCGGCCACCAGCAGGTCCCGGCGCCGCCGGTAACGCAGCCGGCACGCGCGTACGTGCCGGTCGTACGCGTGCCCGGTGATCAGGTCGGCGAGGGCCAGCTGCCCGATGGACTCGGTGTGGTGGTCGCTGTGCAGCTTGGCGTCGGCGACCGCGTCGACGAGGTGCGGCGGCAGCACCATCCAGCCCAGCCGCAGCGCCGGCCCGAGCGTCTTGGAGGCCGTCCCCAGGTACGCCACCCGCCCGGGCGCCATCCCCTGGAGTGCGCCCACGGGCTGCCGGTCGTAGCGGAACTCCCCGTCGTAGTCGTCCTCGACGATCAGTCCGCCACGCGCGCGTGCCCAGTCCGTGAGGGCCCGCCGCCGCTCCGGGTGCAGGGTCACCCCGGTCGGGTACTGGTGCGCCGGCGTGACCACCACGGCCGCCGCGTCGCCCAGCCCTCGTACGCGCACACCCCGCTCGTCGACCTCCGCCGCGACCACCGTCCCGCCGTTGTGGCGCACCACGTCCCGGTGGAAGGGCAGCCCGGGGTCCTCCATGGCGATCGCGCCGCCGTCCAGCACGCGCGTGAGGAGGGCGAGACCCTGGACGTATCCGGTCGTGACGACGATCCGCCCGGGCGGCGCGATCACTCCGCGCGCCCGTCCCAGGTAGTGCGACAGGGCCGTCCGCAGTTCGATCCGGCCGCGCGGATCCCCGTAGTCGTACGCCGGGGAGGGTGCGCTCGCGACCGCCCTGCGCAGCGCCCGCGACCAGGCCGCCACCGGGAACGTACCGACGTCGGGGCTGCCGGGCCGCAGGTCGAAACGCGGCGCACGCGTGCGTGCCGGTGCCTGCGGGACGGCCGCGTCCACGGCGGGCAGCGGGGCGACCCGGGTGCCGGCCCCCTGCCGCGCGGTGAGGTACCCCTCGGCGACGAGCTGGTCGTACGCCGCCTTCGCCGTGCCCCGGGAGACGCCGAGCTCGACGGCGAGCCGCCGTGTCGCGGGCAGCCGCGTCCCGGGGGCCAGCCGCCCGGCCCGGACGGCGTCGCGCAGGGCCCGTTCGAGCCCGGCCCGGCGCCCGCCGGAGGTGTCGGGATCGAGGTGCAGGTCGACACCGACACCGGACCAGAACGAGTCCACCGCTCACATCCCCCCCCGGATCACCCGGTTCACCCGACCGCCTGGACCATCTGGACCACCCGTGGACGAGAACGGCCGGGCACCCTCCGGTGCCCGGCCTCCGGTGTCCGTCCGGATCCCGGATCAGCCCTTCAGAGCGGCCATCCACGCCTCGACCTCGTCCGACCTGCGGGGCAGCCCGGCCGAAAGGTTCCGGTTGCCGTCCTGCGTGACGAGGATGTCGTCCTCGATGCGGACACCGATGCCCCGGTACTCCTGCGGCACGGTCAGGTCGTCCGCCTGGAAGTACAGACCCGGCTCGACGGTCAGGCACATGCCCGGCTCCAGCGTGCCGTCCACGTACGTCTCCGTCCGGGCGGCCGCGCAGTCGTGGACGTCCATGCCGAGCATGTGACCGGTGCCGTGCAGCGTCCAGCGGCGCTGCAGCCCCAGCTCCAGGACCCGCTCGACGGGGCCCTCGACGAGCCCCCACTCGACGAGCTTCTCGGCCAGCACCCGCTGGGAGGCGTCGTGGAAGTCCCGGTACTTGGCGCCCGGCCGCACGGCCGCGATACCGGCCTCCTGGGACTCGTACACGGCGTCGTAGATCTTCTTCTGGATCTCCGAGTACGTACCGTTGATCGGCAGGGTGCGCGTGACGTCGGCCGTGTAGAGCGTGTGGGTCTCCACGCCCGCGTCCAGCAGGAGCAGGTCACCGGAGCGCACCGGGCCGTCGTTGCGCACCCAGTGCAGCGTGCACGCGTGCGGGCCCGCCGCGCAGATCGAGCCGTAGCCGATGTCGTTGCCCTCGACCCGCGCGCGCAGGAAGAACGTGCCCTCGATGTAGCGCTCGCTGGTCGCCTCGGCCCGGTCCAGGACCCGTACGACGTCCTCGAAGCCGCGCACGGTCGAGTCGACGGCCTTCTGCAGCTCGCCGGCCTCGAACTCGTCCTTGACCAGCCGGGCCTCGGAGAGGAAGACGCGCAGTTCGGCGTCGCGCTCGGCGGTGACCTTGTCGGTGAGCGCCGCCTCGATGCCGGCGTCGTACCCGCGCACGACCCGGACCGGGCCGGTCGCCTCGCGCAGCCTGTCGGGAAGCTCACGGACGTCCGAGGCGGGAATGCCGTACAGCTGTTCGGCCTCGGTCAGGGAGTGGCGGCGGCCGACCCACAGCTCGCCCTGGCCGGAGAGCCAGAACTCGCCGTTCTCGCGGTCGGAGCGCGGCAGCAGGTAGATCGTGGCCCGGTGGCCGTCCGCGACCGGCTCCAGCACCAGGACGCCGTCCTCGGTGAGGTTGCCGGTCAGGTACGCGTACTCGACCGAGGCGCGGAAGGGGTACTCCGTGTCGTTCGAGCGGGTCTTCAGGTTGCCCGCCGGGACGACCAGGCGCTCGCCCGGGAAGCGCGCGGAGAGCGCGGCACGGCGGGCGGCGGTGTACGGGGCCTGCGCTATCGGCTCCAGGCCGTGCAGCTCGGTGTCGGCCCAGCCGGACTTCATGCTCTCGGCCAGCTCGTCCGACACACCCGGGTACAGGCCGTTCTTGCGCTGCTTGATGGGCTCTTCTTCGTCCGCCTGGTCGGCGGCATCGTCAAGCACGGCTTCCGGGGTCTCCGGAATGAGCGCCTCCGACACGATCTGCCTCCTCGATACGACTCTGGACGCCCTCCATCGTACGGTCGTACGGAAAGCCGCCCAGGGCCGGAAGGCCCGATGCCGTACGGCTCACGCGCGGGGCGCGCGCCTCACTCGAACGCGCGCCTCACTCGAAGCGGACCGCGAGGAGTGCCACGTCCTCGTCGCTGTCGGCGTCCGCGAGGCCGTCCGGCAGCATGCTCCGCAGGACGTGGTCGGCGACGGTGCCCGGATCCCCGCGCAGTGCCCTCGGCACGCTCGCGGCGGCCGCGTGCAGCCGCGAGAAGGCCCGGTCCATGGGGTCGCCGGTACGGTGCAGCAGCCCGTCCGTGTACAGCAGAACCGTCTCTCCCGCCTCGGCCCGGAACTCCATGCTGGGCGCCTCCCAGCAGGCGAGCATCCCCAGGGGGGCCGACACCGACGTCTCCACGTACTCCGTGCGCCGCTCGCCGATCACCAGCGGCGGGCTGTGCCCGGCCCCGGCCAGCGTGATCCTGCGCGGGGCGGGCTCGCAGTACGCGAACAGGGCGGTGGCGGACCGCGCCGGTTCGGTGAGCCGCAGCAGCAGTTCCAGGTCGGACAGGACGGCGACCGGGTCCTCGCCCTCCATCACCGCGTACGCCCGCAGGGAGGCCCGCAGCCGGCCCATGGCCGCGACGGCGCCGGGGCCCGACCCGGTGACGGAACCGACCGCGAGACCGAGGGCCGCGTCGGGCAGCGGCAGCGCGTCGTACCAGTCACCGCCGCCGCGCGGCCCCGTGCGGTGCCGGGCGGCGAGCTGGACGCCTGGGACGCGGGGCAGCCGGGAGGGGAGCAGCTCCTGCGAGATCGTCGTCATGCACGCGCGCGTGCGCTCCAGTTCCACCAGGCGGGCCAGGTGCTCGGCCGCGTACGCCGTGTAGAGGCCGGCCAGGTGGCGCTGCCGCTCGACCGGCTCGGCCGGTTCGTCGTAGAGCCACACGGCGGCGCCCAGACGGCCCGCTCCCTCGGTGGTCAACGGCAGCGCGTAGCTCGCCGCGTAGCCGAGCCGGGCGGCCACCTCGCGGTGCCGCGGGTCCAGTCCGTCCTCGGAGAGGAGGTCGGGCTGGGCGATCCCGCCCTCACCGCAGGGCAGCCCGTCGAGGATCCTGCCGTACGACATGGAGCTGCGCGGGACGGTCTCGATGTGCCCGAGGTCCGCCCGGGCGAGTCCCAGCCCGATCGTCGTGTCCGGGCCGAGCCCGTCGCCCGGTTCCAGCACCACGAGAGCGCGCCGGGCGCCCACGAGGGCGGCTCCGGCGCGCAGCAGTTCCTGGAGTGCGTCCGCCAGCGATCCGGTGCGCGCGAGCCGCTCGGTGAGCTCGTGCAGCGTGGTGAGGTCGGAGACCCAGCCTGCGAGTCTGTCCTGGAGAACGGCCCCGGGAGCGTGTGGAACAGGGGCGGGTGGGGAACCCGGGGTGGCACGTGCCGGCGCGACAGTGTGTGCGGGTGCCGGAACCGTTGAATCGATTCCGGCCACTTTCGGGAGGTGAGGGGCGTTCATGGCGTCCGGCTTTCCGACCGGTGCGTATCGCTCGATAGCATCGCAAACCCCCATGTCATTCTGCGCCGCCGGCAGTGTCTCCACATGTACACGCACTCGTAAGGGGATGTCCAGCATTGTCCTGCCGGGATCACTGGTGTCCGTGAGGCCACCGCGGAAAAGTAAAGTTGGCTTGAAACCGACTCGAGCCGGAATGGATTGCGGTCGACTGGCCCTGCTCGACAGAGCGTCACAGCGGTCGTGATGGGTACGTACTCGGAGAAGGCCAGGTGCGGTTGGGATCCATCCGGAACCTGACGACGGACCCGGGCGTCTTAACCACCGACGACCGTGCCCCATCCTCCCGTGGCGGAGGCGGCGAGAAATACGCGGGACAGCAAACGCCAGGCGCCGCCACCCCCCGCCATGCTCATGCTCCAGACAGACGCAGTGTGGAAGCGGACGCAGCCAACGCTCGGCTCACAGGGGTTCCCCTTGTCTGGGACAAGGGTGTGATGCGCCATCAGGTACGCACAGTGAAGTGATCGCCACATGGTGTGATGTGGTTCCTCGGCGTTCAACGGAAAGGAACGAGCGCACATGCGCGAGATCCTCGGAAGGCGACGCAGGCTCCTGTCCAGGCGAAACGGCGGGAAGCCTGAGATGCTCGGCGCGGCCCTGACCTTCGCGACCGCCTGGCAGTGGCCCGTACTCCCGGGCGTGGCACCGGATCCGCAGGGACGGGCCCGGTGCGCGTGTCCCGACCCGGAGTGCACGGTGCCGGGTGCCCACCCCTTCGACCCGGGCCTGCTCGCGGCCACCACCGACGAGCGCATGGCGCGCTGGTGGTGGACGAACCGGCCGACGGCGCCGATCATCCTCGCGACCGGAGGAGCGGCCCCGTGCGCGGTGAGCCTGCCGGCGCCGGCCGCCGCCCGTGCGCTCACCGCGCTCGACCACATGGGGATGCGTCTGGGACCGGTGATCGCGTCCCCCACGCGCTGGGCGCTGCTCGTGAAGCCGTACTCCCTCGAGCAGCTGGGTGAACTGCTCTACGCCAAGGACTTCGTGCCGGGCTCGCTGCGGTTCCACGGCGAGGGCGGTTACGTGGCACTGCCGCCGTCCGAGACCGGCCAGGGCGGAATCCGCTGGGAACGCGCTCCGCTGCCCGGCTCGGCCGCCCCCTGGGTGCCCGACGTCGAGGCCGTGGTGGACGCGGTGGTGGAGGCCCTCACCCGTACGGGTGTGAGCGCCCCCGAGTTGTAGGGGACCCGGGCGCGCGGTGAACCGCGCGCCCGCCCTCGCTCGTTATCGTCCCTTGCATGCTGCGTCACTCCGGGGGACGGCCCCCGGACCCCCGAAGAATCCGCCTGATGATGCTGACGGGCATCGTCGTGCTCACGGTCGCGGTGCCGCTGGCGGTGGCCTCCGCGGGGCCGACGGACCGCCGGGCGCCCGCATCCACGTCCGCGCCCTCCCCTGCCGAGGGCCGTTCGCACGACGCCGCCGTACGGGTCTTCGGCCGCGGCGCTTCCTCCGATGGGGCGTCGGTCCCCGGTGAGACGCCGGCCTCCGCCGAGTATCCCGGCGAGAGTTCCGGTTCCGGCGAAGGTTCCGGTTCCGGTGAGGCGCCCGGCTCCGGTCACGCCGACGACAGGGCACCCGGACCGGCCCCCGAGAGCTCCGCGAGCCCCCTGACGCTCGGTGTGGGGCTCGCCACCGCCGCCCGCTGCGGACCCGAACTCACCTCCCCCGACGGCATCGAGGCGCAGACGTGCGTACTGACGCAGGGGCGGGAGACCTGGGCGCGTACCTACTACCGCAACGCGACCGGTGACGGTCTCACGTCCGCGCTGACCCTCATGGGGCCCCGCGGCGGCACCGTGCGGACGCATTGCGCGGTGGACGCCGACGACGAGCCGGGCACCTGCGAGACACCGCGGGAACGCACGTCCGCAGAAGCGTCGGAATATATCGCGGTCGCCGAGTTCGCGACGGGTGCCGACGGACCGCTCCTGCTGCGCTCGGGAAGCAACTCGCCTGTGCGGAACGGGCGTTGAGGACCTCGCCGGTGACGGCTCCGGATCCGGGCATGAAAAGACCCGGTTGCTGGCGACGGGGGATGCACCAGCAACCGGGCTATTGGAACGGTAACAAGAGATCGGCGGTTCGCAAATTCCATCTCGGCTATTCGGACACCGATTGGCTTGTCCCGACCGGGAGTTGTGACAGGAGTCACCCGGCCTGCGCACCTGTCGCACACCCGTCTCCCGGCTGACCGGCCGGCCGACCGGGAGGGGCGCACGCAGGACGTCAGCTGAGGGTGACCTGGCGGTTGGTGAGGCCGCCGCGCGCCCGGCGCTCGTCGGCGGTGAGCGGTGCGTCCGTGGCCAGCGCGGCGGAGAGCCGCTCGGCGAACTCGGACGCGGGCTTCTCGACGTCCTCCGCCGTGACGCCCGTCGGCAGGTCCCAGACCGGGACCGTGAGGCCGTGGGCGCGGAAGGAACCCACCAGCCGGGTGCCCTCGCCGAGGCTCGACGTGCCCGCCGCGTGCAGCCGCGCGAGCGCGTCCAGAAGCTGCTCCTCGGGGTGCGGCATGACCCAGCGCAGGTGGTTCTTGTCCGGCGTCTCGCACCAGTACGCCGCGTCGACACCGGCGAGCTTCACCGTCGGGATGGCGGCGGCGTTGGCGCGCTCCAGGGAAGCGGTTACCTCCGTGGAGGCGTTCTGCGCGTCCGGAACCCAGAATTCGAAGCCCGCGTGCACAACTGGCTCGAACGCGCCTTCGGGGTCGAGGAGCTCCTGCAGACGCGGCCCGTCGCCCGGGGCGCGGCGGCCCTGCACCGGAGTGCCGGGCTCGGCGGTGAGCGCGCGCTGGAGCGTGTCGGCCAGGTCGCGGCTGATGTCGCCGGACGCCGTGTCGTTCTGCAGGCCGATCAGGACCGAACCGTCCTCGCGGCGCAGCGCAGGCCACGCCATCGGCAGGACCGTCGCGAGCGTGACCGACGGGACGCCCTCCGGGAGGGGCTCCTTCAGGCGCAGTTCGACGGTGGCCGCGGGCACCAGCTCGCGCAGCGCGATCCAGTCGCCCTCGCTCGGCAGGCCCTCGAAGGGGCGCTGCACCAGCTCGGTCACGGCGTGCGCGGCGGCGCGGCCGTGGCAGGCCTTGTAGCGACGGCCGCTGCCGCAGGGACAGGGCTCGCGGGCGCCGACGACCGGCACGTGTCCGTCGGCGCCGGCGGCGCGGGCCCCATCCTGTGGCTGCGGCCGCTTGGCCTTCGTCTGGGGGCGCTTCTTGGCCATCGTGGATGTCTCCCGGTTACGGCTCGACTCGTACGGGCGCGAGCCTAGCCGTTCGTACGTGGCCCCACGGGACCCTGTGGACAACGTGCCGGGCCGTACCCGGGGCGGCGCTCCGGTTTGTCCCGGAACCAGTGCTTCCCTCTGCTTCGGACGCCGGATCCGGTCTCCACCCTGTTCCGGTCCGGGCTGATCCGGGCTCCGGTCCGGGCTGATCCGGGCTCCGGTCCGGGCCGGTCCGGTCGGTCGGTCCAGGCCGGTCCGGGTCGGTCAGTCCAGGCCGTCGAACGCGTCCCCGAAGTCCAGGTCGGGCATCGCGGACGCGGTGGGGGCCGTGACCCGCGCGGCGAAGTCGTCGCGGCGGCGGGCGGCGTGTGCGTCCTTGTGCACGATCGCCCACACCGTGAGCTCGCCCCGGGTGTCGTCCCGGACGCCCCAGTCGTCGGCCAGCGCCGTGATGATGTTCAGCCCGCGGCCGCCATGAGCGGTGACCGAGGGTGTGGACGGAACCGGGCGGGTCGGACCGCCGCCGTCCGTCACCTCGACGACGAGCCTGCCGGTCGGTTCGACACGCCAGGCGGCCCGGACGTCACCGTCCCCCGCCAGCGCGTCACCCAGTGGCCTGCCGTGACGGCACGCATTGCTCAGTAGTTCGGAAAGGATCAGTACGGCATCGTCGATGACCGTTTCCGCGACACCGCCCCTGCGCAGTTGATCCCGCATGCGGTGTCTTGCCTCGCCCACGCCCGCAGGGCCATGGGCAACGGCCATGCTCGACGACGTGGGCACTTCCTGTGCCACCACCAACGCCACCCCCGAGACCTCCTTTGCCCCACGCCACGGTGTGGATGCCCTCCTGGACTGAGCCGGAAACCGGCCAATGCACGTGCGGTGACGCACTCGCAACGATCGAATACGCACCGAACGCGCCGGAGCACTCCCTGTAGTCGAGTGGCCTGAAATGCAGGTCGTGTCCGGAACCGGACGTCCGTGGGCGGAACGTGAGAGGCCTGTGAGACGGGTGCGAACGGTGGTTTCAGCGGCCCAACTGCCGCAGTACCGCCCTCGGCCGGTTGGTGATGATGGCGTCGACACCCAGTCCGACGCAGAGGTCGACGTCCTGGGACTCGTTCACCGTCCACACGTGGACCTGGTGTCCGGCCCCCTTCAGGCGCTCGATGTACGCCGGGTGGTTGCGTACGATCCGCAGGGAGGGCCCGGCGATCCGGACGCCCGGGGGCAGCCGCCCGTCGCGCAGCCGGGGCGAGACGAACTGCAGCAGGTAGACCGTCGGCAGCGTCGGGGACGCGGCCCGGACGCGCTGCAGGGAACGCGCCGAGAAACTCATGACGCGTACGGGCGACTCGTCGGCCGAGGACGGTGCGTCGAGGCCGAAGCGCTTCAGGAGGATCAGCAGGCGCTCCTCGACCTGGCCGGCCCAGCGTGTGGGGTGCTTGGTCTCGATGGCGAGCCGTACGGGGCGGCCGGCGTCGGCCACGAGTTCGAGCAGGCGCTCCAGCGTCAGGACGGACTGCTGCTCCCAGGAGGGAGGCCGCTGCTGTTCCCAGTCGGGTGCCTCGTCGCGGTTCTTCCAGGAGCCGAAGTCCAGGGCGGCGAGGTCCGCGAGCTCCAGGGCCGAGACGGCGCCGCGGCCGTTCGAGGTGCGGTTGACGCGGCGGTCGTGGACGCAGACGAGGTGCCCGTCCGCGGTCAGCCGTACATCGCACTCGAGGGCGTCGGCCCCGTCCTCGATCGCCTTCTCGTACGCGGCCAGGGTGTGCTCGGGGGCCTCGTCGGAAGCCCCGCGGTGAGCGATGACCTGGGGCGGGTGCTGTCGTGCGTGAGTCACCGCGTCATGGTGTCACCGTCAGGGGGTACGCGTGCGGTCGACAGTGCGGAACATACAGTGGTTTTGTCAGACCTGTCCTATATAAATGAAGATCTCGGAGTCACAGGTGCCGCTTATGGCGCCCTGACGTCCCGTGGGAAAAGCTGACGGCATACAAAAGCACATGCACAGCTGAATCGTGCCGGTTCCCGAACACGCGTGAGTGAGTCCTAAAACGCACGCGACCGAACGCGACCGGATGTGAATGACTGACCGCCGTGGATCGAGAGGAAGAGCTGTGAGCACCGAGAACGAGGGCACTGCAGTCCCCCCGGCCCCGTCTGCACCTCCCGTGCCGGTGGACACTCCCGCTGCTTCCGCGTATCCGGAGCAGGCCGCTTCGCCCGCGGCGGGTCCTGTGGACCCCCACCAGGGCGCGGCTCACCCCCAGGGGCCGGGCTCCCGTCCGGGAGACGCGCCGACGACTTCGATGCCCCCCGTGCCCTCCGGGGCTCCGCAGGGCGCGGCTCCCGCTCCGGAGGCGGGCTCCTGGCCGCCCCCGCCGCCGGCGACGCCTTCGTACGCAAGCGGTGGCGAAGGTGCTTCCGGCCCGTACGGGAACGGTGGCACGGGTGGCGGTGGCCCGTACGGAAGCGATGGCACAGGCGGCCCGTACGGGAACGGAAGCGGGAGCGGGGGCGAAGGTGGCTCCGGGGACGCGTGGGGTTCCTCGTACCAGCAGCCCGCTCCCAAGGCGAAGTCCGGAGGGCGCGGCGGCCTGGTCGCCGGCGTCCTCGTGGCCGCGCTGATCGCGGGCGGCGTGGGCGGTGGCATCGGCTACTGGGCGGCGGACCGCAACGACGACTCCTCGGGTTCGACGACGGTCTCCGCGTCCGACAGCGGCGGCGACCTCAAGCGCGACGCGGGCACGGTCGCGAACGTGGCCGCCACGGCGCTGCCGAGCACGGTCACCATCGAGGCCGAGGGCAGCAACGGCGAGGGCGGCACGGGCACCGGCTTCGTCTTCGACACGCAGGGCCACATCCTCACCAACAACCATGTGGTGGCCGAGGCGGTCGACAGCGGCAAGCTGTCGGCCACGTTCTCGAACGGCAAGAAGTACGACGCCGAGGTGGTCGGCCACGCCCAGGGGTACGACGTCGCGGTCATCAAGCTCAAGAGCGCGCCGGACGACCTCAAGCCGCTGCCGCTCGGCAACTCGGACAAGATCGCCGTCGGTGACTCGACCATCGCGATCGGTGCCCCCTTCGGGCTGTCGAACACGGTGACGACGGGCATCATCAGCGCCAAGAACCGCCCGGTGGCCTCCAGCGACGGCGGTTCCGGCAGCAAGGCCTCGTACATGAGCGCCCTGCAGACCGACGCCTCGATCAACCCGGGCAACTCCGGTGGCCCGCTGCTGGACGCCAAGGGCGCGGTGATCGGCATCAACTCCGCGATCCAGTCCACGAGCGGCGGCCTCGGCGGGACGAGCCAGTCCGGCTCCATCGGCCTGGGCTTCGCGATCCCGATCAACCAGGCGAAGAACGTCGCCCAGCAGCTCATCAAGACCGGCAAGCCCGTCTATCCGGTCATCGGTGCCTCCGTCGCGCTGGAGGAGGGCACGGGCGCGAAGATCACCGAACAGGGCGCGGGCAACTCCGACGCGGTCACGCCGAACGGCCCCGCCGACAAGGCCGGCCTCAAGCCCGGCGACGTCATCACCAAGCTCGACGACCGGGTGATCGACAGCGGTCCCACCCTCATCGGCGAGATCTGGACGCACCGGCCCGGCGACACCGTCAAGCTCACCTACACCCGCGACGGCAAGCAGCGGACGGCCGAGGTGACCCTGGGCCAGCGCGAAGGCGACAGCTGACCCGTTGGTCTGTTGCCCCGTTGCCCCGTTGACCTGTTGACCTGTTGACCTGTTGACCCGTCGACCTGTTGCTTTCGTCCCGCGCAGGTCCACAGGTCTACAGGCCCACAGGTCTACAGGCCCACAGAGTCGCAGGTCCGCGGGCGGCGCGGGGTGCCGTGACGGCCTGCGGCGGCCGTCACGGTCTCAGGAGCGTTCGCGGGCGGCCGGATTGTTCAGGCAGAGAGCGATGTTGCGGACCGCAGCGGTGAGTTCCTCGATCACCCGGGCCGCCTGCTCCGCGTTGTGGAAGGCCGGGCGCTCCGCCAGGACCAGACCGAGTTCCTCCGCGGACCGCAGAACCGGGCCGACGCTCTCGGCATAGGGGGAGACATGGGGCGCGGGGGCCTCGACGGCGGTGGGCGCGGCTGTGGTGGGCGCGGCCGCGCCGGGAGCGGCGGCCGGAGCGGGAGCGCTGGTCGGAGCCGTCGGAGCCGTCGGAGCGGTCGAGGCGGTCGAGGTGGGAGGTCCCGGTACCTCCGGTGCCATCGGCTGCGCCACAGGTGCGCCGGAGGCCACGGGCGCCGGCCAGGGTGCCGGTTCGGGTACGACCGGTACCGACGGACCGGGTGCCGGCGTCGCCGCCCCCGGCTCCCCCCGGCGCTCGTCGAACGAGGTCCTGAAGACAGTGAAGTCACCGGTGGTGGAGGCGCATTCCTCCTGCCCGGTCCGCGACGGCACGGCCGGTCCGGACTGTGCGGGACGGGGATCGTCCCGCTGGACCCGACGGACCTGTGTGAGCGCGTTCGACGCGTGCCGTGTCCGGGGGATGACGAAGTGCTCGAAGCCCGGGAACTCGGGGGCGGCGGGGGGCGCGGAGGGACGCGGGCTGTACTCGGTCTGCCACTGCATGCGGTAGCAGTCGACCTGGTCGCTGCAGGAGGTCCGGGCGTGGAAGACGGCCGTGTCCTCCCCCAGGTCCGGGTACCAGAGGTTCGGGCCCGGGAAGCGCACGGTCCGCACCCGCGGCTTGATCGGCTCGGCGCACCCCATGCAGCAGTCCTCCGGGACCATGAGGGGGATCCCGCCGTTCTGCTCCGGCCAACGGGGGCCGCCCTCCCAGCGGTACTCCCCGTGACGGCAGGGCGGCAGCTCGCCGCAGGCGTGGCAGACGGCATAGTGCTCGGGGAGGACCCGCCAGTCGTGGCTGGCGGGAGCGCACCAGTGCTTCGGTGTGGAGCGGGGCAGATTCTCGTTCCGCAGCACCAGCACTACCGGACGCTTGTAGAACTCGGCCCGCTCGGGGGCCGGTTTGGCCGTCTGGTTGTTGGCCCGCCGCAGTTCGTTGGCGTGCCACCACAGCTCCACGTGGTCGCGCCACGCCTTCTCGTAGGAGTCCGGCCACCGGTCGCTCGGGTAGCCGTCGATCTCCAGGATTCGCCACGCCTGCCGGTCGAGTACCACAACGGAGCCGGCCTGCATCCGCATGTGCGTCCCGTTGTCCCTCTCGTCCGGCCAGTCGTGACGGCCGATACGGGTGGGTTGGTCTGGGAGCCAGCTGCGCATCTGCATGTCATGCTCCTCGGCAACGAAACCTCATAGTTTCAACTGGGGCAGTGGGCAACATTCTGGGCAATCGGGGCGTTTAGGCAGGTGTAGACACGCGCACGCTGTTGATCGAAGGTGATCGGAAACGCCTTCCGCGTCACCGCTTCCTTTCGCACGAGCCCCTGTCAGCAGGCTTTTTCCGCCCCCTGAGCCGTCATCGACCTCGGTCCTCGACAACCATGAGGAAGCGTCTCGGTACCCCGGCCGCTGAATCCAACACTCACCCGTACGTGTGGTGACACTCGGGTTGTTGTCACCCCGTACGTGCGCATCGCCCGTGCATTCACCGCCGTTTCGCCCTGCGACGGCATGCGGGTGGGCCCGGAGAGTGGTATCAGGACGGGTGCTGACGGCCCACCTGCGGACCGTCATCCCGGGACGGGGCCCGGGGCCGGTAGTCTGTAACCGCTTCGTCCCAGGCGGGACGGGCCGAGGTGGGTTGCCCGAGCGGCCTAAGGGAACGGTCTTGAAAACCGTCGTCGCAGCGATGTGACCGTGGGTTCAAATCCCACACCCACCGCACGTGAACGGCCCCCGACCGGTTGAACCGGTCGGGGGCCGTCGTGGGTGTGCCGACTCACGGCGTGGGCCGCGGTCGCGGCGTCCTTGTCGCTCAGCGGGGCGAAGGTCCTGAAAAGGACCGGTCTCCGCCCTTCGTTCCGCCTCCGCCTTCGCCGGCGCTTCGGACGGGTCCCACCCCTGGTCCCGCTCGGCCGTGGCGCCGGTGGGGTCAGGGGCGGTGGGGTGTCATGCGGGAGGCCGACGTGATCGTTGAGCGGGCCTCGCGTTCGGTGAGGCCCGTGCGGACCGCGGCGTCCACCAGGGCCTCGGTCAGTTGCGGACCGAGGCCGTTCTCGTACGCGCGGCAGGCCGCCCAGAACAGGCGGGTGTTGCGCTGACCCTCGTGGGCCGCGAGGACGAACTGGACCAGGCCCTGGCCCTGTGCGCCGGCCGGGCCGGCCGCGGGGGTGTGGGACCGCGGTGGTGGCAGCAGGAGGCGCAGCAGCGAGGCCGGGCAGGGGGCGGGGGCCAGCCGGGCGGTCCCCGGGGCCGTGCCGTAGACGCCGTGTTCGGTGCGGGAGCCGGGGCCGACGAGGTAGCCGCCGGCGCCGCGGATGTCGATGCCGGGGGCCAGGCGGCTCGCCGAGTTGGGGACGACGACGTCGGGCGGGCCGCTCAGCCAGAGGTGGCGGCCGCCGCTGGGGGTCAGCACGACGACCGTCTCAGGGATCGTGAACAGGTGGCGCAGCGCCAGTTCCCGGAGGGCGGCCGACGAGTCCGTGCCCGACTTGGTGTCGAGGTCGATGCCGATGAGGTGGTGCGGGTCCAGACCGCAGGCGATGCCGTAGCCGGTGGCCCAGGGGGCGGCGGCGAACAGTTCGCGTATGCGGTGGGGGTCGGTCGAGGCGTCGTACACGCCGTGTCCGAAGCGGCCGCAGCCGCCGTGGCAGGGCGGTGCCGTCGGGTCGTCGCGGTGGGGCGAGCGCAGCGCCGGGAGCTTGGTGCGGGACAGCGGGATGACGGCCAGGCCGCGTTCCGCGGCTGACAGGGCGTGTGCGAGGGCCAGCGTCGTGGCCTGCCGGTCGATGGTGGCCATGGTTCTATGTTCGTACGGGTGTTCGAAAAAGGGAAGAGGGCGGGGCTTCGAGGGTCTGCTCCCGGGTGTCGGTGGGGGCTTCGGCCCGGTCGGGGAGGGGTGCGAAAACCCGCCGGAGAGATTGGCCGAAAACGTGACGGAACGCTTCATCCCTTGCGGCGTACGGGATCGGGGCGTCCTTGCCGTCCTGAACTGCGGCTTTGGTGGCGTGAAGGGGGTTTATCGACATGTCCTCACGCTTGCGAGCGAATAGCGGCTTCCGGGGTGGTTCACCGGGGATTCGGTGGGCAACTCTGATCCCGCGACGTCGTGAACGAACACCGGGGCGGTCGGCCGACCGCCCCTAGAGCAGCCGTATCAGCGCTGGCCGTACCAACCGTGCCGGCCGTACCGACCGGTCCCGACCGGCACGTACTTCGTGCTCCTGGAGGAACAGAAATGGCAAGTATCCGTACCGCCCGCGTTCTCGCCGCTGCGGCGGCCCTGCCGCTCGTCGCCGCCCTCTTCTCGGGTGTGGCCGTGGCCGGCAGCAGCTCTTTCGCGGACAACGGATCGAACGCGGCTGCGGCGGCCGTCGACGGCAGCGGTGTCGGCGGCGACAACTTCGGCACCTCGTCCACGACACAGCAACAGGCCGCCGGCTCCGGGGCCTCGAACCAGAGCAATACGGCCCAGGTGAACGGTTCCGCGTTCACGGCCATCGATCAGTCGAACGAGAACATCGCCGTCAACTTCACCAACCTCTGGTGAGCTGTCGGCCGCCGGGGACCGGAGACCCCCGGCGGTCGGCAGCCTCCCTGGTGGGGTGCTTCAAGGGGTGATGACACGTTTGCGCGGCGGTGCTTCGGCGCCGTCGCGCAGACGTCTGTCCGTCCGTGCGTCGCGCGGCCTCGGCCTCGGCCTCGACCTTGGTTTCGGCCTTGACAGTGCGGGGTATCTGACGGACAGTCAGAAAACCTTGTTCGTGCGAGGTCACTCCCGGGAGGGCCGTCGTCGTGCACCTCGCCCCCACCCAGCGTCAGCGACGACTGCGTGCCGAACTCCGTACGTACTTCAGGAGCCTGATGCCGGGCGGGCCACCCCCCGCCGGTCACGACGGGCGGCGGGCGCTCCTGCGGCGGATCGGCGCCGACGGATGGCTGGGGATCGGCTGGCCGGAGGCCTACGGAGGACAGGGACGCGGCGCCGACGAGCAGTTCGTCTTCTTCGACGAGGCCTGTCGGGCGGGGGCCCCGGTCTCCATGGTCACGCTGAACACGGTCGGGCCGACGCTCATGAAATACGGGACCGAGGAGCAGAAGGACTTCTTCCTGCCACGGATCCTGCGTGGCGAACTCGTGTTCGCGATCGGGTACAGCGAGCCCTCGGCGGGCACGGACCTGGCCTCGCTGCGGACACGGGCCGTGCGGGTCGGTGCGCAGGGAAACAGCGTCCAGGGAAACAGCGTCCAGGGAAACAGCGTCCAGGGAAACAGCGTCCAGGGAAACAGCGTCCAGGGAAACAGCGTCCAGGGAAACAGCGTCCAGGGAAACAGCGTCCAGGGAAACAGCGTCCAGGGAAACAGCGTCCAGGGAAACAGCGTCCAGGGAAACAGCGTCCAGGGAAACAGCGCCCGGGGAAACAGCACCCAGGAGGACGGTGCCCAGGAGGACGGTGCCCGGGGAGACGCCGAGTGGCTCGTCGACGGGCAGAAGGTGTTCACCTCCAACGCCCAGCACGCCGACTGGATCTGGCTCGCCTGCCGTACGGACCCGGATGCGCCGAAACACGAGGGCATCTCGATCCTGCTGGTCCCCACGGACGCTCCCGGGTTCTCGTGGACGCCCGTCGAAACCGTGGGCGGACTGACCACGACCGCCACGTACTACGACGGGATCCGGGTCCCGGCCTCCCGTCTCGTCGGCGCGGAGAACGGCGGCTGGGAACTCATCACCAGCCAGCTCAACCACGAGCGGGTCGCGCTGGCGGCCCTCGGCATGCAGGCCGAGGACTTCTACGCGGCCGCGCTGGCCGCCGCCCGCACACCCGATCCGGTGACCGGGCGGCGCAGGACCGACGAGCCGTGGGTGCGTTCGAGGCTGGCCGAGGCACATGCCCGGCTGGCGGCGACGCGCCTGCTCAACTGGCGTCTGGTGGGCGACGTGGGAGCCGGCGGACCGGCGCCCGGAGATGCCGCCGGGGTGAAATTCACGGGCACCGAATCGGCGGTCGCGGTGTACCGGATGTGCCAGGAGATCGTCGGACCGGACGCGCTGGTCCGTGCCGGTTCGCCGGGTGTCTTCGGTGACGGCGAGCTGGAGCGGATGAACAGGGCGGCGCAGATCAACACCTTCGGGGGCGGGGTGAGCGAGGTGCAGCGGGAGATCGTGGCGACGATGCGGCTCGGGATGACCAGGGGACGGCGGTGAGCGGGCGGACCGTGCCGGGCGGTGAAGGAGCGCCGCCCGCCCCCAGCTCCGCCTCCGGCCCCGTGCCCAGCTCCGCCCCCGTGCCCAGCCCCGTACCCGGGACCGAGGCCGTACCCGGGACCGAGGCCGGACGCGACGACGTGTACGCGCGGCTGAAGGCGTACGAGGGACGGGTGGCCGGCGCCGGGGGGGTGGGCAAGGACCTGGTCAACGAACCCATGATCCGGCACTGGTGCGAGGCGATGGGGGACACGAATCCGGCGTACACCGGCGCGGACGCCATCGCTCCGCCCACCATGCTCCAGGCCTGGACGATGGGGGGACTGTCCGGGCACGGGGGCCGCTCGGCGGCGTACCTCGAACTGCTCGGGCTGCTCGACGACGCCGGGTACACCTCGGTGGTCGCCACCGACTGCGAGCAGGAGTACCTGCGACCGCTGCGGCCCGGGGACCGGATCACCTTCGACGCGATGATCGAGTCGGTCTCGGAGCGCAAGACGACCGGACTGGGCACGGGGTACTTCGTCACGACGCGGATGGAGGTACGGGCAGGAGGCGAGCCGGCGGGGACGCACCGGTTCCGGATCCTCAAGTACGCGCCTGCGGTCCGGGAGCGTGCCGTGGTTCCGCCGCCCCGACGGCCCCGCCCCGTGGTCAACCGGGACAACACCGGCTTCTGGGAGGGCGTGTCCCGGCACCATCTGCTCATCCAGCGGTGCGAGGGGTGCCGGACCCTGCGTTTTCCCTGGCTGCCGGGGTGCAACGCCTGCGGCTGCCTGGAGTGGGACACGGTCGAGGCGGCCGGCGGGGGGACCGTCTACTCGTACGTGGTGATGCACCACCCGCCCTTCCCGGCCTTCGACCCGCCGTACGCCGTGGTGCTGGTCGAGCTCGCCGAGGGCGTACGGATGATCAGCAACGTGGTGGGCGTGCCGCACGACCGGGTGCGGATCGGGATGCCGGTGCGACTGGAGTTCGAGTGGGTGGACGAGGAACTGGAACTGCCGGTCTTCCGCGCCATCGAGGGGAGCGGCGGCTGACATGGACTTCACACCGGCGCAGGAGCAGGTGGCGGCCCGCGATCTGGCCGCGCGGATCTTCGGCGACCTGGCCACGCACGAGCGGCTGACGGCGGCCGGGACGGGCAGCGACGGCGAGCTGTGGAAAGCCCTGTGCGAGGCGGGGCTGCCGGGCGCGGTCGAGGACATCGGGCTCCTCGGACTGGTGCTCCTGCTGGAGGAACAGGGGCGTACGACGGCGCAGGTGCCGTTCGCCGCGAGCTGTGTCTACGGGCTGCTGGCGCTGTCGGCGCACGGTTCGGCCGGCCAGCGGGAACGGCTGCTGCCCGGCATCGCGGCCGGGACGGTCGTGGTGACCGGCGCGCTTTCCGCGCCCGCCGTACGGGAGGGTGCGCGCGGGGAGCTGACCGGCGTGGTCCCCGCGGTGCCGTGGCTCCGCGACGCCACGCACGTGCTCGTCGCCGACGACGCGCACCGGCTGTGGCTCGTACGGACCGCCGACGCGGGATGCGAGCCGGTCGAGCTGACGGCCCCGTGGTCGGCCGGACGCCTGACCCTCGCCGCCACCCCGGCCGAACGGCTCGGCGCCCCCGGCGGAGGGAACGGCCGGAGCGGCGCGGACAACGGCAACGCCGGTAATTTCGGTAACGGTGTCGGCAGCGACGTCGCGGCGTACGACGACGTGCTCGCCACCGCGCGTACGGCCTTCGCGGGGCTGCAGGCCGGAGTGTGCGCCGGCTCGGTGGCCAGGGCGGTGGCGCACACCAACACCCGCGAGCAGTTCGGACGGCCCCTCGCCACAAGGCAGGCGGTCCAGCTCCGCGCGGCCGACGCCCACCTGGACACCGAGGCGATACGGGTCACGGCGTACGAGGCGGCATGGCGCAGGGACGAAGGGCTGGAGTACGCCACGCACGCACTGACCGCCGCCTGGTGGGCCTCGGAGGCGGGACAGCGCGTCGTCCACGCGGGGCAGCATCTGCACGGCGGCACGGGCGCCGACCTCGAACATCCCGTGCACCGGCACTTCCTGTGGGGACGGCAACTGGACGCGTACCTGGGATGCGGGAGCGAACTGCTGCAGGAGCTGGGTGCGGCGATCGTGCACGCCGAGGAGGACGCGTGACCATCGGGGCCGGGCCGCCGCGGGCCGGTGACACGCTGCCGCCGCTGGAGATCGCGATCACCCGCACGCTCGTCGTCGCCGGGGCGATCGCGTCGCGGGACTACCAGGACGTGCACCACGACACCGAGTCGGCGCGGCGGAAGGGTTCGCCGGACATCTTCATGAACATCCTGACGACCAACGGGCTGGTCGGGCGGTACATCACCGACCACTTCGGGCCCGCGGCCGTACTGCGCAAGGTGGCGATCAGGCTGGGCGCGCCCAACCACCCGGGCGACACGATGGTGCTGACCGGCGTGGTGGAGGACGTCCGGGGTGACACGGCGACGGTACGGGTCGTCGGCGCCAACGGCCTCGGCGACCACGTCACCGGGACGGTCACGGTCACGGTGCCGCAGCCGCAGCCGCAGCCGCAGCCGGGGACGGGCACGGTGCCGCGGCCATGAGCGTACGGGCGAAGGACAGCCTCGGCGGGCGGGCGGCCGTCGTCGGGATCGGCGCCACCGAGTTCTCCAAGGACTCGGGACGCAGTGAACTGCGGCTCGCGGTCGAGGCGGTGCGGGCCGCGCTGGACGACGCGGGGCTCACGCCGGGCGACGTGGACGGCATGGTGACGTTCACGATGGACACGAGCCCCGAGATCACCGTCGCCCAGGCGGCCGGTATCGGCGAGCTGTCCTTCTTCTCCCGCGTCCACTACGGCGGCGGAGCGGCCTGCGCGACCGTCCAACAGGCCGCGCTCGCGGTGGCCGCGGGGGTCGCGGACGTGGTGGTCTGCTACCGGGCGTTCAACGAGCGGTCGGGGCGCAGATTCGGTTCCGGGGTCCAGCGCCGGCAGCCGTCCGCCGAGGGCGCCGCGCTCGGCTGGGCCCTGCCCTTCGGACTGCTGACGCCCGCGTCCTGGGTGGCGATGGCGGCCCGGCGCTACCTGCACACGTACGGGCTGACTCCCGAGGCGTTCGGGCAGGTCGCGGTCGTCGACCGGACGCACGCGGCGACCAATCCGGCGGCGTACTTCCACGGCAGACCGATCACGCTCGCGGATCACGCGGCCTCGCGGTGGATCGCCGAGCCGCTGCGGCTGCTCGACTGCTGTCAGGAGACCGACGGCGGTCAGGCCCTGGTCGTCACCTCGGTGGAGCGGGCCCGCGACCTGCCGCATCCACCGGCCGTGATCGTGGCGGCGGCCCAGGGCGCGGGGCGGGCCCAGGAGCAGATGACCAGCTTCTACCGGGACGACCTGACGGGGTTGCCGGAGATGGGCGTGGTGGCGCGGCAGCTGTGGCGTACCTCGGGGCTGAGGCCGGCCGGGATCGACGTCGGGATCCTCTACGACCACTTCACGCCGTTCGTGCTGACGCAGTTGGAGGAGTTCGGGTTCTGCGGGCCGGGGGAGGCCGCGGATTTCGTGGCGGAGGGGCGGCTGCCGCTGAACACCCACGGCGGACAGCTGGGTGAGGCGTATCTGCACGGGATGAACGGTGTGGCGGAAGGGGTACGGCAACTCCGCGGTTCGTCCGTCAACCAGGTGCGCGGAGCCGGCCGGGTCCTGGTGACCTCGGGGACGGGCGTTCCGACATCGGGACTGATCCTCGGTTCGGACGACCGGAGCTGACCGGAACCGTCCGATCGGCTAACCGTCCGATCGGCTAACTGTCCGATCCGCTAACCGACCGATCGGCTGATTGCGGGGCGGACGGATGAACGTGGCGCGTGTCCGGGCCCGATCCGGCCCCGTCGGCGCCGTCGGGGCCGTTGACTCGGCCCATGCGTTGGCTGCGATGTCACAAGATGATCGTCGGACTCGGGTTCGTGCTGCTCCTGCTGGGGCTCGCGGCGGCACCACCGGCGGAGGCGGGCCCCTGGCCACGGCGCGACGCCGCTCCGGTGGGCTCCGCGGCCCCGGACGCGGGTGGGGCTCCGGATGTGGGTGGGGTCCCGGACACGGGTGGAGCCCCGGACGCAGGCCCTCGTGTCCCTGAGTCCGGCGCGAGAGCCGGGGCGCGCACGTTCAAGGGCCGGGCCTTCGACACCTGCCGCACGCCGTCCACGGACACCATGCGGAGATGGCGGGCCTCCCCGTACCGGGCCGTCGGGGTCTACTTCGGCGGTCGCGGGCGGGCCTGCAAGGCACAGCCCCATCTGACGCGCGCCTGGATGCGGACGGTGCACGGCCAGGGCTGGCGGGTGCTGCCGCTGTACGTGGGCTCGCAGTCGACCTGCGTGTTCGCGCGGCACAAGAGGAACGTACGGATCGGACGGCACCCCTGGAAGCAGGGGACCTCGGAGGCCCGCGACGCGGTGCGCAGGGCGTCGGCGCTCGGTATGCGCCAGGGGAGCCCGCTCTTCCTGGACATGGAGGCCTACGCGTACGGGAAGAAGAAGTGCGCCCGTTCCACGCTGCTGTTCGTGCGGGGCTGGAACCGAGAGGTGTCGCGCCAAGGCTATCTGCCGGGGTTCTACAGCAGTGCCGGGTCGGGCATCCGCCACATGGAGCGTTCGCGGCGGGCCGGCGTGCAGGACCTGCCGGCGGTCGTGTGGTTCGCGCGCTGGGGTGTCCGCGACGGACTGCACCGTGAGCCCGTACTGCGCAGGACCGCGTGGACGCCCGCGCGGCGCATCCACCAGTACGCGGGGAACGTACGGGAACGGCACGGCGGCCGTACGCTGCTGATCGACCGCAACGTCATGCACGCACCGGTCGCACGCATCGACTGAGCGTCCCGCCAGGTGCGTTGCCCGGGCACATCGACCGAGTGCATCGACCGAGTGCGTCGGCCGGACGCATCAGCCGGACGCATCAGCCGGGTGTATCGGCCAGGCGTGTGGCCGGACGCATCGGCCGGGCGGTCGGGTCGCCGTAGTCCTCCGGCATCACACCGGGGTCCGGGCTACTGCGCACGGAGTGCGGCGGGAGCCGTCTCCCAGGGGCGAACCCTCAGGGGTCCGGAGCCTCGTGTCCACCTTCAGGAGGTGGGGCCTGCCCCCCTCCTACAACCTGAGGCGGACAAGGCTTCGGGACCTGCGGCCGATCCGCCGGAGCAGGGGCGATCCTAGCGTGGAGCCATGACCACATCCGTCTGCACCAGCGCTTCGAACGCAGCGACGCGGACCCATGCGTACCCGTCGTTCTCCTCGTACGTAAGGGCTCGCCAACCCGTGTTGCTGCGTACCGCGCGCTCGCTGACCGCGAACCCGTGCGACGCGGAGGACCTGCTGCAGACAGCCCTCACCAAGACCTATGTCGCCTGGGAGCGGATCGAGGACCACCGGGCCCTCGACGGCTACGTACGGCGGGCGCTGCTGAACACGCGGACGTCGCAGTGGCGCAAGCGGAAGGTCGACGAGTTCGCGTGCGACGAGCTGCCGGAGCCCCAGGCCCCGCCGGCCGGGGACCCGGCCGAGCAGCAGGTGCTGCACGACGCGATGTGGCGCGCGATCATGAAGCTGCCCGCGCGGCAGCGGGCGATGGTCGTACTGCGGTACTACGAGGACCTCAGCGAGGCGCAGACGGCGGAGGTGCTGGGCGTATCGGTCGGTACGGTCAAGTCCGCCGTGTCGCGTGCGCTGGGCAAACTCCGTGAGGACCCCGAACTGGGCCCGGTGCGCTGACGCCGGGCCGGCGGTGCGCGCTTTCGGCGCCCACCGTACGCCGACGTGCGACGACCGCCGCGGCGCGGGCACACAGGGCGCGGCCGGACAAGCGATCTCCACCGTGATGTGATCGATCGTCCGGAAGTAGTGACATACCACGCGGTACGTGAGCAGAATCAAGCCAACCTTTACTACCGCGTAGGCAATGTCGCCCACGGGAGGACGCAGTGCTGAGCACGATGCAGGACGTACCGCTGCTGATCTCGAGGATCCTGACCCACGGGTCGACGATCCACGGTTCATCTCAGGTGATCACCTGGACCGGCGAGGGTGAGCCGCACCGGCGCTCGTTCGCCGAGATCGGAGCACGGGCGGGCCGCCTGGCGCACGCGCTGCGCGACGATCTCGGAGTCCGGGACGACGACCGGGTCGCAACCCTGATGTGGAACAACGCGGAACACGTCGAGGCGTACTACGCGATACCGGCCATGGGCGCGATCCTCCACACGCTCAACCTCCGGCTGCCTCCCGAACAGCTTGTCTGGATCGTCAACCACGCCGCCGACCGCGTGATCGTGGCCAACGGTTCGCTGCTGCCGCTCCTCGCGCCCCTGCTCCCGCACCTCACGTCGGTCGAGCACGTGGTCGTCTCCGGCCCCGGTGACCGCTCGCTGCTCGACGGGGCGACCGTACGGGTGCACGAGTACGAGGACCTGATAGCGGACAAGCCGGACAGCTACGACTGGCCCGCGCTGGACGAACGCCAGGCCGCGGCCATGTGCTACACCTCCGGCACGACCGGTGACCCCAAGGGGGTCATCTACTCGCACCGGTCCGTCTACCTGCACTCGATGCAGGTCAACATGACGCAGTCCATGGGCCTCACCGACAGGGACACGTCCCTCGTCGTGGTTCCGCAGTTCCACGTGAACGCCTGGGGCCTGCCGCACGCGATGTTCATGACCGGCGTGAACGTGCTGATGCCGGACCGTTTCCTGCAGCCCGCGCCGCTCGCCGAGATGATCGAGAGCGAGCGTCCGACGCACGCGGCCGCCGTCCCCACCATCTGGCAGGGCCTGCTCGCGGAGCTGAAGGCCAAGCCGCGCGACGTGGGTTCGCTGACCCAGGTCACCATCGGCGGATCCGCCTGTCCGCCCGCTCTCATGAAGGCGTTCGACGAGCTGGGCATGCGCGTCTACCACGCCTGGGGCATGACGGAGACCTCGCCGCTCGGCACGGTCGCGCGGCCGCCGGCCCGGGTGGAGGTGGACTCGGACGAGGAGTTCGCTTACCGGGTCACCCAGGGCCGCTTCCCGGCCGGTGTCGAACCCCGGCTGATCGGCCCGAACGGCGAGCGGCTGCCGTGGGACGGCGAGTCCGCGGGCGAGCTGGAGGTGCGGGGCCCCTGGATCGCGGGCGCGTACTACGGCGGTCAGGACGCCGAAGTCCTCCGCCCGGACGACAAGTTCAGCGAGGACGGCTGGCTCAAGACCGGTGACGTCGGCACGATCAGCCCCGACGGCTTCCTGACCCTCACCGACCGTGCCAAGGACGTCATCAAGTCCGGCGGTGAGTGGATCTCCTCGGTCGACCTCGAGAACGCCCTCATGGCCCACCCCGATGTCGCCGAGGCGGCGGTCGTCGCCGTCCCGGACGACAAGTGGGGCGAGCGCCCGCTCGCCACGGTGGTGCTGAAGGAGGGATCCGACGTCGACTTCGACTCCCTGCGGTCCTTCCTCGCGAGCGAGGGCAATATCGCCAAATGGCAGCTCCCCGAGCGCTGGACGGTCATCGGGACGGTGCCGAAGACGAGCGTCGGCAAGTTCGACAAGAAGGTGCTGCGCAGGCAGTACGCGGCGGGCGAGCTGGACGTCACACAGCTCTGACGGCACGGATACCGCCGAAGCGCAGGTGCTTCCGCGGCAGACAAGCCCCTTCCGGGATGTCTGAAGCGGCACACGGCTTGGGGCACTGTTTCACGTGAAACAGTGCCCCGAGCCGTCTGTGCGAACGCTCAGTTCGTGCCGATCCGGGCCAACAGGTCCACGATCCGCTCCTGTACCTCGACGCTCGTCGACCGCTCGGCCAGGAACAGCACCGTCTCCCCCGCCGCCAGGCGCGGCAGCTCGCTCTGGTCGACGGCCGCCGTGTAGACGACGAGCGGGGTGCGGTTGAGCTGGCCGTTCGCGCGCAGCCAGTCGACGATTCCGGCACGTCGGCGGCGTACCTGCATCAGGTCCATCACCACCAGGTTCGGCCGCATCTGCCCGGCCAGCGTGACCGCGTCCTCGTCGGACGAGGCCCGCGCGACCTGCATCCCGCGCCGCTCCAGCGTCGACGTCAGTGCGAGCGCGATCTCGGCGTGCTCCTCGATGAGCAGGACGCGCGGCGGATGCTGCTCACTGTCGCGCGGTGCCAGCGCCTTGAGGAGTACGGCGGGGTCGGCGCCGTACGCCGCCTCGCGTGTCGCCTGCCCGAGACCGGCCGTCACCAGGACCGGCACCTCCGCGGCGACGGCGGCCTGCCGCAGCGACTGGAGCGCCGTGCGCGTGATCGGACCGGTGAGCGGGTCGACGAACAGTGCGGCCGGGAAGGCGGCGATCTGTGCGTCGACCTCCTCGCGTGAGTGCACGATGACAGGCCGATAGCCGCGGTCGCTCAATGCCTGCTGCGTGGTGATGTCCGGCGCGGGCCAGACCAGCAGCCGGCGCGGGTTGTCCAGCGGCTCCGGGGGCAGCTCGTCGTCCATCGGCCGCGGATGGGGCTGGTTCGCGACCTCCACCGCGCCGCCGGGGCCGTCCAGGGGCTCGGGACCTTCGTCGGCGTTCTCGTCGGGGGCCCCTATGGCGTACGACCGGCCGGTGCCCTCGGTGGCGTGGGCGAGCCGGGTCTGCTGACCGGCGGCCCCCGGGTGCGGGCGTGCCGCGCCCGTGTCCGCCTGCTCGGCGACGGGCTCGGGGCGGGTACCGAGCTTGCGGCGCCGTCCGGAACCGTTGGTCGCGTGCGGGGGAGGCGTGGGTGCCTGCGGCTGCGGGGCAGTGGCCCCGGCCCCCGTCTGGGCCGAGGCCTGAGCCGCGGCCTGCGCGTGTGTCTGTCCTTGTGCCTGCGCCTGTGCTTGTGCCTGTGCTTGCGCCTGTGCTGCGGACGCGGGAGGTGCCGTCCGGCCGGGCCCGGCCTGCTGGGCGTCGATCATGCGGCGGTTGAACGCGACGCCCTGCCCGAGGGTACGGACGCTGATTGCCCGGCCCTGGGTCGAGTTGGGGTCGACGGCCGCCGCCGTTGCCTCGGCGGGAAGGGGCTGTGCGGCGCGCGCCTGCTCCGGGGCCGGTACGGACTCCGCGGCAGCCGATGTGCCGGCGCTGCCGGGCCATGGTCCGGCCGTCGCCGCGGTCTGCGGCTGTACGGGGGCTCCGGCGCCGGAGGTGTCGCCCGAGCCGGGCCACGGCTGGGCGGGGGCGGCCGGGTGGTCCTCGGCCACCGCCTGCATGTGCGGCTGCGGCTGAAGTTGTGGTTGGGGTTGTGGTTGGGGTTGTGGTTGGGGCTGGGCGTGCCCAGCGCCGGTGGGGGCGGCGGGAGTGCCCTGGGCGGGCGTGCCGTGGGCCGGTACTCCGCCCTGGCTCGCGGGGTCCCCGGGTACCGCCGGCGCCGCAGGCCCGGTGAGACCGACGGGGGCGGGCTGACCGGGAGCGACCTGACCGGGCACGGCCTGCGGGGGAAGCGCCCCGGGGGGCGGAGCCGCCTGCGGCGGGAGGGCCTGGCCGACGGCGCCCGGCTGGGGGATGCCCTGCGGCGGGACGGCCTGCGGAGAGACGGTCTGGCCTGCGGCGGCGGGGATGGGGGCGGGAGCGGGGGTGCCGTGCCCTGGGATTCCCTGGGCAGGCACCGGTGCCTGCTGTCCGGGGACGGGCTGTCCCGGGACAGGCTGCTGCCCCGGCACGGGCCGGCCGGTCGCGCCCCCTGCGGGTACGGCTTGCGCGGGAGGCAGCTGGCCCGGCATGGGCTGCCCGGCGGGGACCATCTGATCCGGAGCGCTCTGTGCGGGGAGAGCCTGCCCTGGAAGCGGCTGTGCGGGCAGCGGCTGTCCGGGGAAGGGCTGTCCGGGAAGGGGCGCGGCCGATCCGGGCGCAGCAGCAGCGGCGGGAAGAGCACCGGCCGCCGTATCGGCCGGGCTCTGCCGGGCCCGCCGGCGTCCGCTGGGAGCCTGCACGGGATGCGGCTGGGGCGGAGTGTGATCCTCGGCGAGGTCGTGCAGAGCCACGTCATGGCGGCCGTCGGCGGACCGGGCCTGAGCCTGGGTTCGAGGCTGTGCCTGAGCCTGCGCCTGGCCGTGGCCCACGGCGTACTGGGCGGCGTACTCGGGAGAGCGGTCCGCCTCGGCGGGCGGCAGGGCGAACACCGCGCGCGGCCCCGCCTCCTGGGCCGCCGCACGTTCCGCCGCGGCGGCCAGCGCACGCCGACGCCGTCCGGTCGGCTGGGCGCCACCACCGGCGTCGGCGCCACCACCGGAGGCGGCACCGCCCGGACCCTCGCCCGCACTCGCGTCCGTGAGGGGAGAGGGACCCGCGGGCAGCGCGGCCGGAAGGGCCTGCCGACCGTCGTCCTGCAGTGCGCGCCGTCCGCCGGCGGGCGCGGGCACGCCCTGCGGAGGCACGGTCTGCCCGAGTCCCGTGGCAGCGGTACCGGCCGCGTGCTCGGCGGCGGTCACGACCGCGCCCTCGGAGACCCCCGCTCCCGCGGGGACCGCACCGTCCTCGACGGGACTCGGCCGCCCGCGCCGCCGTCCGGTGCCGCCGTTGCCCTCGGAACCGCCCTCGTCGGTCGGAGCCTGGGCCGGCGCCGCCGGCAGTGCCGGTTGTGCACCGTCGCCCGTGCCGCGCCTGCGCCGCCCGGTGGGCACGGTCGCGCCCGTCTGCGCCGGGGGTACGACCTCGCTCTCCAGGAACGCGTCGACGGACGCGCGCCTGGCCCGTCGCCGCCCGCCCTGCGGGGAGGCCTGCTCGGGCAGCGCGAGGGCGGAACCGGCCGCACCGGAGCCCGCTCCGGCAGCGGAACCGCCGTCCGCACCCACGCCCCCGCCCGGGCCCGTACCCATACCCGTACCGGAACCTGAGTCCGTACCTGTACTCGTACCCGTGTCCGCCCCCGGAACGGGAGCCGGGACCGATCCGGCCCCGCCCCCGATGGGCACTTCCAGGACGAACGCGCTGCCGCTCATCCCAGGAACCTCGTGCGTCTGCAACACTCCGCCGTGCGCACGCACGATGCCGCGCACGATCGGCTCGTGCACCGGGTCTCCCCCGGTGTACGGCCCGCGCACCTCGATCCGTACGCCCTCACCGCGCTGCGCGGCCGCCACGACGACCGTGTTGTCCATGTAGCCGCCGGCCGAGACCGGCGAGTTGCCCGTGGAGTCGACGCCCGCGACGTCCGCGATGAGGTGCGCGAGCGCGGTCGCGAGCTGCTTCGGGTCGACCTCGGCCTCGATGGGCGGCGCGTGCACGGCGAACTGCACCCGTCCGGGCCCGATCAGCTCGACCGCCCCGTCGACACCGGCGGCGACGACCGCGTCCAGCATCACCTTCGTACGGGTGACGCCCTCGGTGCCGGAGTCGAGGCGCTGGTACGCCAGCACGTTGTCGACGAGGGTGGTGATACGCGAGTAGCCGGCCGAGAGGTGGTGCAGGACCTGGTTGGCCTCGGGCCACAACTGCCCGGCGTCGTCGGCGGCGAGGGTCGCGAGTTCGCCGCGCAGCTGGTCGAGCGGTCCGCGCAGGGAGCGTCCCAGGACGGCCAGGAGCTGCTCATGCCGTGCGGACAGCGCCTCGTAGCTGTCCTTCTCGCGCTCGGCGAGGGCCGCGTACCGGTCGTCCCCGGCGGCGAGCTCCTCCTCGTGCTGCTCGCGCAGCTCGGCGAGCGTCCTGGCGTGCTCCTCCCGGAGGGCGGCCAGCTCCTCGGCGTGTGCCTCGGCGGCCTGCGTCAGTTCCCGCTGGTGCCGCTCGGCCTCGGCGTCCTTCTCCTCGGCGAGGGCGTCGTACGGCCGGCGGTCCGTGAAGGTCATCACGGCGCCGACGAGCTGGTCGCCGTCCCGCACCGGCGCGGTGGTCAGATCGACCGGCACCTTGGCGCCGCTCTTGGACCACAGCACCTGTCCGCGTACCCGGTGCTTGCGCCCGGAGCGCAGGGTGTCGGCGAGCGGGGACTCCTCGTACGGGAAGGGCTCGCCGTCCGCGCGCGAGTGCAGCATCAGCGGGTGCAGCTCCTGCCCGCCGAGGTCGCTGGCCCGGAAGCCGAGGATCTGCGCGGCGGCCGGATTGACGAGGACGACCCGGCCCTCGGTGTCCGTGCCCACCACGCCCTCGGCGGCGGCACGCAGGATCATCTCGGTCTGCCGCTGCGAACGCGCGAGCTCGGCCTCCGTGTCGACGGTGCCGGACAGGTCGCGCACGACGATCATCAGCAGTTCGTCGCCGGTGTAGCCGTAACCGTCGTACGCCTGCTGCGCGTTCTCCAGGTTCGCGCTGGTGACCTCGACCGGGAACTCGCTGCCGTCGGTGCGGCGGGCGATCATCCGGGTCGGCCGGGTGCGTCCGCTCTCGTCGACGGTCTCGGGGCGCCGCATGGTGCCGGGGATGAGCCGGGAGTCGAACTGCGGCAGCAGATCGAGCAGGCCGCGCCCCACGAGGGCCGTGCCCGGGGTCTCGAAGGTCTCCAGGGCGATGGTGTTGGCGTTGACGACCGTGCCATTGGCGTTGACCAGTACCAACGCGTCGGGAAGCGCGTCGAGTATGGCTGCGAGGCGAGCAGCGCCTCGGGATGGCCTGCTGCTCACGAGACGCTTCCTCCCTGTCACCGCACCTTGCCGACCGCGGTAGCCATCTTGCCAACGGGTCCGCGACGTGTCACGCGAGGGAGTCTACGGGCAGTGGTTGCGCTCGCGGCGCCGGATGAGAGGGAGGTCGCACGCGGAGTGGACGCAGAACGTACGCGGAGGACGCGGAGAACCTGTGACCACGCGCCGCGTCCCCGGCCGCCGTCCCTCTACGCGCCGAGACCCGGTAGGACGGGTACCAGGGCGTCCCACCTCGCGATCTCGCATCCGTTGCCGCGCTTGTACGTCGCGTCGACGGGGCGGCCGGCCCAGGTGCCGGTGACGTGTGCGGTGGCCGGGCCGCCGTACTGCATCGTGCACAGCTCACCCTCCCGGCCCGGTGCGAACGGGCTCTTCCCCCAGGAGGTCTTCCGGTCCAGCTTCTCGCACGCGGCCCGGGCGTCGGGATGGCTGCCGCCCGCCGGGTGGCAGTCGAGCTCGAACGTGCCGTCCCGGCCGCCGCCCGCCTCGCTCACCGTCACCGTGAGGTGGTCGGCCTCCGAACCGGTCACGGGCGGCGGCATGAAGGGGAACGAGTCGGTGTACGCGACCGCCGGCGCCGCGGACAGCGCGGCGAAGGACACGGCGGCGAAGGACACGGCGGCGGAGGTGGCGACGGCGAAGACGGTGCGACGCGGCATGGGGGGCTCCACGGGGTGCGGTCGGTTGAGTGAGGACCTCGGGGACCGGACCGCGGTGAGCTGGAAGAACGGCTCCGCGGCTGCTCCCCGGTGGCTCTCCGGGCTCTGTGCCGGGGCGCGTGCCCCACTGCTCTAACGCCGTCGGCGCCGTGACGTTGCGCCGCAGGCGGGGGCTTTGCCCTCGGGCCGTGCCGCCTAGTACCGTAGGAGCCGATTGGTGGCAGCCCGCTGGGCTGTGTCATCATCTGCACGCACCATTCGCGCTCGCGCGGACGGTTGTGCTGGAGGCGTCGCCTAGTCCGGTCTATGGCGCCGCACTGCTAATGCGGTTTGGGACGCAAATCCCATCGAGGGTTCAAATCCCTCCGCCTCCGCCGAAGATCACGAAGCCCCGGTCACCCATGACCGGGGCTTCGTCCGTTCCTTGATCGTTACCGGCGCTCCACGGGCCCGCGCCCGAGGTCGTCCTCAAGCCCTCTTCGGGCTGTTTCCGCAGTTCAGGCCGGGTCTGACAAACGGATTTCGCCTCACGGCGCCAGTCATGTAATGTTGTTCCCGCAACGCCGACCAGGCAGAAAAGCCCGGAAGGAAAAGCGAACACAACAGAACACACAAGCACTCGTAGCTTAACGGATAGAGCATCTGACTACGGATCAGAAGGTTGCAGGTTCGAATCCTGCCGAGTGCACAGCAGCTCAAAGGCCCCGGAGTCATCCGGGGCCTTTGGCGTTTCAGGGGCGTACAGCAGCGAAGTACAGCAACCGCGTCAGCCGGTACCGCCCATCGCGTCGGACAACTGGCCGATCGCGGCACGCACCTGCTCTTCGCTCGCTTCGGCGTAGACCTCCATCGTCATGGCGATCTGCGAGTGCCGCAGGATGCGCTGAGCCACCTTCGGATGCACCTTCAACGCCACCAGGAGCGAGCTGCACGTGTGTCGGGCGTTCCGCAGCGGGATGACCCGGAGCCCGGCACGACGAGCGCGCAGCGCGAACATGCGGGTCATGTTGCCCGGCTCGATCGGCGTGCCGTACTTCGTGGTGAAGATCAGACCGTGACTGTCCTGCCAGACCTCCCCAGCGGCTTTCCGGTCGCCGGTCTGCTGAGCACGGCGCATCCGCAACGCCTTGAGGCAGAGCGCCGGCAGCGGCAGGAAGTCGTCGGAGTCCTCGGTCTTGGTCTCACGGTGCAGGATCTGCCGCCCCGCACGCTGGATCTGGTGATCGACGTACAGCTCTCCCCGCTCGAAGTCGACGGACTTCCACGTCAGGCCGAGCACTTCCCCGCGGCGGAGTCCGAGGCACAGCGCGAGGACCCAGGCCGCGAAAAGGCGATCGTCCCGAGCGGCGGCATCAGCGAGGAACCGGCCGGCCTCAGCAACGGACCACGGCTTGATCCGGCGACGACGAGGCTTGGGCACCTTCACGAACGATGCCACGTTCTTGCCGATCTCCTCTTCGGTGACCGCATGGGTGAGCGCAGCCCGCAGAGCGTCGCGGGAGCCTTGGACCACGCGCCGGGACGGGTACGACTCGCAGCAGTCACCGATCGCGCAGCACTTCCGGCGAGAGGCGTCCCGCTTGGCGTCCTTCCCCTGCGCGCAGCACTGGCAGACGGTATCCGGTTGCGCTGGCCTACTCGGCTCTAGCCGTCGCTGCGCAGATCACACCCCGCCGGCCCGCACTGCGGGCCGGCGCCGGGCTCGGGGGCTCGGGGCTTCGCTCCTGCCTTCGGCCCGCGCGCCCCGGCCCCCGGCCCCGCGCCACCCAAGGATGCCCCGGGGTGATCACGCTTCACGCTCTGGCCCGCCAAGGGCCGATACACCGGACCGATCCTGATTCCCCGCCCATCCACGAGCACCAAGCCCCGCCTTGGGCAGGCACTGCCTCATGACCGGCACGCATGATCCGCAACAGGCCCAACCGACGCTTTGGGATCAAAAAAGCAGGTACGCCACGGCTGAGGCCTGCCGGATGCTGCGAGCAGTGGAAGCGGGATCAACCAGGGATGGCGGTCGAGAGAACCGAGGTCAGGACATGCCTCCGGCGGGGGATCGGCCGGCACCGGGGCAGAGGGGCGCCATTGCCGACCGCGGGCACGTTGTGGCGTGCGCAGGGTGCTTCCGTCCCGACCACCATCGACCCAGGCAGAGCCGAGCAGTCGCGGCCCAGGGCGTCAAGGTCGTTCGTACAGTGGCGCGCTCCACCTTGACGCCCTGAACCACGCCCGCTCCACGGTGTGTGGGTCGACGGTGGACGGGATGGAAGCTGGGGAAGGTGGTGGGTTGGGGTGAGCTGTCAGCAACGCCAAGCTGGCAGGATGCGGCTGTGGCGGAGTACACGATCAGCACCCAGAGTGGCAGCGACTGGCCCGACATGCCCACTGGCGACCTCTCCAGCTACCTCCTGCCGAAATCTCTACAGTGCAAGATCGTGGATGACAGCGATGTGCTGGTCTTTCGCGCTGGTAGGGCCACCGTCAGTGTCTCTTGGGAGCTTGCCGGTACGTGGTACGTCGACATCGAAGGCTCCGAGTCGTCCGCGTCGGCGGAGCTGATCGCCGCTGAGATCGCACAGCAACTTGGCGATGCGACCGGAGAGCAGGCCGTTCACTACAAGATCACTGACTGATGGACTTCGCCATCATCTTGGCAAGGCCGCACTCGACTGCTGACACCAGCACCTGACACCAACAAGGTCGAACAAGGACGGTCGCCACCGAACCTCAGCGGACGGTCGTTCTAGGGCCGGAGCGGGTTGGCCAACGTCCACAGCCCTCCATGATCGACCTGATAAAGATGAGGGCAGAGGTTCAAGTACGCGATGGCCGGGGGACGCGCGCATGACGGAGTACACGTGGCCGACGGGTGTAGATGATCCGACCCCAGAGGACATACGACGCGCATGGCCAGCAACTGTGGCCGCGCTGCCAGCGGGTACTGCCGTGACTGGCAAGGTCATCGGCCGCCAGCCCTTCGGCGTGTTCGTGCAGATCGACGGAGTACCGGACGGGATGGGACTGGCAGAGATCTCTGCTGCCCCGCATGGAACTGTCCCGCCCCCAGTAGGGTTCGCGATCAGCGGAAACGTGGTCTCACACGCTGATCACAACTACCAGGTCAGACTCCGGCTTGAAGACTGGGGAGACGAGCGAGTGCCAGTACCACTGTGGCCCACCGAGCGCCTTGCTGACCGCGAGGCCCTGAGTAGCTTCCTGAAACGTCTGCGACAGGACTTTGAAGCGAGCGGCGACCAGTGGGAAAATCGGACGCTAGACGGCTTCCTGGAGGCTCTGGAAGCGTGGGTGGCCGACGCCCCGGGGTCGTACACGAACCACGGTCAAGAGCTACCGGCCGACGGCGACTGGACGTTCATGGCTCGGGCCCTGAGCGCAGCGCGGTTCTACGAGTGACGCCGTGCCCCCTGCGTGCCCGATGAGGGAGCGGCCGACGGTGAACAGCGGGGAGTCCCGGCGAACGGTCCGAGAACCCACAGGCCACCGTCTTACCAGGTCAGCCCGCATCCACATACGCGATCTTCCAAACTGGTGCCTCAGGACCCGGCAGTAGCTTTGGCTTGGTCGTTGAGGCTCCGTTGGCCACGCGGGTGCGCTAAGGTCCGGCACGGAGCTGTGCTGAGCTCGGCATTGCCGAGTCTCGCTCTGTCCCTCTTCGCAGCCGTTGTCTGCAAGGTCCTGGCATCAAAGTTGAGTAACAACGACCAGGGCATGGAGACGAACGACGAGGAGAACCGTATGGCTGATGTATCGAAGTTGAGCAGGATGAAGCAGGTGGCTAGCGCTGTTTGTGACGTACTGGGAGACCTTGCAGTCGGCTTCGCGGGTGGGGCAGTGTCGAGCTGAGCACAGCTCCGTTGTCGTACAGCAGAGAAGTGCAGCAACCGCAGCAACTGACTATGGCCATCAGTCAGCGTGAGAGACCGAAGAGGGGTCTTTATGGCCCACGTTGACCGATCTGTCTAGAGCTACGGATCAGAAGGTTGCAGGTTCGAATCCTGCCGAGTGCACAGCAGACCAGAGGCCCCGTGGAGGAATCCACGGGGCCTCTGGCTTATGCGTTGACGGCAGTGGTTGACGGCAACCGCATCGGTCGACGGACGCGGAGCGACCCGGACGGCTGCCGGTGGACCGGTCGTGTCGTGATCGTCCTCCAGGTCGTCGCCGTCACCCCGCCCGCGGGTGCCCCGTGCCACTAGGACAGAACTTGGCCTAGATGATCTCTAGCTTGGTCCTGGCGATGAAACGGGAACACCGGAAGGCGGGGATCATGACTGACGACGAGCAGAACACCCGGGACGCGGGCGAGCGCCCGACGATCACCGGTGAGCGCGCCGACTGGATCGGGACACTGGCCAAGCACCGGCACTTTCTGCGCTTCACGACCCGCGATCTCACCGACGAGCAGGCCCGCCGGCCAACCACTGCCAGCGAGTTGTGCCTGGGCGGTCTGATCAAGCACGTCACGGAGGTCGAACGGGCCTGGGGGAACTTCATCCTGAACGGCCCGTCGTCCATGCCGGACTTCACGGCGATGACCGACGCCGACTGGGCGCGTCGGGCAGACGGGTTCCGGCTGCTGCCCGAGGAGACGTTGACCGGTGTGCTGGCCGACTACGCGGAAGTGGCTCGCCGGACCGATGAACTGGTGGTCACTCTGCCCGACCTGGATGTCTCCTGGCCCCTGCCGAAGGCTCCGTGGTCCGAACCCGGTGCGCAGTGGTCGGCCCGACAAGTACTGATGCACATCGTTTCCGAGACTGCCCAGCACGCCGGCCACGCCGACATCATCCGCGAGTCCCTCGACGGCGCCAAGAGCATGGGGTAGTCCTCACCGGTACCGCTCGCCGGCCTTGGTCCGGCAGGCGATCAAGGCGGCCTGCCTGCACCGGTCCACGCGCTGAGCGGCCGAGACGGGCAACCGGACGCCGAACGGCTCCTGAGGACGGCTTCGGTGTCGGCCTGGGTAAACGGCCACAGCGTGGCTTCGGTGGACCCGGCTCTCCGTGCCGTGGTTCCCCACTGCTCCCCGCTCGACCTGGTGCGCTTGTGGTGCGGGGTGGGCGGAGCGTGGCCGAGGAGCGCCACGTTCGCAGGTCTGGTCGGCAGTGCCTCGGAGACCGGTCAAGAAACGTTTCGAAGCGAAGGGAAGTCTTTCGAAAAAGGGACTTCTTTTATGGGGATGAGCGTGTAGTGCTCAAATATTATCATTATGGATTCAGGTCTCTCCGTATCTATATATGCGTTCTACGATCTGATTCGCATCAGCGCGACAGCTGAGTATGAGTGAGGGCGGTGTGCCGGACGACGGCTTCCGTGCTTGATCTCCAGGGGGGTACATGGCTGACTTCAAGATCAAAAAACAGAGCGCGGAGAACATTTATCAGGGGGAGACGCTCTACATCGGTCCCGAGCAGGCGAGCGTGACGGCCGCACGTCTGGACGCCCTGCTCGCACGCATCGACGAGGAGCCGTCCGAAGCCGCCGAGTGGGGGGACCTGCGCGCCGAGGTCGAGAGTGCCCGGTACGCGCTGCCCGAACGCACCGCGGCCGTCGGGGCGCTGGAGCGGGCGCAGACCATCGCCACGAGTCTCCGGGCCACTTCCGTCGTCGCCGCCATCGCAACCGTCATCAGCTCTTTCGTGCAGTGATCCGGCGAAGCCCGGACGGTGCGTTCTCGGCCGATGCCGAAACCGATGCCGAAACCGAGGCCGAGGCCGAGTCAGCCCAAGGAAAGAGGACCGATGGGCGGAAGCAGAGACCGGAAGAACTCCACCACCCATTACATCGGCCGGCAGGAAGCCCACACGATCAACAACGCGGATACGGTCAACCATATCCGTGAGCTTCACCTGGCTCCCCCGGAGCCGACCCCGCGTGAACGCGCGGAGGAACACCTGCGCCTCGGTGACGCGTCATTGCGCCAAGGACTCCACCATTCCGCGGTCACCCATCTGACGGAGTGCATCAGCCTCGGGGCGCTGGCCCCGTCGGCCGCCGCACACGCGCGTTTCCTTCTCGCGCTGGCCCGGCTCGGAGGGAGGCGTCCGAGCCTGTGCACCACCGCCGAAGCCGCCGCCGCACTGGATCTGCTGGGCCCGCTGCACGAACCGCACGCGCGCTTTCTCGCGGCCCTGGTGCAGGAGGACCGCACCAACGCGTGGATGGGGTCCGCGGCTGTCCCGGACAGCCTGCGCACGAAGGCGAGGCAGATCGATCGGTCGTACGCAGATCTCATCCGGCGGCATGTACCCGCGCCGCAGAGCCGTGTCTGGCAAGCGCTTGACGAGCGTGCAGGAGGAACCACCCCATGACCATGACCATGGCTGAGACCCGGGCGACCGAGCGGAAGAAGAAGGTCGAGAAGTACTTCCATCCCACCCCCGAGCAGAGCCTCGACCGGATTGCCACGGGACTGCTCGTGGGCGGCGGCATCGCGGTGCTGGTGGGGCTGATCGCCTTGAGCGGCAGCGCGTTCCTCGGAGTGCTGCTGATGGCCGGTGGTGTCTGGGCCGCCGTGAAGGGCGGCCAGAAGAAGAAGGAGTACAAGGAGGCGTACGAGAAGGCGGAACCCAAACCGTCCGATCGCGAGATGGACCGGCTCCTCGCACAGGATCTGAAGGTCATCGAGGACCGTGCGATGAGCCGCCTGGGCATCACCTCGGACCATCTGGAGATCGGTGCCGAGGCATGGGATCCGGTGGCGGCCCTGCTCGGCGGGAGCCCGGCCGAACGTCCCGAGAAGAGGCCGCTGGTTCTCTACGGACCGAAGCTCAGCGGGTTCGGAATCGGCGACGACGGGGTGTGGCGGTTCAGGGAGTACGAGGTTCTCGTCGTCTGTCCCACCCTGCATCACCTCGCGCTCTTCCACTGCACGCTGGACTTCCTGTCGGGCGGCCTGTCGAAGGAGGACACGGAGGAGTACCAGTACAACCACGTGGTCTCCGTGTCGACCCGGACCACACCTGCTCCCGACCATGTCTCCCTGGACGAGTTGAACACCCGTACCCCCGATGCCGACACCGTCCGGTTCAGCAAGGTCCAGCGGCGTCGGCTGGAGGTGAGCGTGTCGAACGGCCAGTCCATGGGCGTCACGGTCGGTATCACGGACGAAGAGGACAGCTCGAAGAAGGCCCGGCTGCAGTCCAGCGGCATCGACGAGGTCATCGGGTCCATCCGGCGTGTCCTGCGGGATCATTCGTAGCGAGCGTGGACCGGCGTGAGCCGGCGTGAACCGTGGCATTCGGAATCTTGGAATCCGTATCCTGTCGAATGCCCGTTGATCACATGGATCACATGGATGAGGGGCCCCGGACGACGAGTCCGGGGCCTCTGCGCCGGGGCGGCTCGTCCGGTGCCGGTCGTACCTCCCGTTGTCAGTGCCGGCCTCTACGCTCGTGGGTGATGGCACAGGTGTGGAGATGCGCGGGGCTGCGGTGGGTCGGGTCGGAGCCCGTGCTGGTGTGGGGCGGGGGGCGTCGTAGTGCGTTGCCGTGGGGGAAGCAGGTCGCGTTCGCCGTCGTGGGCGGGGGCGTCCGGCGGTGTGTGGGGGCACGCGGGAACAGCTGTCCGCCGGGCACCGCGGTGTCCGGGCGGAGCGTCGGGGCCCGGTGCGAGGAGTGTGCGCGGCTGGACCGGGCGCACTCCGTCGCCGCGGACACCATCGCCGACGACCCCCGGCCCTACTCCGTCTATCTGGCGTGGTTCGGACCCGGGATGGTCAAGGTCGGCATCACCGCCGTCGAGCGCGGATCGGCCCGGTTGCTGGAGCAGGGAGCCGTCGTCTTCACCTGGCTGGGGCGGGGGCCCCTGATGGCCGCCCGGCGCAGTGAGGAGTTGCTGCGTACCGCGCTGGGGGTGCCGGACCGGATCGCGTACGACGCCAAGCGGGCCGTACGCAGTGCGCTCCCGGGGACCGGGATACGGGAGGCCGAGGTCCGGGAGCTGCATGCGCGGGCCGTGGGACTTCAGCGGTGGCCGGAGGCCCTGGAGCGGATGCCGTTCGAAGCCGTCGACCACGCGGGGGCGTTCGGGCTGGACGGGCTCGCGCCGGCCGTCGCCGTCGTCGCCGAGCTCGTGCCGGGCGGGGTCGTACGGGGGGAGCTGGTGGCCGCCGCCGGGCCCGATCTGCATCTGCGGACCCGGCGCGGGGTGGTCGTGCTCGACACCCGGCTCATGACCGGGTGGGAACTGACCGGAGCGGGTGAGGGGGAGGCGGATGAGGGGGAGGCGGGTGAGCGAAGTGGATCCGGCCACATCACCGTGCCGGTGCGGGAGTTCGGGGGTGTTCAGGGCGGACTCTTCTGAGGCGGACGGGCACTTGGTCAAGAGATCGATCCCGAGCGGGTCCCCTTCGGTAAAGGCCCTGGACGTGGTACGGCGGCCGGACCGAGAGTGGGCGTCATGAGTCATCAGTCGTCAGCACCTGTCCCCCGTCCCTCCTCCGCCGTCGTGCCCGTCGTGCCCGTCAGGGCGTATGAACCGCCCTACTACGCCGTCGTGTTCACCTCGGTGAAGACGGAGTCGGCCGACGGGGGGAGCGATGCGTACGGTGAGACCGCCGAGCGGATGGAGGAGCGGGTCAAGGGGATACCGGGGTTCCTCGGGATGGACATCGCGGGGTCCCCGGGCGGGCTGACCGTCACCGTCGGGTACTTCCGGGACGCCGACGCGCTCGAGGCCTGGCGGAGCGATGCCGAGCACCGGGCGGCGCAGAAGCGGGGGCGCGCCGAGTGGTACGAGCGCTACACACTGCACGTCGCCAAGGTCGAGCGGAGCTACGGCTTCGAGCGTGGAGAGCAGGACGAGCACGGGAAAAGCATCGAGCCGGGAGCAGGAGCAGGGGCAGGGGCAGAGGCAGAGGGCTGAGCGTGGACGCGGTCGACGAGGTGGCGGGGGCGCCGGGCGAGGCCGGTGACGTACGGCGGTTCTGGGAGGGGCTCGGTCTTCCCGGCCTCGTCGACGTGCACACCCACTTCATGCCCGAGGCGGTCCTGAGGAAGGTCTGGGCGTACTTCGACGCGCTCGGGCCGCTCACCGGTGGTGTCGAGTGGCCGATCACCTACCGGGCCGGGGAAAGCGAACGGGTCGGTCTGCTGCGGGAGTTCGGTGTGCGGGCCTTCACCGCCATGCTCTACCCGCACAAGCCCGGCATGGCGCGGTGGCTCAACCAATGGGCCGTCGACTTCGCCCGGCGGACCCCCGACTGCCTCCATACGGCGACGCTGTTCCCGGAGCCGGGCGTGGCGGCGTACGTGCGGGAGGCGCTGGACGACGGGGCGCGGGTCTTCAAGGCGCACGTCCAGGTGGGGGCGTACGACCCGGCCTGCGAGCTTCTCGACGAGGCCTGGGGCGTGCTGGCCGAGGCGGGGACGCCCGTGGTGATCCACTGCGGCTCCGGGCCCTCGCCCGGCAAGCACACCGGGCCGGAGCCGGTCGCGCGGGTGCTGGCGCGGCATCCGCGGCTGCGGCTGGTGATCGCGCACATGGGGATGCCGGAGTACGAGGACTTCCTGGACCTCGCCGAGCGGTACGGGGAGGTGCGGCTGGACACGACGATGGCGTTCACCGACTTCAGCGAGGAGTTCGCCCCGTTCCCGCGGCGGGCGCTCCCCCGTCTCTCCGCACTCGGTGACCGGATCCTGCTCGGGACCGACTTCCCGAACATTCCCTATGTGTACATGCACCAGCTGCGGGCGCTGGAAGGGCTCGGGCTGGGGGAGGAGTGGCTGCGGGGAATCTGCCATGACAACGGGGCGCGGCTGTTCGGGCTGTGAGGACGGAGCCCGGCGGAGCCCGGCGGAGGCCCGCGGAGTCGTCAGGTGTTCCCTGAGAGGTACCTGTGTGTTTCTCAGGGGATTCACAGGTCGGGGAAAGCGTGCTCTCAGACCGGCCCAGCAATGTGTCCGCTATGACCACGACCTCGCCCCAGGGGCGCACCGAACTGCTGAGGCCGGACGGGAGCCCCGTCCGCGTGCTGGTGGTGGACGACGAGCTGTCGATCACCGAGCTGCTGTCCATGGCCCTCCGCTACGAAGGCTGGCAGATCCGCAGCGCGGCCGACGGGACCGGTGCGGTGCAGACCGCGCGCGAGTTCCGGCCCGACGCCGTCGTCCTCGACATGATGCTGCCGGACATGGACGGTCTCGCCGTCCTCGGCCGGCTGCGCCGGGAGATGCCCGACGTGCCCGTTCTCTTCCTGACCGCGAAGGACGCGGTCGAGGACCGGATCGCGGGCCTGACGGCCGGCGGCGACGACTACGTCACCAAGCCCTTCAGCCTCGAAGAGGTCGTGGCCCGGCTGCGGGGCCTCATCCGCCGTTCCGGTGCCACCGACCGCCGCTCCGACTCGGTGCTCGTCGTCGGGGACCTCACCCTGGACGAGGACAGCCACGAGGTGGAGCGGGCGGGTGACGGCATCCACCTCACCGCGACCGAGTTCGAGCTGCTGCGGTTCCTGATGCGCAACCCGCGCCGGGTGCTCAGCAAGGCGCAGATACTCGACCGCGTGTGGTCGTACGACTTCGGCGGACAGGCCAACGTCGTCGAGCTCTACATCTCCTACCTGCGCCGCAAGATAGACGCAGGCCGTGAGCCGATGATCCACACCCGGCGCGGCGCCGGATATCTGATCAAGCCCGCGACGTCGTGAGCGGGCGACGACGGCCGCGGTCGCAGGGACGCCGGCAGCCCCGGGCCCTGCGCACGCAGCGGCGCCGGCAGCCCCGCACCCTGCGGACGCGGCTCGTCGTCTCGGCGGTGGCGCTGATCGCGGTGGTGTGCGCGGTGATCGGCACGGTCACGACGATCGCGCTCCGCTCCCACCTGTACGAGCAGCTCGACGACACGCTGAAGGACGCCGCCATGAGGGCGGCGGGTCCCCTGGACCCGGGAGGCGTCCAGTCCGGTCCCCGTGGCGACGACAAGCCGAAGAGGACACTGTCGGTGTTCGTCACCCAGGGCCCGCAGCCCAGCGGCACGGTGGCCGCGGAGGTCACCGGCGGCAGCATCACCGAGGCCCAGGTCGGCAAGAAGACCAAGGGCGACTACGGGATACCGGATGTCGATCCCCAGCCGCTCACCGCGGCGCAGCAGGCCGTCCTCGCTGACGTGCCGCGGGACGGCAGACCGCACACGGTCACCCTGCCGGGCCTCGGCGAGTACCACGTCCAGTACCAGAAGGGCGACAACGGCTCGTTCTACGTGGGCATGCCCACCGAGGACGTCACGAACACGCTCAACACCCTCATCCTCGTCGAGGTCAGCGTCACGCTCGCCGGTCTCATCGCCGCCTCGTTCGCCGGGGCCACGATCGTCACCGTCGCCCTGCGCCCCCTCCGCAAGGTCGCCGCCACCGCCACCCGGGTCTCCGAACTCCCCCTCCACACCGGCGAGGTGACCCTCAACGAGCGTGTCGCCGAGTCCGAGACCGACCCCCACACCGAGGTCGGGCAGGTCGGGGCCGCGCTCAACCGGATGCTCGACCACGTCCACGGCGCCCTGCACGCGCGCCAGGAGAGCGAGACGCGCGTACGGCAGTTCGTGGCGGACGCCAGCCATGAGCTGCGTACGCCACTGGCGTCCATCCGCGGATACGCCGAGCTCACCAGACGCGGCCGCGAGGAGACCGGGCCCGACACCCGGCACGCGCTGGGCCGCATCGAGTCCGAGGCCGGGCGGATGACGGGCCTCGTCGAGGACCTGCTGCTGCTCGCCCGCCTCGACGCGGGACGGCCGCTGAGCTACGAGCACACCGACCTCTCCCCGCTGGTCGTGGACGCCGTGAGCGACGCCCGGGCGGCCGGGCGCGAGCACAACTGGCGGCTGGAGCTGCCCGACGAACCCGCACTCGTGCTGGCGGACGCCGCCCGTATCCAGCAGGTCATGGTCAACCTGTTCGCGAACGCGCGTACGCACACACCCGCGGGTACGACGGTGACCGCGCGCGTGCGCCGCCAGGGGACCTGGGTGTGCGTGGACGTCCAGGACGACGGACAGGGCATTTCGCCCGACCTCCTACCGCACGTCTTCGAACGGTTCGCGCGGGGCGACTCCTCGCGCTCGCGTGCCTCCGGTTCCACCGGACTCGGGCTCGCGATCGTGCAGGCCGTGGCCACGGCGCACGGCGGTGCGGTGACCGTCGACAGCGTGCCCGGGCGCACCGTCTTCACCGTGCACCTGCCCGCGCCGGCCTTCCAGACGCCCCTTTCTCACGAGGCGTTCATCTCCGAAACGAATTCACAACCGTACTCACAGGCACAGCACAGCACGACCACATGGGTGCAACAGGGCGCTTGACGACAGTCGTCGTCATGCGAACCGAACCTTCTCCCGGCAACCTGCCGGCGCGGGAGCACCTCCCGGCCGGACATGCCGGTACGCCTGTCCTGGACGTAGTGATCCCCGTCTACAACGAGGAGAAGGACCTCCAGCCGTGCGTGCTCAGACTGCACGAGCACCTCTCCCGCACCTTCCCGTACGCGTTCCGCATCACGGTCGCGGACAACGCGTCCACGGACACCACCCCGCTGGTGGCGGCGCGGCTGGCGGCGGAACTGCCCGGGGTCCGGTCGTACCGGCTGGAGCAGAAGGGCCGCGGCCGGGCGCTGCGCACCGTCTGGTCCGCCTCGGACGCCCCGGTCCTCGCCTACATGGACGTCGACCTCTCCACCGACCTCAACGCGCTGCTCCCGCTGGTCGCCCCGCTGATCTCCGGTCACTCGGACCTGGCGATCGGCTCGCGGCTCGCCCGCAGTTCGCGGGTGGTGCGGGGCGCCAAGCGGGAGTTCATCTCCCGTACGTACAACCTGATCCTGCGGGGCTCGCTGCAGGCCCGCTTCTCCGACGCGCAGTGCGGCTTCAAGGCGATCCGGCGCGATGTCGCGCAGGTGCTGCTGCCGCTCGTCGAGGACACCGGCTGGTTCTTCGACACCGAGATGCTGGTCCTCGCCGAACGGGCAGGGCTGCGCATCCACGAGGTGCCGGTCGACTGGGTCGACGACCCGGACTCGACCGTGCACATCGTCAAGACCGCGACCGACGACCTCAAGGGCGTGTGGCGGGTGGGACGCGCCCTCGCCACCGGCTCGCTCGCGCTCGACCGGCTCGCCCGGCCCTTCGGCGACGACCCGCGCGACCGTGAGATCAGCGGTGTGCCGAAGGGCCTGGCCCGCCAGCTCATCGGGTTCGGCGTCGTGGGCGTCCTGTCCACGCTGTTCTACCTGGTGCTCTACAGCGGCTTCCGTACGTTCTCGGGCTCGCAGGTCGCCAACGCGCTCGCCCTGCTCGTCTCGGCGGTCGCCAACACCGCGGCCAACCGGCGCCTGACCTTCGGCGTACGCGGCAAGGGCGGTGCGGTACGGCACCAGGCGCAGGGCCTGGTCGTCTTCGGTATCGGGCTCGCCCTCACCAGCGGCTCGCTCGCCGCCCTGAACGCGGCGACCACCGAACCGGCGCACGCCACCGAACTGGCAGTTCTGATCGTCGCCAACCTCGCGGCGACCGTGCTGCGGTTCCTGCTCTTCCGGGCCTGGGTGTTCCCGGACCGGCACGACGGGTCACCGTCGACCGTCGTCGCCTCGCACATGCCCGCCACGCCCGCGGTGTCGGCGGTGCCGGCCTCGCCCGTCTACGCGGCGGCGCCGCGGTCCCCGTACGGCGGTCCGGACACGCAGTCCGCGGACGTCTACGGCACGCAGTCCGCGGACGCCTACGGCAGGCCGGCCGGCTCCGGTCCGTACGGCACGGCCGACGCTCCGCACGACCACCAGACCTGGGGGGACGCCGCCATGCAGATGCAGCCGGTGCGCCCGAACGACCACGATCCGAGGGACGCGCGATGACGACGACCCAGCACGGCCATCCGGGTACGGAGACCGCCGGCTCCGGTGAGGGCCCGACCGTCCCGCCGGCGACAGTCGTACGGGAACCGGCCGGTCCGGTGCGGTCCGCCGCCCCCGAGGACGGCAGCCCCGGGCAGCCCTTCGCGCGCCGCCTGTGGCGCGGGCGGCCCGAGGACAACCGCTGGGTACGCCCCGCGTTCCTCGGCGCGCTGCTGCTGATCGGCGCGCTCTACACCTGGAACCTCACGGCCTCCGGGTACGCCAACTCCTTCTACTCCGCGGCCGCCCAGGCCGGCAGCCAGTCCTGGAAGGCCTTCTTCTTCGGCTCGCTCGACTCGGCCAACGCCATCACCGTCGACAAGCCCCCGGCCTCCCTGTGGCCGATGGCCCTGTCGGTGCGGCTGTTCGGCCTGAACTCGTTCGCGATCCTGTTCCCGCAGGTCCTCATGGCCGTCGCCACGGCCGCGGTGCTGTACGGGGCGGTGCGCCGCCGGTTCCGTGCCGCGGCAGGCTTTCTCACCATGGCGGTCTTCGCGCTCACGCCCGTCGCCGCGCTGATGTTCCGCTTCAACAACCCGGACGCGGCCCTCGCCCTCCTGATGGCCGTCACGGTCTACTGCGTGCTGCGCGCCATGGAGAAGGCGCGGACGAAGTGGCTGGTCTGGGCGGGCGCGGCCGTCGGTCTCGCCTTCCTGGTGAAGACCCTCCAGGCCTTCCTGATCCTGCCGCCCCTCGCGATCGTCTACGTCGCCCTCGCGCCGACGACCCTGCGCAGGCGCATCGGGCAGGTGCTCCTCGCCGGACTGTCGATGGTCGTCGCGGGCGGCTGGTGGGTGGCGCTGGTCGAGCTGTGGCCCGCGTCCTCCCGCCCGTACATCGGCGGCTCGCAGAACAACTCCTTCCTCGAACTCACCTTCGGCTACAACGGACTCGGCCGCATCAACGGCGAGGAGACCGGCAGCGTCGGAGGAGGCGGCGGGGGCGGCGGGGGCGGCGGCGGCTGGGGCGAGACCGGCTGGGACCGGATGTTCAGCTCCTCCACCGGGGGCCAGATCTCCTGGCTGATCCCGGCCGCGCTGATCGTGCTCGCCGCGGGCATCGCGCTGACCTGGAGGGCGAGGCGGACCGACACGGCCCGCGCCGCGTTCCTCGCCTGGGGCGGCTCGCTGCTGATCACCATGGTGGTCTTCAGCTTCATGCAGGGCATCTTCCACGAGTACTACACCGTGGCCCTCGCCCCGTACGTCGCCGCCGTGGTCGGCATGGGCGCGAGCGTGCTGTGGGAGGAGCGCGGCCGGATGTGGATCGCGCTCACCATGGCGGCCGGGTCGACGGCCACCGCGGTCTGGGGGTACGTCCTCCTGAACCGCTCCTCCGACTACCTGCCCTGGCTCAAGTGGCTGGTCCTGGTCGGCGGCCTGGTCGCGGCCCTCGGCCTGATCTTCATCACGCGGCTCGGGCGCGGGCTCGCCCTCGCGGTGGTCGGGCTCGGCTTCGTCGCGGGGCTCGCGGGCCCGACGGCGTACACGCTGACCACGCTGAACGAGGGCCACAGCGGCTCGATCGTCACGGCGGGCCCTGCGGTCTCGGGCGGTCGCGGCGGTCCGGGCGGCGGCGGTGGCATGGGCGGTGGCCCCGGTGGCGGCGGTGGCGGTATGCCGGGCCGGAACCAGCAGGGCGGCACCGGCCAGAACCAGCAGGGCGGCGGCACGGGCGGGCCTCCGACCGGCGGCTTCCCCGGCGGCGGCCAGGGACAGGGGCAGCAGAACGGCCAGAACGGCCAGACCCGGCCCGGTGGCGGCACCGCCGGTGGCACCGGTGACGGTGGCGGCATGGGCGGCGGCGGTATGGGCGGCCTGCTCAACGGCGCGACGGTCGACTCCGAGGCCAAGGCGCTCCTGGAGAAGGATGCCGGTGACTACACCTGGGCCGCGGCGGCCGTCGGCGCCCAGAACGCGGCGAGCTACCAGCTCTCCACCGGTGACCCGGTGATGGCGATCGGTGGCTTCAACGGCAGCGACCCGTCGCCGACGCTGGCCCAGTTCAAGAAGTACGTGGCGGACGGAAAGATCCACTACTTCATCTCGTCCGGCTCCACGGGCGGCGGTGGCGGCAGC